>NZ_JBHGAQ010000014.1:0-150257 GCF_042610505.1 Chryseobacterium sp. sg2396 | reverse complement strand
GTTTGAACTTGCCTACTTTAAGTGAGCAAAGAATGGATCAGCCGGCTGATTGATAAAGCACAAATCTTTAATTCAAAATCCCCACATTCTTAATTCTTACACAAAATTCACTCCCCAGAAACCTTGGGTCCCCGTGCTTCTCCGACCAGAATCCGTCCAGCACATCGGGAGTGAGGCAACGGTACACAGCAACACCTTTGTAAGTCTGGTCTTTCCCTTCATACCGGAAGTTGATCACCAGGATTCCGTCTTTGTAGAACCCGGTGCCGTGCTGTTCGTGGTCGCCGATGAGCCATTGGGCAAGGATGCGGTGGTTCTCATCCAGCGAAAGGGTAAGAAAGCCGTGATAAGTAACAGCATCGGTCGCTTCCTGGTTGCTGCCCTGGACAGTATAGCTGCCCACCAGATCGTGTACGGTCATTGATTTTTAATTTTAGATAAAACAAAAATAAAAAATTACGGTGTCAATTCCCAAACAGTTTGAAAATGGTGAAACGGGTTTCAAAAGTAGGTTTCTCGCAGATAGGGTAGATAACACTGTGAGCTCTTACAAGTAGAACAGTTTATGCTGAGCCTATCGAAGTAGCTTTGTGAAACTTGAAAACAGCTTGTATTTTTAAAAACTCCGTGTCATCTGTGTTCAGCAAAAGCTTGGTGCAAATTCACCATTCACTCTAAAACCACCCCGTCAAAAATTCCTTGAATTTTCGCCATCCCTCCGGTCCGGAGGGGAATTGCGGTTAAGGTATATTTTAGCGATTAACAATATTATCAAAGATAAAATCCTTGCGTCCTTCCACGTAAAGATTTTAAATTCTCTTGCGCCGTTGCGTTTTTCCAACAATCAACGGTTATCAGAAACTCGGTGTGCTCCTGTAAGTGAAACGGCTTAGTGACAGTTGAAAATAGTTGGTATAAAAAGATCTGCGTGTACTCCGTGTTCAGCAAAAGCTTGCTTCAAATTCACCATTCACTCCAAACCACCCCGTCAAAAATCCTTTGGATTTTCGCCACCCCTCCAAAGGATGGGAATTGCGGTTAAGGTATTTTTAGCGTTCCACCATTTTATCAAAGATAAAATCCTTGCGCCTTTCCACGTAAAGATTTAAAATTCTCTTGCGCCGTTGCGTTTTCCAACAATCTACGGTTATCAGAAACTCGGTGTGCTCCTGTAAGTGAAACGGCTTAGTGACACTTGAAAACGGTATGTGTATAAAAAACTCCGTGACCTCTGTGTTCAGGCAAAACTTCTTTAAATTCACTATTCACCATTCACCACCAGACTTCCCGGAATATTCCTACCTTTGTCCCTCATGAAGTATTTTTTCCTTATCTCGACCCTGATTACCTTCCTCACCTTCGGCCTCGACAAACGCAGGGCCGAAAAGCATCAGCGGCGGATCCCGGAATCTTTGCTCCTTTTCCTAACCTTCATGGGCGGAACCGCCGGCGCCATCCTCGGAATGATCTCCTACCGGCATAAAACCTCCAAAACTTCCTTCCTGATCAAAACCGGGCTGATTATCCTCCTTCAAGGGCTGATCATCTACGCGCTGCTTTATCATTTCTGAAACTGAAACATCCATTTTAAGGAGGCTGGGCCTATCGACGTCTTTTTTCGAACGCAGACTTTGCAGATGCGGCAGATCTTTAGTTATCATATAATTGCAGCTATCATTAGCTGAACGAAGTTCCTTATCGACAGAAAAATATTTTCAACGCTTTTAAAAAAAAACCTTGCGACCGTGGCGTTTGGAAACTTATCTATTCAATAAACCCTGACAGGCAATTTATCTTTTAACAAACATTTAGCATTTGTATTTTTCCCACGGCACCATTTTTTCTTCTATCTGAACTGTAAACACCAAAAAATTTAATATTATGTCTAAAAAAATCGCCATTTTGGCAACCCACGGATTTGAAGAAAGCGAACTGAAATCACCGAAAGAGCATTTGGAACAACAGGGATGGACGGCACACATCGTAAGTCCGGAATCAGGTTCCATCAAAGCATGGGCGGAAAAAGACTGGGGGCAGGAATATCCGGTGGATAAAACATTAGACGAAGCATCGGCTTCCGATTATGACGCCTTGGTATTGCCGGGCGGAGTGATCAATCCGGACCAGCTGAGAACCAATGAATCGGCCCTGTCTTTCGTAAGGGATTTCTTCGAGCAGCACAAACCGGTAGCAGCCATTTGCCACGGACCGCAGATCTTGATCAACGCAGGGGTAGTGGAAGGCAGAAACATGACTTCCGTAAAATCAATCAGCCAGGACCTGAAAAACGCTGGCGTACAATGGGAAGACAGCGAAGTGGTAACCGACCACGGACTGGTAACCAGCAGAACCCCTGAAGATTTACCGGCCTTCAACAAAAAGATGGTGGAGGAGATCAACGAAGGGAAACATGAAGAGCAAACCGTATAAACCTTATACTGAAACAATAAAAAGGCCTTGGTCAAACGATCCGGGCCTTTTTTATGTCCTCTTATCAAGGCTTTCAAATAATCCCTTCAAACGAAGAAAATAGCCTTTTGATTATGGGCGATCCCTTTTTAAACAACCGGAGTTTTTTTCAGGAGCTTGATCCTGCTATCCGCTATTACTCCTCGCGCCAACGCTCTCCAAGGCACGCCGCCGCCAAACCCGGCACACTCCAACCCGCCAGCCCCGCTGTGGGGTAGCCGCTTCTATCAGGGCTAGGGCAGCAGGTCTTATTTTCACCGGGAGTTAGTAGTCAATGGTCATTCACTTCGCTGGTCAATGGTCAATTTAGCGTCAGCCTGAAATTCACCTGCTCAGCAACATTGACTTGCGGAGCAAAATTCGTTATTTGCATTTGTTAATCATTAATCTGCTTCGTTGGTCAATGGTCAATTTTTCCAATGTTATAAAACAAATTTGCTCCGGAGGAGCAATATCTGTGTAGCAAAAATATCAGCAGGGGAGCTGAACTCCAGCGGAGTTCTATCTTTCACCAACATGCTGCACAGGGTAGATCACACACCTACGGCGTGCTGTTCATGGCAATCTTTTTTTCTACACAGATGATATTCCTATGGAATATGGCTTCCTGAACAGATTGGATTACTGCCTGTACCTCATCAATGGTCAATTTTCTACTGTTATAAAACCAATTTGCTCTGTAGGAAAAATATCTGTGTAGTAAAATCCTTTGAATTTTCAGCATTTTGTGCGATACACTGTGATTGCCGTTAATTTGAATGATCCGATAAAAATCTCTGATTTTTAAAAACTTTTATGGACTTGTTTACCATAAAGTATTCAACTTTTCATGTAAACAAAGTTTCTTTTGTTATTTTTGTGGTTATAATTGGGCAGTTTATCGAAAAAGGTGGCTTGGGCTCCGCTCAGCCACCAGACGGTCATTCATTTACAGATGCCAATGAAAAAATATTTGATTTTTAATCTCATGTGCTCTGAAGTCTGCACAATCCATCAATCTAAAAATCTTATGTGGCTTATGTGTTAAAAGCCTTTTATTCCTATTATGGTTTAAACACAGCTTTTCACGGTACGAGACTAAAGTTCTCATTATGAATTTGTTAAATTATTAGTCTTCATACACGGTATTTGATTTAAAATCACTATTTTTGCACCCGTAAAAATCATTCATGCAAAACATTAGAAATATTGCGATCATCGCACACGTTGACCACGGGAAGACGACTCTGGTTGATAAAATCATTCATGCAACGAACATTTTCAGAGAAAATCAGGAAAGTGGAGAACTGATAATGGATAACAATGATCTTGAAAGAGAGAGAGGGATTACCATTTTATCAAAAAATATTTCTGTTACGTATAAAGATACAAAAATCAACGTAATCGATACCCCCGGTCACGCCGACTTCGGTGGGGAAGTGGAAAGGGTATTGAAAATGGCAGACGGGGTGATCCTGTTGGTGGATGCCTTCGAAGGGCCGATGCCGCAGACCCGTTTCGTACTTCAGAAAGCGTTGGAATTAGGATTAAGACCATTGGTGGTCATCAATAAAGTAGACAAGCCGAACTGCCGTCCGGACGAAGTTCACGATCAGGTATTCGATTTGTTCTTCAACCTGGAAGCGACTGAAGAGCAGTTGGATTTCCCTACGTTCTACGGATCTTCAAAACAAGGATGGTTCAACACTTCATTGGAGCAGACGGAAGATATCTTGCCGTTACTGGATGGAATCTTACAGTACGTTCCGGCTCCGCAGGTAACCGAGGGGAACCTTCAGATGCAGATCACTTCTCTTGACTTCTCTTCTTTCTTAGGAAGAATCGCGATCGGAAAAGTAACGAGAGGCGAACTGAAAGAATCACAATGGATCGGTCTTGCCCAGGCAGACGGTAAAATCGTAAAAGGAAAAGTAAAGGAACTTTACGTTTTCGAAGGATTAGGAAAGAAAAAAGTAACCGAAGTTCAGGCAGGGGATATCTGTGCCGTAGTAGGTTTCGATGCCTTCCAGATCGGGGATTCATTTGTAGACCTTGAAAACCCTGAACCATTGGAAAGAACGGCCATCGACGAGCCTACCCTGAACATGACGTTCTCCATCAACAACTCTCCGTTCTTCGGAAAAGACGGTAAATATGTTACTTCCAATCACCTGAAAGAAAGATTGACCAAGGAATTGGAGAAAAACTTAGCCTTAAGGGTTCAGCAGACGGATGATGCCAATACCTTCCTTGTATTCGGTAGAGGTATTCTTCACTTATCGGTTCTTATCGAAACGATGAGAAGAGAAGGGTACGAAATGACCATCGGTCAGCCGCAGGTAATCCTGAGAGAAGATGAAAACGGACAAAAACTGGAGCCTTACGAATCTTTAGTGGTTGACGTTCCTGAAGAATATGCTTCAAGAGTAATCGACTTGGCTACCCAGAGAAAAGGGGATCTTCACATCATGGAAACCAAAGGGGAAATGCAGCACATGGAATTCGAGATTCCTTCAAGAGGTCTTATCGGATTGCGTTCACAGATGCTTACGGCCACTGCCGGTGAAGCCATCATGGCCCACCGTTTCACAGAATACAAGCCTTTTAAAGGAGCGATTCCAGGAAGAAACAACGGGGTATTGATCAGCAAGACCCAGGGACCGGCTACCGAATATTCTATCGCTAAACTTCAGGACAGAGGGAAATTCTTCGTGGATCCGGGTGAGGAGATCTATGCAGGAATGATCATCGGGGAACAGAACAAACCGGGTGATCTTGTGGTAAACATCGTGGAAGCAAAACAGCTGAACAATATGAGAGCCTCCGGAAAAGACAAAGATACCGGTGTAGCACCGAAAATCTTATTCTCTCTGGAAGAGTGCATGGAATATATCCAGGGTGACGAAGCCATCGAGGTAACTCCGAACTTCATCCGTATGAGAAAAAAAATCCTTTCTGAAGAAGAAAGAAAAAGAGTGGAAAGAGGAGCAAAAGCATAATTTCAACATTGATCCGGGCAACCGGCATCTTCGCCATTGCTGCAGAACATCATACAGCCTTCCGTTTTTGCGGAAGGCTTTTTTATTGTCCAAAGATGGCACAGATTTTCACAGATTGTTATGGGGTTTCCGGTTCCGCTCAGTCATCTGGATCGCCGTTCCTTACGACTGAGCCCTGAAAGGGTGGCTTATCATCAGCACCGGGTGCAGCCAGGTGTCAAAACATTCGGAAACATCCAAGCCCTGCAAGGGAGAAATCCACATATAATATTAGGTAAATAAAAAATCTCTGATTTTTTAAAAAAATTTGTGCGCTTTCTCCGTCATAAATTATTAAACTTCTTTATATAGTACAAATTTCTTTTGTCCCTTTTGTGGTTAAAATTCAAACGGAAGACACAAGTTAATACCGTAATTAACGTGAATTCGACAGTAATTCTTTGTTTTTAAGCAATTTAATGGAATTGAAAGATAAATGAAAATCTTATAGGCTTTAGCGTAGTACAAAAAAATTAGCTGATATTCAAAATTATGGGTAATATCCTTAAAAGACAGTGCTTCCCGCATCCAGCACCCCTCTTTCAGCCTTTTAAGTATGGTTTGTAACTCGAATCCACGTTAATTATTAAAAATCTTCGATTTTCCTCTACTGTGTTCTGAAATATTTTCAAAGTTTAGTCTATATCTCATATGTCTAATGTGTTAAAAACTATATTCCGGGCTGGTTCACGGCCAAGTTTTTGTATTTCTGTGTGCTATGAACACCCTCAAACGAATATTCTTTTTATCCCTAATCATCTTTGCAGTAACCACCTGCAAAGAACTGAAAATACCCGGCAAAATCTTCGAGGCTTCCGAACGGGTCCGCTACGAGCGCAGCTATTCCGGAGCCGACAGCCTGATGGTGCAATGGAAAAACAGCTTCTCCTCAGCCATTGCCAATCGTCTTACCATAGGAGAAAGCAATGCCTTTACCTTTTTTGCTGATCAGCCTCAACAGGATGCCGTTGGGTATTCACTCGAACTGAAACAGGGTGATCTGCTGGTGATCGAAGCCACAGGAGTGGTGCCGCAGACAAAAATATTTGTTGATGTGTTTGAGCCGGATACAGATGCCGGAAAGGCCAAAAGTAAAATTCTGGAAAACGGAAGATTCACCCGGTTTACCGAAAGCAGCGGTTTGCATAAAGTCGTTATTCAGCCTGACATCGGATACCGGAATACGTTTGAACTGAAAATATATACCCAGCCGTCCATTGCATTTCCGGTAGCCGGAAAAGGTAACCGTGACGTCCAAAGCTTTTGGGGAGCCAGCCGCGACGGAGGCGGAAGGAGCCATGAAGGAGTGGATATCTTTGCATCGCGCGGAACACCGGTGGTTGCGGTAACGGATGGGGTCATCACCCGTACCGGGAACCAGGGCCTTGGTGGGAAGCAGGTCTGGCTCAGGGACGGTATCCTGGGAAATTCCTATTATTATGCGCACCTTGACAGCATCCTGACGGAAGGCGGAAGGCAGATAAGAACCGGTGATACGCTCGGAAGAATTGGAAATACCGGCAATGCTGCGGGCGGTCCGACCCATTTGCATTTCGGAATCTATACAACCGGTGGGGCGGTGGATCCGTATCCGTACATCAGAAAGCGTCCGGTGCAGGCTTCCGGCGCTACAGCAAAAATACCGGAAGAAAAAGTGATTAAAGCAGGGACTAATCTCCGTTCAGGTCCGGGAACGAAATATGAAAGCCTGACATTTATCAGTAACAAAATTCCCGTAAAAATTCTTACTGCGACCGGTTTGTGGTATCATGTAAAAATGGCAGATAACCAGGAAGGCTTTGTGCAAAGAGAAAGGTTGCAGAAATAGGATTGTTTTGATCATGTCAACTTAGAGGATGTTTAAATTCTTACTTAAAATGTTTTTCGTCATTCTCTTCATCTTAATTTTCTGAATTAAATAAACTTTGTTTATTCTTCACTTTAATACGATGATTTCAATTGATTTAAGCGAATATCGCCAGGCAGTCTGCACATTGATTTTTTCAGGCTAAAATACCTTAAATTCTTAATGTTAAAATATGAAAGGTAAATCTAAATAAGCTATTAATGTTAAAAATAAACCAGAAATTTAAATAGGTTTTCATTGAATCTACAGAGATGAATCATTTTTTCATAGACAGATCAATTCAATTCTTTATTCCTGGAAAAACAGCTGGTTCAAATGATAAGACCTCTTTAATATGTAAAACTTCATTAATCCGTATGATTTAAAAATAAAAGATTAACCTTATTTTTGTTATATGAACCTCCGGAATATTAAATATACCCTCATCTTATGTTCAGCCGTTACGCTGACCTCCTGTGCATCACAAAAAGCGGCAACTCCTGTAAAACCTCCAGTTTCAAAACCAAAACCGGATCTCCCGCCGAAACCTGTGGCTGCCATTCCGCCGGCGGATGAAACATTCAGGACCGTTCTTCCCGAAATAAGAAGGGAATTCCGCGGCGCCTGGATTGCGAGTGTAGCGAACATCAACTGGCCCTCAAGAAACAATTTATCAGTAGAACAGCAGAAGGCAGAAGCGATTGCCATGCTGGATATGCTGAAAGACAATAATTTCAACGCGGTTATCTTCCAGGCACGGCCCTCTGCCGATGCTTTGTACACCAGCAACCTGGAACCGTGGTCCTACTTTTTAACGGGGCAGACCGGCGTTGCACCTTATCCGAATTACGACCCGCTGCAATTCTGGACGGAAGAAGCACACAAAAGGGGACTTGAACTTCATGTCTGGCTGAATCCGTACCGGGCCCATCATTCCAACGGAGGTTCCCCGAACAGCCTGTCGATGGTCAACAAACTTTCCGATATTGTCATCCGGCTGAAAAACGGAATGTACTGGTTTGATCCTGCCGATCCGAAAACACAGGGACACGTTTCCAATGTCGTAAAAGATATTGTTAAAAGATACGACATCGATGCCGTTCATTTCGACGATTATTTTTATCCGTATGCCACTTACAACAAAGGGGCAGATTTTCCTGACAATAAAACCTGGAGTGCGTATGTAAGCAGCGGCGGAACTTTAAGCAGGGCAGACTGGAGAAGGGACAATGTTAATAAATTTGTGGAGCGGATTTATAAAGAAATCCATGCTGAGAAAAATTATGTGAAATTCGGGATCAGTCCGTTCGGGATCTGGAAACCGGGATATCCGGCAGGAATTACCGGTTCTTCGCAGTACGACGAGTTGTATGCTGACGCCAAATTATGGCTGAATAGAGGCTGGGTCGATTATTTTTCGCCTCAGCTCTACTGGCCGATCGAATCCAAAGGACAGCCTTTTGAAGCGTTATTGAGCTGGTGGAAGTCAGAAAATACAATGAACCGCCATCTCTGGCCGGGACTGAATACGGTGGAAATCCGTTCTCCGGACCGTCCGACAGAAATTAAAAATCAGATTGAAGTTTCCCGACAGGTTTTGGGCAATGACGCCGGAGAAATCCACTGGAGCATTGCCGGACTTACAAAAAATGCCAATATGCTTCCGGTATTGAAAAACGGACCCTACAAAGAAAAAGCGCTTGTGCCGAAATCCCCATGGATCAAAACCATCCCTTTGCAGACGCCGAGCCTCTTCATTAACGACAACGGAAGTTCCGTACAGGTAAGCTGGAGTACAAAAAATATAAAAGACGTTTTCCAGTGGGTTTTATTTACCCAGTACAATGGCGGATGGGAAACCGAAATCCTGACCCTCGATCAGCTTTCCAAAGAAATCCCGAAAATGAAAGACGGAAAAACATTGACTGCCGCCGCCATCAAGGCCGTTGACCGGTTGGGCAACGAAAGCGATTACACGGCAAAAATGCTGAAATAATGAATTGCTTCGTAAAACAACTTAATTCCTGTAGTTAGTCTGCGGGAATTTTTTTTGGCCTATGTTTATTGTGAATGGTGAATTTTGCTGTGCAAGTGAATAGTGAATTTAAACTAGGTTAATGTGGGAAAGCGCAAAGCCGCAAAGAATATTAAATACTGTGCGTTCTTAAGTCGCAAGGATTTTATCTTTGATAAAATTGTAGAACGCTGATGATTTTAGGAGAACAGATACAATAAAGCATCAATTCAACCGGTATTAAAATTTAACAGCGTCAAATTCCCTGTGCCTTTCAACGTTATTATTATAACGAAAAATTGTGCCTCTGCGCAATCCATTAACAATCAAAAGTCTAAAGTAAATATTTTAATCTCAATTGCCCTCCAAATTTTGGAGGGGTGGCGAAAATTCTGAAAGGAATTTTTGACGGGGTGGTCGTGAAAAGGTGAATTTTGCTTCGCCGGTGAATAGTGAATACTGAATTTTTCTTCGATAAAAAATAAATAATCAATACTGAATTCGCATTCGTTTTCTCATTAAACTTTAATAAATTCACTATTCACCGGCAAAGCGAATTCACCATTGACGCTGGACTAAGGGAGAAGCAAAAGACGACCGCCCTAGCCCCGATTGCAGTGGAAATCCTTTTTTGAAAAAAAAGATTGCAACGGAAAGCGGGAAAAGCTTCTGAAAAATAATGTCATGAAAAGAGGAAAGGATAAAAACTCATTGTATGAAATTACCGGCAGAAGTTTAGAATAACTATAAATTATGGTGTAAAATATAGTATTTCAGCGTTTTATGAAAAGATGCGCCTGGATTTGCTGAAATAACGGAATTTCGCGGAACCATTTTTGCATCGGTAGCTTATAATCACTTTAAAAATATAAATTATGAATACCAACAGACTTTCGGCTAAACTTGAACAGGCATTAAGCGATCAGATGAACACGGAAGATCTCCAATCGAGAACGTATTTTTCGTACGGCATCTGGGCGGCCGATAAAGGATATGCCGGAATCTCCAACTTTTTATTCCGTCACGCACAGGAAGAAAGAGACCATGCCGTGAAATTCATGCAGTATGTGCTGAACAGAGGCGGAAAGCCGAAAATTACCGAGCTACCTGCACCGGGAGCGGAACCGACTAGCCTTACAAACTGCTTCGACCTGGTTTTTCAACATGAGGTAGACAATACGACAGCCATTTATAAGCTGGTGGATATGGCTTTTGAAGAGAAAGACTGGGCTTCATGGAATTTCCTTCAGTGGTTTGTGAAAGAACAGATCGAAGAAGAAACCTTTGCGATGAACCTGATCGATAAACTGAAAATTGCAGGCGGCGACAGAGCGACTGATGAATCGTTATTCACGCTTGATAAAACCCTGGAAACATTACCGGATGACGCGGAACAGGCACAGGATGCCACCGGAGCGAATCCGTAAACATACAAAACACCCACTGAAAGAAAATTTATTAAGATCTGCCGAGTCCCGGCAGATTTTTTTATTATGAAACTCCCGCTAAAATCACTATCTTTGCCCGCTGAAAGTTCAGGGTTTTAATAACATCAAATCCCGGACGGTAAACATTAAATTTGAATCTTACGTTATGAAATGTGGAATCGTAGGCTTACCGAATGTAGGTAAATCAACTCTTTTTAACTGCCTGAGCAACGCCAAAGCCCAGTCGGCCAACTATCCTTTCTGTACCATCGAACCGAATCTCGGAACGGTTTCCGTGCCGGATCAGCGGTTGTTCGAGCTGGAAAAAATAGTAAAGCCTGAGAGAGTATTGCCGGCGGTAGTAGAGATCGTAGACATTGCCGGTCTTGTAAAAGGGGCCAGCAAAGGAGAAGGGTTAGGAAACCAGTTCCTGGCAAACATCCGTGAATGCGAAGCGATTATCCATGTTTTAAGATGTTTCGATAACGGAAATATCGTTCACGTAGAAGGTTCGGTGGATCCGTTGAGAGATAAGGAGATCATTGATATCGAACTTCAGCTAAAAGATTTGGAGACCGTAGGAAAAGCGGTTGAAAAGGCAAAAAAATTCATCAAGTCCGGAAAAAAAGATGACATCCTGGTTTATGAGACCCTTCAGAGTCTTGAAAAATTCCTGGAAGACGGTAAGAACGCAAGAGAATTTGCTACCGACGATACTACAAAATCAATTATCGGCGAAATTCAGCTGTTGACGAACAAGCCGGTGCTTTACGTTTGTAATGTAGACGAAAACTCCATCAAGAACGGAAACGAATGGATCGGCAAGATCGAAGAAATGGCTAAAAATGAAGGGGCAGAAGTTGTTGTATTGGCTGCGCAGATCGAAGCGGACATCAACGAACTGGAAACTTTCGAGGAAAGAGAGATTTTCCTTGATGAACTCGGACTTACTGAACCGGGCGTGAACCGTCTGATTAGAAAAGCATACGATCTGCTGAAGCTTCAGACGTACTTTACCGCAGGAGTAAAAGAGGTAAGAGCCTGGACGATCGGACAGGGATGGACAGCCCCGCAGGCTGCCGGAGTGATCCACACCGACTTTGAAAAAGGGTTCATCCGTGCGGAAGTGATTAAGTATGACGATTACGTTAATTATGGTTCTGAAGTAAAGGTGAAAGAAGCCGGAAAGCTATCCGTAGAAGGAAAAGAATACATCGTGAAGGATGGTGATATCATGCATTTCAGATTCAATGTATAACAGAAAATATTAAAGTTAGTTATAAAGAAAAACGCTTCGGAAAGTAATTTCCGGAGCGTTTTTACTTAAATCAAGTATTGATTTTTACGGTTCGATAACATAGCGGCATTCAAATTCGGCGCATTGTCTGCCATATACTTCGCATTGTCCTGTAAACGGATCAATACACTGCCGTAAGCCTCCTGTGACCAATTTTAGTTGTTTTTTGTTCAGTTTCTTTCCGTTGATTAGATTTTGATTTTTCATATTGATAGATTTTTTGATTAAGGTAAAAATCAGATAACTATTATGGTCTGCATTCCTTTTGTGCACAGACTTTTGAAATGGTAATACAGCCATATTCATTTAAAATCGGACATCCGCCCGGTGTTGAACAGTTGGTCTCAAAACAATTTAGAAGCCCGCCTGTAATAGAACACAATTGTTTTTTGTTTAATTTCTTTCCGTTGACTAGGTTTTGATTTTTCATTGTATAAATTATTTTAGGTAAAATATAAATTATTATGGACGGCATTCTGCCTGCGCACATGCTGGTGAAATTCTGGTACACATTGACATTGTTGGATCGCATGGAGGATCGGTACAGAGTATCGGCTCCATACAGTTTAGTAATCCGCCGGCGATGGAGCGCAATTGTTTTTTGTTCAGTTTCTTTCCGTTAATTAGGTTTTGATTTTTCATAATAATGGATTTTAAATAAATTATGTATAATAATTTTAGTTTATCGGTTCACAAGTTTTGCAGTCATCAGGTCTGCATTCCTTTTGCGCACAGTAAATTGAAACTATTGTGCAGCCGTATTCATTCGCTGGAGGAGGGCATAGTTCATCCAGACAGCCGCCTGCATAACAATCGGCTATCGCTCCTCCGGAAATAGAGCGCAATGCTTTTTTATTCAGTTTTTTTCCGTGAATAAGGTTTAGGTTTTTCATACTTGAATATTGTTTTAATTTGCTTGTCACTAATTTATGAAATATTCGGTTAGTATATCACTTTAGTATGAAAAAAAGAGGAATTTTTTTATTTTGTAGAATTTACGATAAGAATATTTATTTCTTACATTTGAATTTTGCAAATCCTGACTATGGAAAAAACAACTTATACGGCTTACACATCGCTTGACGATTTTTATCGTGAAATGGCCGCTAAACTCGGCACAGATCAGGATGCTGTTTTTCCTAAAGGCCCGCATAAAGATATTGGTCATTTCAATGTCTTTGATATAGCACAGGTTATTGAAAAAGTAAAAGTTGCCTCGGAGATGCCCTACAATCGGCGGAAATACTATAAGATCAGCCTGATCAGAGGAAGGAATCGTGCCGAATATGCCGATAAAGTAATTCAGATTAAAAAGAATGCTTTACTGTTTGCCACTCCGAGAGTTCCCTACCACTGGATGCCGGAAGATCCGGATCAGTCTGGGAGTTTCTGTGTTTTTACCGAAGATTTTTTCATAAAAGATAAATCTTATACGACTCTGGAAGATTTTCCTATTTTTCAGCCGGGGAATGTTCCGCTGTTTGAAATAGAAGACAATCTTGCAGATGAAATTGAACAATTGTATATTAAAATTAAAAAGGAAATAAGCTCAGACTACATTTTTAAATATGACCTGATCCGGAACTATGTGCTGGAACTCATCCATTACGGCCAGAAGCTGCAGCCGGCTTCTAAATTGTCGACCTCTTACGATAGTTCCATGACGGTAGTTTTTCTGTTTTTAGAACTTTTGGAAAGGCAGTTTCCGATTGAGTCTTCCGATCATCGGCTGCGACTGAAAACAGCGAAGGATTATGCTGACCGATTGGCTGTTCATGTAAATTATCTGAACAAAAAATTAAAAGAAAGTACCGGAAAAACAACAACTGAAATTATTGCAGAAAGAATGATACAGGAAGCCAAGATCCTTTTAAAGCAGACCAGATGGAACGTTTCTGAGATTGCCTATGCCCTGGGATTTGAAGAAATTGCGCATTTTTCTAACTTTTTCAAAAAGAAGACTTCTCTGACGCCTTTGGAATTCCGTTCCTGATTTGAATTTTGCA
This sequence comes from Chryseobacterium sp. sg2396, assembly GCF_042610505.1. Lineage (NCBI taxonomy): Bacteria > Pseudomonadati > Bacteroidota > Flavobacteriia > Flavobacteriales > Weeksellaceae > Chryseobacterium > Chryseobacterium sp. sg2396. The sequence continues at coordinate 136,181 of NZ_JBHGAQ010000014.1, read as the reverse complement.
AATTTATATTTGAATAAGATAAACAAGGTAACCTCTAATTATATGAACTTTGTAGCATCAAAAAATAGTTTTAATAATGGAAAGAAGAACAAAAATAGCTTTGGTAACGGGAGGAAGCCGGGGCTTAGGGAAAAATTCGGCTATAAAGATCGCACAGAAAGGACTGGATGTAATTATCACCTACAAAAGCAATAAAGAAGAAGCGGAAAAAGTGGTCGCTGAAATCCGGACATTGGGAAGAAAGACCATTGCTTACCCGTTGGATACCAAAAATGTAAATAGCTTTGATGCTTTTATTAAAACGGTGGGCGATCATCTTGAAGAAAACACCGGAAGCAGAAATATTGATTTTTTGGTAAACAATGCGGGAACCGCTTTGTATTCGCCAATTTCTGAAGTGACGGAAGAACAGCTGGATGATGTGGTGGATATCCATTTCAAAGGTGTATTCTTTTTAACCCAGAAGTTTTTGCCGTTTATGAATGAAGGCGGCGGAATCATCAATATTTCTTCGGGGCTGGCCCGGTTTGCCCTGGCCGGATCATCGGTCTACGGATCGATTAAAGCCGCTGTAGATATGCTCACGAAATACCAGGCCAAAGAACTGGGCGCAAGAAAAATCAAATCCAATGTGGTGGCGCCGGGAGCCATCGAAACGGATTTTGGCGGCGGCAGAACCAGAGACGATGAGCAGGTAAATGCCATGGTAGCCGGAGTAACGGCTTTGGGAAGAGCCGGGCTTCCGGGTGACATCGGAGGTGTGGTAGCATTCCTTTGTACGGAAGATGCGGGCTGGATCAACGGGCAGCGCATTGAAGCGTCCGGCGGAATGTTTTTATAACTTGTGTAAAAACAATTTAAACGGATGAAATAAAGAATCCCGTTGGCTTAAGGTTGAGCCATCGGGATTTTTTTTAATGAAATTTTGATAGTAGTTAATTTGTTTTCAGTGATTTAATAAATTTAAAAACACAGGAAAATAATAAGGAATTTAAATGAATTTTGACTTTAAAGAATATAATATTAAATACCATTGGCAGTTATGCCGACCAAAAAGAACTTCCGGCATCCAGCTTCCTTATTCCAGCGTTTTTATACCTTCGATAAATTTTCAATTGCTTTTTCCAGGGTTTCCTGTTTTTTAGCAAAGCACAGTCGGATCACTTTATCATCGCGCTTGTTCTGGTAAAATGATGAAAACGGTACGCTTGCCACTTTATGCGTAACAGTCAGTTCAGAGGCGAAATCAAAATCATTCTTGTCAGAGATCTTATCATATTGCAGGGCCTGGAAATAGGTTCCTTCGCAATCCAGCAGCGTAAAAGGAGTAGTAGCAAGCCCCTGCCTTAAAAAGTCTCTTTTTTCTTGGAAGAACTGGTTGAGATACAGATAATGCTCCGGGTTTTTCATATATTCTGCCAGAGCGAGCTGCATCGGGGTATTAACTGAAAATACATTAAACTGATGGACCTTACGGAATTCATCCATCAGGTATTTCGGAGCTGCACAATATCCGGTTTTCCATCCGGTGACATGAAAAAGTTTTCCGAAAGAAGCCACCAGAAGGCTCCGGTTTTTAAGCTCAGGATACCGACAAATACTCAGATGCTGTTTCCCATCAAAAACAATATTTTCATACACTTCATCACTCAGGATCAGGATGGACGTATTTTCCACAATTTTGATCAGTTCCTGAATATCATTTTCCCGGAGAATCTTTCCTGCGGGATTGTTCGGGTTGTTGATGATGATCATCTTTGTTTTTTCGGAAACCAGATTTTTCACGGTAGTCCAGTCGATTTCATAATCAGGAGCTTTCATTTCAAACCGCTTGATGATTCCGCCGAAAAGTTCTATCGTAGGTTCATAGCAGTCATAAGCCGGCTCGAAGATAATCACTTCATCATCTTTTTTTACAAAAGCGGCAATGGCTGTAAAAATAGCCTGGGTTCCGCCGGCAGTCACCGTAACTTCAGCATCGGGATGATAAATAGCAGTGTGGCTGTTTTCGATCTTTTTTGCAATTTCTTCCTTTAAAACCATCATTCCGCCCATCGGTGCATACTGGTTGAAACCTTGCTTAATAAAGCGGCTTACATAATCCAGCAATTCAGGATCCGCCGTAAAGTCCGGGAAACCCTGCGACAGATTGATGGCCTCATGTTCAGTGGCAAGTTGGGTCATCGTACTGAAAATGGTAGTTCCTACATTGGAAAGTTTCGATAAAGGAAGTTGTATCATGAAAGGTTATTTTATAATTCCGAATGTAAGGAAAAATAAGCGATCGGAGGTATATTCTGGGAAATAATTACCCTGATCATGGCCGGTTGTTCTGCTGTTTTTTTTAGTCTATTCTAAATCCTGCTTTTTCAACACCGGGAAACTGAGGGATTTCAGCCTGTAAAATCAGTGTACCGAAGTGAAAACAAACCCTGCTTCATTTTAATTCAGAAAATTAAGAACGGTAAAAGAAAGTCTTCCGATTTAAAATGTAAACTGCACTTAAACGTCCTCTGGCCTTAAAAGTTTCAAATTCTCAGTGAAAAGCATAGATTTCTCATTTGCTGTTTTTTTCCTGTTTCGATTAATTTAAATTTGCGATTAAATTATAATTAATGAAAAAAAATTATTTTTTTATTTTTTTACTGTTTACTCTTTTTTTTAACGCACAGAATAAATTGACGGATTCTTTAGCGGCTGTTTTGGGGCAAACTACCAATCCTTCTGAAAGAACGCAGCTTCTGAACCGGATTTCGGACTCTTATAAAACGTCTGACCCTAATGCCATGCAGAAGTTTGCCCATGAGGCTCTGGGCCTTGCAAAAAAGACAAACAACGTAAAGGAAGAGGTTCTGGCCTATCAGAATCTGGGAACTTCCGGCATTATCCTTGGAAATTACCGTAAGGCGCTTCAGTATTTTGATCTGACCGAGAAAAAATTAACCAATCTTAACCGGGCCGACCGGGAAACCAGAGAAATTTTAGCCAAAACATTCGGAAGCAAAGGCATTATCTATTCTGAACAGAATGATTATTCGAAGGCTTTAGGCAATGATTTTAAAGCGATGAACATCTATGAGGATACGAATAATGAGGCACAGCTTTCCAAGATTTACAACAATATCGGTGTTATTTACCAGTCGATCGGCGACAAAGAGAAGGCGCTCCATTATTTTCTTAAATCCTACACCCTGCAAAAGAACATCGGAGCAGCTTCGCTGGGAGCCGTCTGCTCCAATATCGGCCTGATTTATCTTGACAAAAAGCTCCCTGAAAAAGCTAAAGCTTTCTTTGATGAAGGGTTGGATGAATTCAGGAAAAACCCCAGTACCCGCGATCTGGGCGAACTGTATAACAGCTTGTCTCAGTATTATATTTCAAAAAGGCAGCCTGAAAAGGCCAAAGAATATCTGCTGAAAGCGGAAGAGACGTTTAAAAGCATCGATGACAAATTCGGGCTATCCAATACGTACCTGTTCTTAAGTAGGATTTGTTTTAATGAAAACAGGCTGGATAAATCCCTGGAACTGGCCAATAAAAGCCTTGCGATCTCTAAAAAGCTGAATTTACCGGAAACGAATGTGAAAAGCGAGGAGCTTCTATCGATGATCTTCGACAGGAAAGACAACAAGGAACAGGCGCTCATCCATTTAAAGAATTATAATGGCGAGAAAGAAAAGCTTTTAAAAACGGAAAATGCGAAAGAGCGCATCAAAACCGAGCTGAATTTCGAGTTTGAGAGACAGAAGATCGAGCAAAAGGAAAAAACAGACCGCGAAAAAATGAAATGGTATTTCGGGTTCCTCATGCTTCTGATCCTATTAACGGGCATCTTTTTCTTTTTCAGGAATAAGGAAAGGGAAAAAACCATTCTGCTTCAAAAACAACTGGCCGAGTTTCAGCACAAGGCACTCCATCTTCAGATGAATCCGCATTTTGTATTCAACTGCCTTGCCGCAATTTCTTCGTTTATTATGCAGAACGACAAAGAAGAAGCAATAAAATACCTGGCCAAATTTTCCAAACTGATGCGTCTGACGCTTGATTTCTCCAAAGAATCCCTGATTACGATTGATAAAGAAATTGAATCTCTGAAAAATTACCTTGAGCTTGAGCAATTGAGGTTTAACCGGAAATTCGATTTTGAAATTTCCAAAGATCCTTTAATTGAGGACGATACGGCATTGCCGTCTCTGCTGCTTCAACCGTATATTGAAAATGCGGTGATCCACGGGGTAGTTCCGAAAGAAGGCAAGGGTTTTATCGGAATCAGATTTGAACAGACGGAAGAATCGCTGATCTGCGAAATAGAAGATAACGGAATCGGTATCGAAATTTCCAAGAAGCTGAAAGAAAATTCGGTGAACATCCATAAATCGATGGCCATGGATATTTCGCAGAAGAGACTGGAAACTCTGGAAAAGCTCGAAAAAAAGAAAGTGAATCTTACCATTCGGGAATTAAAGGGAGCCGACGGTGCTGTGCAGGGCACCAGAGTGCTCCTGGAACTGCCCCTGGAATACATAAAAAATTAACTATGATTAGTGCTGTAATTATTGATGATGATGCCAATCTCCGCGAAGGCATGAAAGAAATGCTGAAGCTGTATGCTCCTGAAATTACATTTACGGGAGAAGCGGAAAGCGTAAAAACGGGTATCGAAATAGTGGAAGAGCTGAATCCTGAAATTATTTTCCTGGACATTTTAATGAATGACGGGACCGGATTTGATATTCTTGAGCAGTTGAATCAAAAATGGGGGCAGGTTTCCGCGCAGGTAGTTTTCATTACCGCCCATGAAAAGTTTGCCATCAAAGCGTTCAGGTTCAGTGCTCTGGATTACCTGCTGAAACCGGTGGATCCCGATGATCTGAAAAATGTGGTTTTAAAAATCAAGGAGGCCCAAAGCAAGAACAATAATTATAAGCATATTGAACTGCTTCTTGATAATATTACCAAAAAGACCGAAAATTTTAAAAAGATCGCTCTTTCTACGTCGGACGGGATTCATCTGTTTGAAATAAAAGACATTATCCGTTGCGAAAGTGAAGACAATTACACCAAATTCTATCTTAAAAACCATAAACCTGTTATTATTTCAAAGACCCTGAAAGAATATGAAGAGCTTTTGGGAGATCATGGTTTTGAACGTATTCATCAGTCCCATCTTATTAATCTGAATGAACTGAAATCCTACATCAAAAAGGACGGTGGGTTTGTGATTATGTCGGATCAGTCACAGATACCGGTATCGCAGCGGAAAAAAGAAAAGTTACAGGAGCTGATCGGAAGACTTTAAATTCTAAACAAAACCCTGCAAATTCTCATTTATAGTTTTATAGAAGAAATTCTACAAATAAATTTATAAAAAAAACAATCTACTATGAAAGTAAAACGATTCTTTACCGTATTATTTTTACTTATCATTTCATTAGGAATCAAAGCACAAATTGTGAGTATTCCCGATGCAAATTTTAAGGCAAAATTACTTCAGGCCGATACGACCAATCAGATCGCCAAAAATTTATCCGGAAGCTACTTTAAGATCGACGCCAACAGTGACGGGGAAATACAGCTAGCGGAAGCTCAGCAGGTACTTTATCTGAATGTTTCCTTTTCCGGTATTTCCGCGCTGACCGGAATATCGGATTTTACTAACGCCCAGACCCTGAATTGTGACGGCAACCTGCTGGCTTCATTAGAGGTCCAGGGTCTTACAAGTCTTCAGGTTTTGAACTGCTACAGCAACAAGCTTACCTCATTGAACGTGCAGGGGCTTACCAATCTTCAAACCTTAAACTGCTACGCCAATTTACTTCCCTCTTTAAATGTTCAGGGATTAGCAGGTCTTCAGAACCTTAATTGCTCCGGCAATAAACTTCCTTCACTGAATATACAGGGACTCACGAATCTTCAGAACTTAAATTGTTCTTTCAATCTGCTGACTTCCTTAAATGTAGCAGGACTTAACAATCTTACGGTTCTCAACTGCAGCAGCAATAAGTTTGTTACCTTAGACATGCAGGCAATCCCTAATCTTCAAAACCTGGACTGCCATTATAATCCGACGTTAACCTCAATCAATGTACAGGGATTGTCAAACCTCATGACATTGGCATGTTATGGATGCGGTCTTCCGGCAATCAACGTACAGGGATTGCTGAATCTTAAAACCTTTACCTGTTTTGAAAACCAGCTGACTGCATTGAATGTACAGGGACTGCCCAATCTCCAGTATTTAAGCTGCTACAGCAACCAGCTTACCACATTGGATCTGCACGGCTTAACCAATCTTTACTATTTATCCTGCGCCAAGAACCAGCTAGCTTCATTCAACGTACAGGGCTGTACAGGCCTTCAACAAATATACTGTGATAATAATAAATTTACAACCATCAACGTAGAAGACTGTATCAGCCTCCAGACTTTTAGATGTGAGGTGAATCCGTTATTGGTCTCAATATTTATGAAAAACGGAGCTAACGAATTTCTGTCTATGAGCAATAATGGCAATGCCCTTCAATACATCTGCTGTGATGAAGGCCAGATCGCCGCTATCCAGTCCGCAGTCTCCTCCCTGAATTTTACCAACTGTAACGTTAACTCCTATTGCACCTTTAATCCGGGAGGTAATTACAACACCATCACGGGAATCGTCCGTTTTGACGAAAATAATAATGGCTGCGATCCTAATGATGAGCTTTTTGAGCATTTAAAAATTAAGATAAATGACGGCACCAATATAGGATCTACCTTTTCCAACAGCCAAGGGAAGTATTTCTTTTACACCATAGCCGGTAATTTTGCCATCACGACAGAAGCTGAAAATCCTTCTCTTTTCCAGGCTGTTCCGGGTAGTTTCAATACAAATTTTGCAAATTCCAATAATAATATTTTCACTCAGGATATCTGTATAAAAGCAATCGGAAATTCCAATGATCTTGAAGTTGTTATTGCTCCGGTAGGTTCTGCAAGACCCGGGTTTAACGCAAAATATAAACTTATGTGGAGGAATAAAGGGAATACGACACTCTCCGGAAATGTAACACTGAATTTCGATAATTTAAAGATAGCCTTTGTTTCTTCCTCTTTGCCTTATGCCTCCATTGCAGGAAATCAGATCACTTACAGTTTTACGAATCTGAAACCGTATCAGAACAAAGCAACCGAAATTATTTTTTCAGTCAATCCTCCGACACATCCTACCCATCCTGTAAACATAGGTAATCATCTTATTTTTACAGCGGGTATCAATCCTTCCCTGAATGATATTTTACCTTTGGATAATCATTTTGTTTTCAATCAGACCGTAACGGGTTCATATGATCCTAATGATATTGAGTGCATAGAAGGAAATTCAATTCCTGTATCTATGGTTGGACAGTACCTTCACTACATAGTAAATTTTGAAAATACAGGCACCGCTCCTACCGAAAACATCGTCGTGGAAATGAACATTGATCCTGCCGATTTTGATATCAACACCTTACAGCTGCAGCATTCTTCGTACCCTTCCTTTACCAAGATTACTGGAAATAAGGTTGAGTTTATGATGAAACAGGCGAACCTGGGAAGCGGCGGGCATGGTAATATCCTGATGAAAATAAAATCTAAAGGAAATCTCACCATTGGTGATAAAGTCATCAATAAGGCCAATATCTACTTTGATTATAATTTCCCGATCGTCACCAATGATGAAATCACCAATATCGAAAGCCAACTGAAGACCTCCGAAGTGCAGAAAGACCAGTCGGTAAATCTATATCCTAACCCGACCAAAGGCGACGTTAATATTGAGGCGGATTCCCGAATTCAATCGGTGGAGGTATTCGATGCCGCGGGAAGGATTATTCAGAAGCATACCGGAATAAATTCTCAGAATGCCAAAATCAGTATCCACAGCAGCAGTAATGGAATTTATTACTTTAAAGTACTGACGGGTAAAGGAACATTATTGAAAAAAGTATCCAAAAATTAAATTAGTACGGCCGATCCTCATGAATAAAAAGGTTGGGTTTAAAATTACTATGTCAGGATCTGGCATAGTAATTTGTTTTTTACAGGGTATAGTGCCAAAGTTTAGCCGGTTATCCTGATTTTATAACTTGAAACAAACTTCGTTCATTCTTTATTTGAGCTGTAAATTTTTCTGAACCTTTACACTAAAACAATGTGAGATCGAATGTACTGAATTTATATTCAGTCGATTATTTGATTTGAAAATAAAAATACGGAGGATTCAATTAAGATTTTTAAATAATAAACCTTCCAGCAGCAAAATGAATAAATGATTCGGCCTTCTGCAGGATTTTATCTCTTTCTGCCGGGTAACCGGGCTTTTAAAACATAAAAAATCCGCCTCTGTAATGAGACGGATTCCCTGACTGCCTGAAAAGGCGGTTTTCATTGTTTTGAATAGAAAATATTATTTTGAAATCAGAAGTTTCCGGGAAGAAATGTTGCCGTCCGACTGTATTTCCACCACGTATACGCCGGGCAGCAGCTGTTCCGTATTCATCCGTATGGTTTGTCGTCCTGGGCTCAGCCTTTCGGATTTCTCTGCGCTTACTTTCCCTGAAGGACTGATGATGCGTACTCTTACAAAGTCCTGTTTGGCAGGGTTTACAGAAATGTCTACATAATCTTTTGCCGGGTTAGGGTGGAGCTGAGGCATTTTACTGTCTTTACTATTGGTGGTAAGGAGATCGTTGGCATTTTTACTTACAACTGCCGAACTGATGTCGAATCCCCCATCTATAACGGTAACCAGGGTAAGCTTTTCATCGTCCTGCAGTTCTGCATTTACGGGAGCTACGATGGAGAAATCATTTATCGTTACGCCGTATTCCTGGTTCGCATTGAATTCTTTAATATTTCCGGATACCAGTCCCTGAGAGAAAACCCCTCCATGGGTGATTCCGTCTTTTGAAATGTTCAGTTCAGCGGTATATAAGACATCCGGGTAAGTACCGTTCTGCACCTGTTCTTCATGTTGCAGGGCTTCATCATCGGAAATATTCTGATTTTCTTTGATGACAACGATTTTGATGTTGGAAAAATAATCTGCTCCGGCTGTAATACCCAGCCTTCCGTTCATTTTGTTGATGACCAACTGGTTGTTGTCATTGATGTCCACATCGCCTCTGATTTCTCCGGCCGATTTGTCATTATCAGCCAGTTGATCAAAAAGATAAGGATGTAAGAGGAAATTCCCGGTATGGCCTGCACCGCCTCTTCCGTAAGCGTAGTAATTCAGATTGATGCCTCCCACAAGATGTTGGGCCTGCGCATAGGAATTGTAATACTGAGGATTGCTGAACAGAAGATAACAGCCGCTGTAGATCCTGTCATATACGGTTCCGCTTTTGCTGCAGGTTGCCGTTTGGGGACGAGAGCATCCTTTGCTTTCGTTATTGCAGGTTAAGGACCAGCTCCCGATATTTGCAGTTCCCACATATTGGCCGATGCAGTTGTATCCCGTCTGGTATCTGGTATAGCTTAATACGGAAGTCTGTGCAGATGCAACAAATTTCCTGTGGAAAAAGCCGCCGCACCACTTCCTGGTGATGGTGGACGCATGAGCGGAAACTTCTGTGTGAGCCAGCAATCCAATAATGAAGACCAAGACAAATTTCTGAGCCGTTACCAATTTAGATGCTTTCTGAAGTACTATCATTAACTGACGACGGCCTCTGGGATGTAAAAGATTTTTCATAGTTAAAATTTTAATTTAGTTAATATAAAAAATACTGTAATTTTTATAATGTTTCGGTTATTGTCTTTATAAAGATCCACAAAGCACAGGAAGCTGTCACAAAAGAATAAGCGTTACGTTTTTGTGGCTACAGGTAATATAAGCAACCAGTCTTTCACTGTCAACTAAAAGCCATCCGCAGGAATTTTTTGACTGGTATGCTTTCATTCAGATCAGTCCCGGATAATCATTTTCCTGGTATCCGCATTCTTACCATCCACTGAAAGGGTATACACATACGATCCGCCGCGGATTCCGTTCAAAGTAATGCTTCCGTTGCCCTTATCCTTAAGCGGAATATTCTTAATCAGCTGTCCCGAAACATTATAGATCCCAATGGATGCATTATTTGTCTCTTTTGGAAGATAATATTTAATTATGGTTTCGCCTTTTCCCGGATTCGGCGCATTCTGGTATAATTTCGGCTCATTGGAGGCTTCGCCCATATCAACGCTTATTCTGCTTTGTTTGAGCAGTTCTTTTAACTCCTGAACTTCTTTTCTAAGATCATCGATCTGGGTCTGGAATTCTGCCGTCTGATCCCCGGCAGACCTGTACAGATAACTGTTGGCCACCATCACATTTCCATCGGGATCTACAACCAGTGCTCTTCCGTTTCCGTCCGGCAGGTTTTCCATTCTTACCTTTCCGTTTGTATGAAGAAGAGCAGTAGGAGATGTGGTTCCGATACCCACAAGCTGATCCTGGATCAGCATGGTTGGCGTGGAAGAAACCCCGAACATCAGCGAAGAAGGAATTGTATTGGTGAGTTTAGATCCGCCCCCGGTTCCGGATCCGAACACGAAGGACCGGTTTCCTGTGGCGACTAGGTCTACCCCAAAACCACCCGAATATTCAGATGACAGATCAACGCCTACCCCGATGGCAAACTGGTTGGATGCTGTAATCCTGTTCACCCATCCTAGGGCTACGGACTTACTGGCTTGTTTAAATACGCGGTTTCCCTGTCCTGCTACAATATTGGCACCTCCGGCATCGGAAAGGTCGTTCTGCCACCCGCTGACCATGCAACTGTTGGCATTGTTTCCAAGAACATTACTTGAACCGGCAACGATGCTTCCTTTTGTTTTTGCCGTATTGGAATTGTTTACACTTTCTACCAGAAATGATCCTGTTTCGTTCAGAATTGCCTGGCCGGGATTGCTTGTCGATCCGTTTGTTCTCAGGTAAAATGGTACTGGATTCACAGTTCCTGCATAATTTGAAGAGGAAATACCGCTGTTTCCCAAAGTCTGCCATGCCTGCGCATTCGTTTGGGCCGTGGAAAAAATTGTAGCGGCTGCGATAAGAACCTTCAAAGATAATACGTGTGCTTTCATAATAATACGTTTTTTTGTTTGTTTCTCAAAACTATCAAAGCATTCAATATCAGCCTATAGGGAGTGATTAGGTGGTGGCGAAAAATGAGTAAATGTAAATGTTTGTCTAATAAGCGTGAATTATTAAAAAATTTTGTGCAGAAATTCGTTTTTACGACGTATGGAAACATCCAGTACGGAATTATCGGTCATCACTACCTGTCCGCCTTTTCCTTTTATGTATTCTTTTAAATGTTCCAGGTTGATCAGGTGCTTATGGTGGATCCTGAAAAAATTATAGCCGGAAAGGTTTTTTTCAAAATCATGAAGTGTCTTGGAAACCATGACTTTGGTTTTGTCCAGCAGGTAAATGGAAGTGTAGTTGGAGTCCGCTTCACACCGGATGATCTCATCAATATTTACTCTTTTAAAGCCTTGCAGGGTCGGAAGGTTGATCTTGCTCCGGGATTTCGGAAACGGAAAGGTTCTGTTCTTTTTAAAATTTTCCATCGCCTTATTGACGGTAAGTACAAAATTGAGGTTAGTAACAGGTTTTAAAAGGCAGTTTGTAATCCCTTTTTTGATGGCGGATATGGCTGTGTTTTCGGAATCGGTGATAAAAATAAGGGGTGAAGAAGATGTACGTAATTTCGATAAGGTTTCCAAAGCTTGCTCATTGTTGAGCTGAATATCTACAAACAGCAGATCGGGTGAATTTCTGCTCAGATAATCGGAAGCAAAATCAACGTTTTTCGTGTGAAGGTCGATTTCGAATTCCGGAAATTCTTTTTTTAGGAGGAAAGAAATGGATTCGCCATCATCCTTATCATCTATGATGCAGGCATGCAGTGTATTTTTCATGGTTTAGCGTGGTTTTTTAGGTTAGTTTTCAATTCTATCAGATTATATTCATGCTGTTTATTTTAATTGCTAAATGTGATAATTCATAATAATCAGATCATTTTGTTTAAATAATCTTAAAGATAAACAAAATTTGTTTTTCACTTCGTATTGAATAATGTAAATATAAAATTTTGCCTTCAATAATTCAACGATTTCGGATAAATATTCGTAAAAAATGATTCTAAATATTCGGATAATTTTTTGCAAATTCGTACTTTTGTATGTTTGCTGAAATTATATATGTCACAAGAAATAAATCCAATCTACTCCGAAGATAATATTAGGACTCTCGATTGGCAGGAGCATATCCGTTTGCGTCCCGGAATGTATATAGGGAAGTTGGGAGACGGTTCCTCTGCCGACGACGGTATCTATATTTTACTGAAAGAAATTCTGGACAACTCGATCGATGAGTTCAGGATGAAATCCGGTAAAAGAATCGAAATAAAATTAGACGATGGCAAAGTTACAATTCGTGATTTTGGCCGTGGAATTCCGCTTGGGAAAGTAGTGGATGCCGTTTCCAAGATGAATACCGGAGGGAAGTACGACAGTAAGGCCTTTAAAAAATCCGTGGGGCTGAATGGGGTCGGTACCAAAGCGGTAAATGCGCTTTCCGATTATTTCCGTGTACGTTCTTTCCGCGACGGGAGAATGAAAGTAGCTGAGTTTTCAAGAGGTTTAATTAAAGAGAATTTTGAGGAGAAGGATACTTCAGACCGGAACGGGACTGAAATTTCCTTTATTCCGGATGCTGATATTTTCCTTAATTTCAAATTCCGGAAAGAGTATATCGAAAGAATGCTCCGCAATTATGCTTACCTGAACCCGGGATTGAAGATTTTCTTTAACGGGGAAACATTTTATTCTGAAAATGGTCTTAAGGATCTGTTGGATGAAGAGCTGGAAAATGAAACGCTGTATCCGATCATCCATCTTAGAGATAATGATATTGAGGTAGCGATTACCCATACCGACAAATCGCAGACAGAAACATATTTTTCATTTGTCAACGGGCAGAATACCACGCAGGGGGGAACCCACCTTAATGCATTCCGTGAAGCATATGTAAAAACCATCCGTGAGTTTTTCAATAAAAATTTCGACGCATCGGATGTAAGGAAATCAATCGTTGCTGCCGTTTCGATCAATGTGGAAGAGCCCGTATTCGAATCCCAGACCAAGACAAAGCTGGGGTCCAACGACATCGGCCCGAACGGCCCGACGGTGCGTACCTTCATCATCGACTTCCTGAAAAGCAAACTGGACAATTTCCTGCACAGAAACCCCGAATTAGCTGAAGCGATTCAGCGTAAAATATTAATCTCAGAACGAGAAAGAAAAGAACTTTCCGGAATCCAGAAACTGGCCAGGGAAAGAGCGAAGAAAGTATCGCTGCATAATAAGAAACTCCGCGATTGCCGGCAGCACTATAACGATCAGAAAAACGAAAGGAAAGGAGAAACCCAGATTTTCATTACCGAGGGAGATTCTGCATCGGGATCGATCACAAAATCCCGTGACGTTGAAACCCAGGCGGTATTTTCCCTGAAAGGAAAACCTTTGAACTGCTATGGTCTTACGAAGAAAGTAGTCTACGAAAATGAAGAGTTCAATCTCCTTCAGGCGGCCCTGAATATCGAGGAAAGCCTTGAAGATCTTCGGTACAACCAAGTGATTATAGCTACTGATGCCGATGTCGACGGGATGCATATCCGGCTTCTGATGATTACATTTTTTCTGCAGTTCTTTCCTGATCTGATAAAAAATGGGCACCTTTACATCCTTCAGACTCCTTTGTTCAGAGTAAGGAATAAAAAGGAAACGAGGTACTGCTATTCCGAGCAGGAGCGTATTAAAGCACTGAACGAACTGGGCAAAAATCCTGAGATCACCCGATTCAAAGGATTAGGGGAGATTTCTCCGGATGAATTCAAGCATTTCATCGGAAAAGATATTCGCCTGGAGCCCGTTGTCGCAGGAAAGGATCAGACCATCAATCAGCTTCTCGAATTTTACATGGGTAAAAATACCCCAGACCGTCAGACTTTTATCCTGGAAAACCTTGTTGTAGAGGATCCTGATATCGATAAAAAAGAAATCCTGGCCGAAGCCGTTGATGAAAATTAGTATTTTAAAAGCCACAAACCACAAAGCATATCAATAATGAGACTGAGTAACCGTAACAAAACTTCGGTGTACAGCTTCATCAACAGCCTTCTGATTATGTTGTTACTTGGAGGCATTGGAGCTTATTTTTTAGAAGAATATAAATTCAATATTTTGGGATGGGAAAGTCTTTTACTGATCATCATGCCACTGTTTATTATCCTGCTGTTTTATATCAGCGGAAGGCAGATCTTTGAATACGACAGTGATGGAGAAGCCCTTCATTTCAGGAACAGGAATATCATCCCTTTTCTGCAGAGACCGTTAAGTGATGAATTTCCGAAATACAAGCTGCTGAAATTTGAGGTCATTGATCTTTTGATTATCAAGAGGCTATACATTACAATTTCCAGCAAAAACAGCGGTTCTACCATCCTGAAATATGAAATTTCATATCTCACGAAGAAAGAGGTGAACGATTTAAAATTCTCCCTGCATAAAGTGGTGAAAACCAATAATGAGAAAAAGAGTTAATACATTTAAACGATGACAGAAGAACATTCGCATGATGGCGAAAGCTTAAAAAAAGTTTCCGGTCTTTACAGGGACTGGTTTCTGGATTATGCTTCCTACGTAATTTTAGACAGGGCCATTCCGTCCGTGTATGACGGATTCAAGCCTGTTCAGCGGAGAATCATGCATTCCATGCGGGAGCTGGAAGACGGACGTTACAATAAAGTAGCCAATATCGTTGGGAATACCATGAAGTATCACCCTCATGGTGACGCTTCCATTACCGATGCAATGGTAGGAATCGGGCAGAAAGAATTGTTGATCGACACGCAGGGAAACTGGGGGAATATTTACACCGGAGACTCTGCTGCTGCGGCCAGGTATATCGAAGCCCGGCTGACACCGTTTGCCCTGGAAGTGGTCTTTAATCCAAAAACAACGGAATGGGCCAAATCCTACGACGGCAGAAACAACGAACCGATTGACCTTCCCGTAAAATTCCCGCTGCTTTTGGCACAGGGCGTTGAAGGAATCGGGGTCGGACTTTCCACAAAAATTCTTCCGCATAATTTCAATGAACTGATCAGTGCTTCCGTAGCTTACCTCAAAGGTAAAAAATTTGAGATATTCCCGGACTTTTTAACGGCAGGCTATCTTGATGTTTCCGAATATAACGACGGGCACAGGGGCGGAAAAGTAAGGGCAAGAGCAAAAATATCTCCGCTGGATAAACATACGCTGATCATTACCGAGCTTCCTTACTCCAAAACCACCAGTGACCTGATCGATTCGATTTTAAAGGCCAATGAAAAAGGCAAGATCAAGATCAAGAAAATTGAAGACAATACCTCCGATAAAGTAGAGATCCTGATCCATCTTCACAACGATGTGTCACCGGATAAGACGATTGATGCTCTTTATGCCTTTACCGACTGCCAGGTGACGATTTCCCCGAATGCCTGTGTGATTGTAGGTGATAAGCCGATGTTCATGAACGTTTCCGAAATTCTGAAAATGAATACGGACCATACGGTTTCCCTTCTTAAAAAAGAGCTGGAGATCGAGCTTCACGAACTTCAGGAAAGCTGGCACTTTTCTTCTTTGGAAAGGATTTTTATCGAAAACAGGATCTATCACGATATTGAAGAGGTTAAAACCTGGGAAGAGGTTCTTAAAACCATAGACAAAGGTCTGAAACCGCATACCGGACATCTTTTAAGAGCCGTAACGGAAGAAGATATCTTAAGGCTTACGGAAATCAGGATCAAAAGGATTTCAAGATTCGACCTTAATAAATTTAAAGAAAATATTGCGGCGCTTGAAGGAAAGATCGAGCAGGTAAAACACCATCTGGCCAACCTCATTCAGTATGCGATCGATTATTATTTAAACATCCAGAAGAAATACGGCAAAGACAGGCAGCGTAAGACCGAGCTCAGGATATTCGATACCATTGATGCTACGAAAGTAGCCGTAGCCAACGAAAAATTCTATGCCAATTTCGAGGAAGGCTTTATCGGAACTTCCCTGAAAAAAGACCAGTATCTCTTTGACTGTTCGGATATCGACGATATCATTACATTCCGCAAAGACGGACGGATGAAGGTGGTTAAAGTGGAAGCCAAAACCTTTATCGGAAAAGATATTGTACATGTCGCTATCTGGAAAAAGAACGATAAACGTACGGTTTACAATATGATTTACCGGGAAGGAAGGGAAGGACCTTATTACATGAAGCGTTTTTCCGTAACAGGTGTAACCCGGAATACGGATTATCCCCTGGCTTCCGATAAACGAGGTTCGGAAATGCTTTATTTTTCGGCAAATCCGAATGGGGAAGCGGAAACCGTTACCGTTTTATTAAAACCCAATCCAAGGATCAGAAAAAATAAAATGGATCTGGATTTCTCCGAACTTGCGATCAAAGGACGTGATTCCAAAGGAAACCTGGTAACCAAATATTCGGTAAAGAAGGTTGATCTTAAAGAAGAAGGCGTTTCAACGCTGGCACCGCGGAAGATATGGTTCGACGATACCGTACGCAGGCTGAATGCGGACGGAAGAGGAACCCTGTTGGGAAATTTTAAAGGAGATAATAAAATACTCACGATCAATACCAATGGTGAGGCAAAATTGGTTTCATTCGATCTAGGCAACCGTTTTGACGACCAGTATCTGGTGCTTGAAAAATGGCGGCCGAATCAGCCGGTGACCTGCATTTATTACGATGGCGAAAAGGATATCTATTTTATCAAAAGGTTCCTCTTCGAAAATACACCGAATGTGCAGACCTTCATGCCGTCGGAACACCCTAAATCTTTTATTGAAAACATCATTGTAGCAAATGGTGCCACGGCTGAAATTGTTTTTGCCAAAGATAAAGGGAAAGAGCGTGAGCCTGAAACGGTGGCTATCGACGAGTTTATAGCTGTTAAAGGAATTAAGGCGATCGGTAATCAGTTTACCAAATTTAAAGTAAAAGCCATTAATATTACCATTCCGGAACCGTCAGAAGAAGAGCCTGAAACTTATGAGGAACCGGAACCTGCGGGCGGATCCGATGAGGATGGAACCATTGGCGACCTGTTCCAGGGTGAAGATCGGCCATAAGTAATTTCCGCCAATATACATCATCTGTTTTTAAACAGCTATAAAGTTAATTGATAAAAGAAAGATCGGTTTGAGCAATCGGTCTTTCTTTCTATTTATTTGAATGCATGCCGGATTTAAAGATTTTGGCACTTAGGACATATTCCACTGATCACAAGGTTGTAGCTGCTGACCGTGAAATCTTCAGGAAGACTGATTGCCGGTGCAATATTTTCGATGCATATCATGGTTCTGCATTTTTCGCAGTTAAAATGGATATGGTCATGCGTATGATGGTCTGTTTGACATATGTGATCGCACTTGGCAAAATTTACAACCCCGTCCACATTCGTTATCTTATGAATATTTCCTTCTTTTTCAAGGCGTTCAAGAACCCTGTAAATGGTGACACGATTACACATATCCCCAATCCTTTTCTGAATGTCTGCGTGCGATAAAGCAACCTCTGAATTGTTGATAATATTCAGGATTTCAGTTTTTGCATGGGTATTTCTGATCTGTTTCATAGGTAACTGCAGGATTGATTAGCATTATACTGATACAAATTTACGTATAATTTAATGTTTTTACATAGATGAACATCTTTTGATGAACTGCAGTATGCCGTTGCAAAAGTCATTTGGAAACAATTTTAAAATATAAGGTCAATCGAATAATAGAACAAAATATTAAATTTTTAGCCTTTTAACGAAACTTTGTTGCATTAATAATTATTTTAGTTAGATTTGTAGCCTTA
The DNA here is from genome assembly GCF_042610505.1 of Chryseobacterium sp. sg2396. NCBI lineage: Bacteria > Pseudomonadati > Bacteroidota > Flavobacteriia > Flavobacteriales > Weeksellaceae > Chryseobacterium > Chryseobacterium sp. sg2396. The sequence continues at coordinate 118,237 of NZ_JBHGAQ010000014.1, read as the reverse complement.
AAATTTTTTATATGAAATCAGCTTTAGTTCCATGTATTTTACTGGCATCTTTTTTTAATTCCCAATCCACACAAAGCCCCTGTACTTCAAATTTAGGCGGTGACGTAGATCCTACCTTTATTGAAATAAGGATTAATTCTACCCCTTTCAATCATCAGACCTTTTCTTCACAAAATGTTTTTTACCATGAATATCCTGCTTCCGGAAATACAACCGCGACGCTGGCAGCAGGGCAAACCTACCAGATATATACTTCCACATCATCTGAAGCCGTAATCGGTATGTGGCTCGATATCAATCAAAATAATGTCTTCGAACCACAGGAATACAAACAGCTTGTAAATTCAATGAGCACTCAGAACACAACCTCTTTTACCGTACCGGCTTCTGCTGCCACCGGAAATACGAGGATGAGAATACGTTCCAGGGCTTACGGAAGCACGATCGGGTCCGGGAATGCATGTACATCATTCGGATCCGGGGAAACAAGGGATTACATTGTCAACGTTACCGGTACTCAGCTCGGGACAAAGGAGATCAATCCGGTCAGCAACCTAGCTGTTTATCCTAATCCGACAGCAGACTTTTTGCATATTCATGGCAAAGAGCTTATATTATCTCTGGGAGTTTATAACGCGGAAGGCAGAAAAATTAAGAGCCAGGTCATTAATAATTCCAGAGCAGTTATTGATCTTTCCGATTATGTGCCGGGAGAATACCTGGTGAAGGTTTTAACCCGTACAGATAACAGGATATTTAAAGTTCTTAAAAAATAGGAATCTGCCCGCTTTTAACGTCCGAAATTTTGTATTTTTAACCTTTTTTAAAAAAGCCGGAAGATTAGCGCAGCAAAGGTTTTAAAAATTAGCATAAAACTTGCGTAGGAAATACAGAAATTAAATGTTGAAAAAATGAATATCCTTATTTTAATTATCTCCATTACAGCCATTATCAGTTTTGTTGCACCAAACGGCAGCAGCAATTTTGAAAAATACAAATTCAGCGTGGGTGCCATTCTGAACCGGAAAGAATATGTGAGATTGATTTCTTCGGGCTTCCTTCATGCCGATATTATGCATCTTGTTTTCAATATGCTTACCTTATATTTCTTTGGGCCTGTTGTGATTCAGGGATTTGGCAATTTAGGATTTCTTATTATTTACTTCGGTTCTATTCTCTTGGGAAATATGTTTTCGCTTTTTGTTTATCAAAGAGAACCGTGGTATTCGGCAATAGGGGCAAGCGGTGGTGTGTCGGGGATTTTATTTGCATCAATTGCTTTGATCCCTCATCTTGAAATCTATATGTTCTTTATTCCGATAGGGATCCCGGGATATATTTTCGGCCTCGTTTATTTCAGTTATTCTGTTTACATGATGCTGAATCCTAATCAGCATGATAACATCGGGCATGCTGCCCATTTGGGAGGTGCCTTTTTTGGATTGCTGTATGCGGTTGCCAATCAGCCGCAATCAGCGATGTCCAATGCTCTGTATATTGGAATAATGGCATTACCGCTGATTTATTTGGCCTATGAAATTTTTGTTAGGAAAAGAATAGGATAAATGAAAATGAATCAGTCTCACAACTCAATGATGTGGGTTGAGAATTGAATGTACAAAAATCATTCTCAGATAGGAAGTCGAGAAAAATCATAAAAAGAGTCCGTTTTCACTAGTTGTGAGACGGACTCTTTTTTATAGAGATTCTATTACAATCTGGTTAGCTAAATATATTGGAAGTTTTTATTGACTTTATTAATTTAGTATTGTTGAGTCTCTTTTCCATTGGTTACTTGTGATTCTCCTAATTTTCTTACTTTCTCCCAAAAACAAACCGGTCATTCTCCGAAAGATCTTTAATCAGTTCGGCCTCGGAAAAATGCGGGAGGTAAAGTTCCAGCGTTTCGGGACCGAGTTTCTGATTGATTTCCAGAAACAACAATCCGTTGTCCTGCAGATATTTTTTAGCATCTTCTGCAATCTTCCGGTAAAAAATCAGGGCATCGGAAGTAGGAGAGAAGAGGGCCATCATCGGTTCAAATCCTTTTACTGAATTTTCGATTTCATGCTCTTCATCAATGCCGATATAAGGCGGATTGGAAATGATGACGTCAAATACTTCCTCCGGTTGGAAATTCAGGTAATCTGCGTGGATGAAATTGACATCCAGCCGATGGAATTCAGCATTCCTTTTTGCGGTTTCCAGTGCTTTCTCAGAAAAATCGATGGACGATACACGTGCCTGCGGAAAATGCTTTTTCAGTACCAATGGGATAATCCCACTGCCGGTCCCGATATCGAGGATTTTTAAATCTTCCCTGCCGTACAGTTCATAATGCCGGATTTTTTTTATGGCAAATTCCAGCAGCTCCTCCGTTTCCGGACGTGGAATCAGTACATGCTCGTTAACGAAAAACGTCATTCCGTAAAATTCGGTTTCGCCTAGGATTTGTTGGTAGGGCCGTCCGGTTTTTAAGGCGGAAACAGCGGCTACAAGCTTCTGCTCATCATCCAGCAGCAATTCCTGTCCGGAAAACCTGCGCTGATAAAAAGGACTCAACCCAACGATTTTCTCTACAAAAATACTGCTTAAAAAACCGTTTTCAGAATCGGTATACAGTAGGGAAAGCTCTTTTTTGAAATGGGTTTTAAATTCTGAAATCGTCATTTATCTTGTAAAAACCAGTTTTGTATCTGTTGACTTCGCTTCATCGATCAGGTAGCCTTCGTAATTGAATGCCTTTACATCATCCAATGTCTGCGCATTCGTCCGTGCACAGAACCTTGCGACCAGTCCTCTTGCATGTTTTGTATATACCACGATGGTTTTCAGCTTGCCGTCCTTTAATTCATAAAAATCAAAATCAATTACCGGATGATCAAGCTTTTTACGGTCAACCGCTTTGAAATACTCGTTGCTGGCGAGGTTCAGCAGGATTTCATTCTTTTTCATCTCGGAATTCAGCTGAGCAGTGATTTTATCTCTCCAGAATTCATACAGGTTTTTGTAGTCGTCAAATTCGAATGGCCTGCCCATTTCCAGACGGTAGAGCATGACTTTATCCGAAGGTTTCAGAAGCCCGTACAGCCCGGAAAGGATCCTCTGGTTTTTCTGCAGGTAATCTACCGCATCTTTGTCCAGCGTTTTGGCATCCAGCCCGCGGTACACTTCACCGGTAAAGGCAAAAAGGGTGGAAGCAGATTCTTTTGCGCTTGGTTTTGATTTCCACTTTTGGTTCCTTTCCCAGTTTTCATCTGCCAGTTTAGCCGAAATTTCCATCAGCTCGGAAAGGTATTTGGGCGATTTTGTTTTTAAAAAAGAATGGATAAATGCAGCCTGTTCGATGAACCTGGGTGTAGTGGCTTTCAACAGGTCTGTCGAATTTTCCACGTTCATGAGCTTGGCAGGAGAAGTAACTATTTTCATAAGGTTAAAATACAGATAAATGTTTGAGATCCAAAATATTCATCATCATCAGCGATACGAAATCATACATGAAATGACAGAGAATCAGGATCTTAATGTTGGAATAAATTTTATAGAATAGGGCAAAAACAATTCCTATAAAGCAGGGTATAACTACCTGGCCAATGGTTCCGTACGCACTGTGGAGAATACCAAATAGTACCGCAGAAACAACGATACCGGCATATCGATTTTTATATATTTTTTCCACTCTCGGTTGGATATATCCCCGCATCAGAAGCTCTTCCACAACACCGGCCGTGAGACAGGTAAAAATAATCAGGCCGTAATTGTTTTTAAAAATTTCCGAAAGCTGAACAAGCCTGCTGCTCATGCTTTCATGGATGAAAAACCTGATCAGAAAATTTAAAAAAGCTCCACCCACTGCACAGATCAGATAAAGGCTGAAGACCTTTTTCAGATAAAAGAAAAAAGAATATGCTATATCCTGCCATAAAAGGAACGGCTGTTTTTCAATCAGGAAACTATAGAGAATAATACTAAGCAGAACAATCCACAGGATGATTCTTGAATATACAAACGTTGCAGTTGGAGTGGCTGTCCCTTCCGAAATAAAATGGATTGCCGGAAAAACATACAGCATCACAATACCCAGCAATATAAATGTCAGGAGAATACCCAACGCATATCTTCCGTTCAGACTCATCAGACTTTTTTAAATTTCCCCTTTTCCCTGACGGATAATCTCAGGCTCACCGGAAGTAAGGTCTACAATGGTGGAAGCGACATTGTCACCGTAACCGGAGTCGATAACGAGATCTACCAGATGGTCATATTTTTCTGCAATCAGTTCCGGATCGGTGGAATATTCTATGATTTCGTCATCATCCTTGATGGAAGTGGAGGCAATCGGGTGACCCAGTTTTTCCACGATCAGCTGCGGAATCGGGTGGTCCGGAACACGGATACCAATGGTTTTGTGGTTTTTATAAGCCAGAGGAAGGCTTTTATTGGCATCCAGGATGAAAGTAAACGGTCCCGGCAAATGGCTTTTCAGAAACCGGAACGTTGACGTATCGATCGGCCGCGTAAAATCCGATAGGTGGCTTAAATCGTTACAGATAATGGAAAACTGTGCCTTTTCCAGCTTTATTTTTTTGATCTGGGCGAGCTTTTCCATCGCTTTAATGTCGAAAATATTACAGCCCAGCGCATAAACGGTATCTGACGGATAGATAATAAGCCCACCATTATTCAATGTTTTAATTACTTCATTGATAAGGTTTTCCTGAGGGTTGTTCGGGTAAATTTTCACTATTTTTGCCATGCTTCAAAGATACGAATATTAAAATAATTTTCATAAATAGCCTTTATTTACAGGAAAAATTAGGAGTTTTGAAAAATTGTCGTATATTTGCAGTCCAATATCGCGGGGTGGAGCAGTAGGTAGCTCGTCGGGCTCATAACCCGAAGGTCGCACGTTCGAGTCGTGTCCCCGCTACTAAGTAAATAAACGTTATCGGTAACGTTTTAAAAAATATACCGCGGGATGGAGCAGTAGGTAGCTCGTCGGGCTCATACCCCGAAGGTCATCGGTTCGAGGCCGGTTCTCACGACTAGGGTAACACTTTAGGTAAGCGTTCTAAAAAGATACCGCGGGGTGGAGCAGTAGGTAGCTCGTCGGGCTCATACCCCGAAGGTCATCGGTTCGAGGCCGGTTCTCACGACTAGGGTAACACTTTAGGTAAGCGTTCTAAAAAGATACCGCGGGGTGGAGCAGTAGGTAGCTCGTCGGGCTCATACCCCGAAGGTCATCGGTTCGAGTCCGGTTCCCGCTACTAAGGTAACGCTTTCGGTAAGCGTTCTAAAAATATACCGCGGGGTGGAGCAGTAGGTAGCTCGTCGGGCTCATAACCCGAAGGTCGTCCGTTCGAGTCGTGTTCCCGCTACTAAGATAACGCGTACGGTGGCGTTCTGAAAAATACCCCGCGGGATGGAGCAGTAGGTAGCTCATCAGGCTCATAACCCGAAGGTCGTCCGTTCGAGTCGTGTTCCCGCTACTAAGATAACGCGTACGGTGGCGTTCTGAAAAATACCCCGCGGGATGGAGCAGTAGGTAGCTCATCAGGCTCATAACCCGAAGGTCGCACGTTCGAGTCGTGTCCCCGCTACTAAGATAACGCATACGGTGGCGTTCTGAAAAATACACCGCGGGATGGAGCAGTAGGTAGCTCGTCGGGCTCATAACCCGAAGGTCGCACGTTCGAGTCGTGTCCCCGCTACTAAGATAACGCATACGGTGGCGTTCTGAAAAATACACCGCGGGATGGAGCAGTAGGGAGCTCGTCGGACTCATAACCCGAAGGTCATCGGTTCGAGTCCGGTTCCCGCTACTAGAAAGAGTATCGCATTTTCGTGATGCTCTTTTTTATTTCGGGTACCTCATCAGTTCCGGATGGCTCAATTTATGCAATTCAAATAGGAACACCATTAAATCTAAAAAATATGTATAAGAAAATTATCGCAGGTTTAGGCGGCGCACTTGCCCTCAGCCTTCTGCACGAAACCATCCGTAAAAATTTTGATAATGTCCCGGAAATCAACAAAGTGGGTGAAGAGGCCTTGAATAAAGTACTGGACAAAGCGGATATGAAGATCACCAATCATGATCAGTTGTATGCCGCAACGCTGGCAGGTGATGTTATCGGGAACGGAATGTATTACGCTACAACTGCTACCAGCGGCTTTAATATTGCATCAGGACTGGCTATGGGACTAGGTGCCCTCGCACTTCCTGGAAAAGTAGGGCTTGATGAAAACCCTGTTGCTGAAACCACCCAGAAAAAAGTAATGACGGTTGCCTATTACCTGTTTGGAGCCATTGTTACAAAATTTATTTATGATAAAATAAAATAAGAAAACTCTTAGCAAAAGTTTGATTAAAAGAAAACTGCCACATCAATCTGTGGCAATTTTTTTACATTTTTTTCAGTGCTGAACCTTTATGGACGGCCGATTTTCCTGTCTTTTCACTCATGACCTCGTACTGAGGTTCGTCTTCCGAAGCGCGTCGCTGCTTTTCCATAAACATAAAGTCTTTGGTGTGTACTTTGGTGATTTTGCCGTGGGTCTCTCCGTTGCTGGAATCCCATCTTACCATGTCTCCTTTTTTCAATGTGCTCATTTTTGCTGATTTTGGTTGGAGTGGTAAAATCATTTATTGTGCCATATCCGCGACGCAAATCTGACGGGTTTCAAAAACCCGTCAGGCTCATTTTTCGCTGAGACGTTTTAAGCTGAAATGATTCTGTGAATTGTGGCTAACTCTCGCAGATTTTGCTGATGATACAGATTTTTTATTTTGAATTTAAAATGATTTGGTGCAAACAAAAAATCCCGCTCAAAGAAGCAGGATTCATATCATTTAATTAAAAAAAGACCTTACTGTGCAGCGAGCTGGTTGAAAGGCGTCAGCGCGTTGTCATCTTTCATGGTCTGACCGATGAATTCTTTCTTCTGCATTCCTTTCATCCTGTTTGCCGCATCGTTCCCGTTAAAGAAAGACTCGCTTAGCTTTGTGGTAATTTCAGCAGGGTTGAAGTTTAATTTTGTATCACCGTCTACGCCCAGATATCCGTTCTTTCTGGTAAGATTGGTGATGTAGTTATTATAATTGGTTAAAGTACCTCTGAACATATTGTTATGGTATTCCATGCATTTTTTTGCTTTTTTGGAAGAATTGTTCAGGATACAGTTGTTCATATTGCCTCTGTAAAGCCTCCATTCCAGTTCTACTTTTCCGTATTCTTTGGCCAGCGCAGCAGTACCGTTGGAAAGAATATTGGGATCATTTTCTTTTTCACTGACTTCTTTCAGATGTTTGATCACCAGTGGAACTGTACTTTCAATTTTAGATTTAGCTTCACCTACCGCGCTGAAATCTGCTGCCGGAGAACCTTTTTTCTGGGCGTTAGTCAGGTTGAAAATAAGTAATAACAGTACAATTAATAAATTATATCTTTTCATGAGAAATTTTTAAAGCACTAAAATAAATATAATTTCCCGTTTTAAACAAATAGATTTTAATTTTATTTAATAAATTTTAACAAGTTTTAAGAATTTGTGTTGGAAAGTCTTTAATTTATATTGAATATTCACTTGATAAATTATACTCGTTAAAAATTTAACAAATTTTAATAAAATTTATTTATTTGATTATCAATATGTTATTCAATGTGGATTTTTATCACTAAAAAAATAGTTGTTTGGATTAATTTTATTTCTACATTTGTATAACTAATTTCTTAGTGATATAGAAAATGGGAAACTTATATCACCCTTAATGATAAATGACAGGATATGAAAAATCAGATGTTAACGAAAGCAGAAGAGCAGGTAATGCAATATTTATGGAGACTTGAAAAAGGATTTCTGAAGGATATTCTCGATCTTTTTCCGGAACCGAAACCGCATACCAATACCGTTTCTACCATCCTGAAAGTACTGAAAGAAAAAGAATTTGTCGATTACAGCGTGTACGGAAGGCAGCATGAGTATTTTCCGCTGGTTTCTAAGGAACAGTATTCCGGCAAAACCATGAAAAGCCTGGTGAAAAATTATTTTAAGGGTTCTTATAAAAGTGCCGTTTCCTTTCTGGTAGAGAAAAATGAAATGACCGTGGAGGACCTTGAAATGCTCTTAAACGAACTTAAAAAGAAAGACTGACGCTTATGGAAACTGTACTTCTCTATTTCGGCAAAGTTATTTTATGTTCCGGTGTAACGTTTTTGTATTATCAGTTGTCTTTAAAAGACAGGACGTTTCATCATTACAACAGATTTTATCTTTTGTCTGCGATGCTCCTCTCCGTGCTGCTCCCTATGATAAAGGTGGAAGACTTTACCATTGAAGTAAGCAGTGATGTATATAAGTTGATAGATCAGGTACAGTTCAACACGATTAAAAACTCAAACTATGACGACCTTTATTTTAGAATTATTTTTTCAGCTCTGGGACTGGTTTCTCTCTGTTTTTTAGGGAGATTCACCTACGGGGTCTTCAGGATCCGCCAGCTGAAAAGCAACTTTCCGAAAGAAACTTTCGACGGGATCAATTTTTACCGGACCAATCTTTCGGAGGCACCGTTCTCCTACTTTAAGAATCTTTTCTGGAAGAATTCCATCATGCTGAATTCCGATGTCGGAAAACAGATTCTGAAGCACGAAATGGTTCATATTGAGCAGAAACACTCTTTCGATAAAATTTTTATTGAGATCATTACTTCTGTGTTCTGGTTCAATCCGTTCTTCCATATCATCAAAAAAGAAATCAGTTTAATCCACGAATATCTGGCCGATAAAAAGGCCGTGAAACAATCGGACACCCAAGCATTTGCGCAGATGCTTTTGGCAAGCCACTTTTCCGGAAATCCGTTGCCTGCCACCAGTCCGTTTCTTAGTTCAAATCTAAAAAAACGATTAAAAATGTTACAGAAACCTAAAACCAAATTCGGTTATGCGCGTAGAATTCTAGCATTGCCGGTAGTATTTACAGTAGCGTTTGCCTATCTGGTGAATGCCAAAAACCAAGAGATCAAAGCCACCAATATCGAAATTAAAAAAGCGGTTGCCCAGATCGGAAATACAGATCAGATCACTATTCAAAAAGCTCCGGTCGTTATTAAAAATGATACGATTGTTCCGGATCCGAAGAGAAGTATGGCTACTCCGAAAATTTACAGAAAAGCCGACGATGATAAAAAGATTGCCGATCTAAGTCAGAAAATTCAGCAGAAAACAGAAATTCTGCAGAAACTTGAACCCAAAAGCGACGAATACTACAAAAATCTTGAAGAAATTGGAAAACTTTCCGGTGAGATCGGGAAAATAGCAAGTACGAAAGATTATCTCAATTCTGCAATGGTTATTAAAATGAATGGAAAAGATATTAATATCAATGATTATTTCAAATCAAAAGAATGGAAAGATGAAGTGAAAAATCTTAAAGATCTCAATATTGAAATGCCGGAGATGCCGGAAATAAACTTTGATTATCCTGAATCTCCACAGCCGCCTAATGCGCCTGAAGTGCCCAAAGTAAAATTCTACTCATTTAGAGATACAAAAGACCTGAAATGGTCACCGGGTACCGAAAACGAGATTAGAATATCGGCATCCGGAAGAAAAGAATCTGCGTCTACCGCCAGAAAAAGAGCCAAGCTAGAAAAAGAAAGGGCCCGGCTGGACGAAAAAAGAGCCAAGCTGGAAGGGGAGAGGGCAAAACTGGAAGCGGAAAGGAGAGCACTTAACGGTGAGAGGGTGTATGTGTTTAGCAATGTTTCCAAAAAATTGCCGATTGACAGGAATTTTAGAGTGAATGCTGATAACATAAGAATTAATCTGAAAGATCAGTCTCTTGTAGGTTCTGGCATCAAAAATCTGAGCGGAAATACGGAAAATACCAAAATCTACATTAACGGAAAAGAGTCTACCAATGCCCAGATGCAGGCTTTAGATCCGAAAAATATCAGGTCGGTCAACATCAATAAAACTTCCACCGACGGATCGAAAACCACCACCGGCGAGATCAGGATTGAAACAAAATAATAAACAAAATGCCGTGTAAGATTGAAAACCAGGCATGGCTTTTTTGTTACATTTCAGAAGTGTATGAGTGATTCGTTTAACAACATTCTTACGCAGAAAAATGGAAAATTATAACTAATTAAATTAATCATGAAGAAATTTATAGCTTTCGGATGTCTTGTCTTAGGCATTCTTACCCAGGCACAGATCAACCGTTTTTTCTACGAATACAAATTCATTCCGGATTCCAACAACCGGGAAGATGTGAAAAGCGAAATGATGTACCTGGACATTGATAAAAACGGATCCAGCTATTACAGCCGCGATAAATTCGTGTCGGATTCTACTTCCAGGGCGGAAATTGAGAAGCAGGTAAAATCTTTTTCCGGGAACATCAGCGTCAACCGCAAAGAAAAGCCCGGCCAGGTTTCTTTTAAGGTTACCAAAAGTTATCCTGATTTTACCACTTATCTTTTCAGAAATATCGCTTCGGACCGATATAAGATCAAAGAAGAGCAGAAACCCGAATGGAAAATCCTTCCCGATAAGCAAAAAATTGGAGAATACAATGCTCAGAAAGCCACCACCAACTTTGGCGGAAGAGAATGGATCGCCTGGTTTTCCACAGATCTCCCTTTTCAGGACGGACCTTATAAATTCTACGGACTGCCGGGCCTTATCGTAAAAATCGAAGATACGACAGGATCACATATCATGACCCTGGCCGGCAATAAAAAAATCGCAGAAGCACCTGCTTCCGAAAAAGAACCGGAGCTGCCGCAGAATATAAGGATTGTCGGAATGGAAGGTAAAGAGATCGAAGCATCGAAAGACCAGTTCAGGAAAGCATGGAAAGCTTACGTAAACGATCCTACAAAAAATATGAGGGAAATGGTGATGCAGAACAATGAAAATTCCAAAGTGATGTTCAAAGTAAAAACGTCAGACGGAAAAGAAATCTCAGACCCAAATCAGGTATTCAGGGAAATGGAGAAAAGAACCAAAGAATCACTGGCAAAAAATAACAATCCTATCGAACCGGATCTGGTAAAGTAATAACGTAATATTCATATTCAACGGGGTGAAAATCATTTTTCATCCTGTTTTGTTTTTATTATCTTTAGGTGGTAAACCAACCATCACCAATCAACAGAATATGACAGAAAAAGAAAAATGCGCACAGGGGCTTTTATATAATGCCAATTATGACCAGGAACTGATTAAGGAAAGGGCTGCCGCCAAAGACCTCTGCCAGCAATACAACAATCTCAAAAATTCGGATTCTGAGGGCAGGATTTCCTTATTGAAAAAGATCTTAGGGAAAACACAGGAAAATATCTGCATCGAACCATCCTTCTGGTGCGATTACGGGTATAATATTGAAGTTGGTGAAAACTTTTACGCCAACCATAACCTGGTGATTTTAGACTGTGCGAAAGTGGTTTTCGGTGACAATGTATTCATCGGTCCGAACTGTAGCTTTTATACGGCCAATCACCCGATCGATGTGAAGCAGCGAAACGAAGGGCTTGAATCTGCACATCCCATCAAAGTCGGGAATAATGTTTGGTTCGGGGGAAATGTGGTGGTTCTTCCGGGAATTACCATCGGGAACAATTCCGTGATCGGGGCAGGAAGCGTCGTAACGAGAAGCATTCAGGATAATGTCATTGCTGTCGGGAATCCTTGCCGGGTTATTAAGACGATTACGGAAAACGACCCATAATAAAAAAGCGCGGAAATAAAGTTTCCGCGCTTTTTGTTGTTTTATCTGATCATCAGCAGTTATGCTAATTTCTGAGAATCTGCAATAAACTGAGCCAGTCCGTTATCTGTCAAAGGATGTTTCAATAAGCTCAAGATCGGAGGCAGCGGAGAAGTGATCACGTCAGCCCCGATTTTCGCACAGTCGATGATGTGCATTGCGTGGCGTATGGAAGCTGCTAAAATTTCAGTTTCGTACATATAATTGTCGAAAATCAGCCTGATTTCCTGGATTAAGTTAAGTCCGTCCGTTGAAATATCATCCAGCCTTCCTAAGAAAGGAGAAACGTAAGTCGCTCCTGCTTTAGCAGCCAGAAGTGCCTGTCCCGGAGAGAAAATTAGCGTACAGTTGGTTTTGATGCCTTTATCTGAAAAATATTTTAACGCTTTGATACCGTCTTTGATCATCGGGATCTTTACCACGATGTTCGGGTGGATCGCAGCCAGTTCGTCACCTTCTTTGATCATTTCCTCGTATGTTGTGGAAAGTACTTCTGCAGAAATATCCCCGTCTACGATCTCACAGATGGTTTTATAGTGATTTTTAATCGCTTCCGTTCCCTGGATTCCCTCTTTCGCCATCAGCGACGGATTCGTCGTTACCCCATCAAGGATTCCCAGATCTTTTGCTTCTCTGATCTGCTCTAAATTAGCCGTGTCAATAAAAAATTTCATTTGTTTTGAGATTTATTTATACAAAGATAGTCATTCCGTTTTTGAGGGAGAAATTAATTTTGCTTCGCAAGTGAATGGTCAATGGTCAATGGTCAATGCACTTCGCTTATCAATTTTAAATTCACCATTCACTTGCAAAGCAAAAATTGACTATTGACATAAGTGAATAGCAAATCTCCCTACCTTATCAACAAAAAAGACCCGAAAAAATCGGATCTTTCAACATTATGAATTTAAAGCCTGGCTTAATTTCAGAGCTTCCTGGTTGCTCGGGTCATACTGCAATGATTTGGCAATATGCTCCTTTGCTTTATCCGGATTGCTCTGCTGTTCGGAGAACGCTACGTAGAAATAGGCGTAGGCCAGGTTCTTTTTATTCTGTTCCACCTCTTCAGGCTTTACGGTAGCAATATATTTCTCGTAAGCTAATTTGGCGTTGGCATCATCCTTTGCCGATTGATAAGCGTAGGCCTGGCTGTAATACGATGGAGCCCAGTCCGGCAGCAATGCCGATATTTTTTTCCAGGTAGCTATCGCATTTGTCCAGTCGGAAGCATCCTGATAGGCACCGGCTAATTTGGCCAGCGATTCCGTATCTTGGGGATTTGCGGCTATTTTCTTTTTAAGAGCATCAATTGTTGGATTTCCCGTTGCCTGAACGGTCGTTGTCGTTGCTGCGGTTGCCGCAGTGCTGTCGGTTTGCGTCGTCTGCGCATTGGCAAAACTTACGGCTCCTGTCAATACCAAACCTAATAAAAGGTTTCTGCTGTTCATTTTTGTCATTTTCATAATTCCTACATTTTAAACGTGTTATAAAGGTAGTCAATTGCTACTTTATGAAAAAATTAAATTCAGAAGCTTTAAGGTTTTTTAGAAAACATTAACGGGATGCACTATTTTTTTACCATAATTTTAGATTCGCAACAGTTTGGATTATCTTTGTAAGAGACAACAAAGTTTAAATTTATGAACATTATACTCGCATCTACTTCTACGCTCTTCGGCGGACAATATCTGGAATATTTAAAAGCGGAAATCATTAAATTATATGAAGGAATTGATGAAATTGTCTTCATTCCTTTTGCAAGACCGGGCGGAATTTCCCACGAAGAATATACTGCAAAAGCAAAGTCTTTCTTTGAGACCCTGAACATCCAAGTGAAAGGACTTCATGAATTTGAAGATAAAATAGGGGCTGTTAATGATGCAAAAGGTTTTTTTACAGGCGGCGGAAATACGTTTCTGTTGGTTAAAACGTTACATGAAGAAGGGCTGATGAATGTGCTGAAGCAAAATGTAGAAAGCGGGAAACCGTATCTGGGTTGCAGTGCCGGAAGCAATATCGGCGGACAGAATATGAAAACCACGAACGATATGCCGATCGTTTATCCTCCGAGCTTTGATTGCATGGGGCTGGTTCCCTTTAACATCAACCCGCATTACCTTGATCCTAATCTTGAGCTGAAGCATAATGGCGAAACTAGGGAAACCCGGATTAAAGAATTTTTAACACAGAATGATGTTAAAGTCGTAGGACTTCGCGAAGGAAACTGGATCCGCAGAACCGGCGACCGGATCACCGTAGAAGGAAGCGAGCTGACCAGGGTTTTCGAGAAAAATAAAGAGCCTTACGAAATCGAAGCGGGTTCGGTGCTGTAATTTTAAATTATATTTGAATAAAAACAATCCTTCATGAAAAACGTTTTTCCTATATTTCTCATTTCAACCCAAATGGTTCTGGCACAGAACATTGCCCAGAAACTGGATGCTGCAACCAAAAACCTGATGGAATCTTCCGGTGCGGTTTCCTCCAATTTATCTTTTTATGTTTCGGATGAAAGCGGGAATCAGGTTTATGATTATCAGGGAAATAAAGGACTTTCCACCGCTTCGACGCAGAAGATCTTTACTGCAGCGGCGGCTTTGGAAATATTGGGTAAAAATTATACCTATAAAACAGCGTCAGCCTATTCCGGAACCATTTCCAACGGGAATCTGAACGGGAATCTGTTCATCAGTTCAAACGGCGATCCTACACTGGGAAGCTGGAGATATGAAGGATACAAACCGGAAAATTTCAGGCAGAAATTAATGGAGTCTATTAAAAAATCGGGCATCAAAAAAATATCAGGAGACCTGATTGTCGATGATTCTTATTTCGACCACCAGACCGTTCCCGGAGGCTGGCCGTGGGACGACTTGGGAAACTATTACGGAGCCGGCGTCTGGGGAATCAACTGGCGCGAAAACCAGTTCGATATCAACATGAGCGGAACCGAGTTCAAAAGCTTTTCCTATCCGCTGGAAGGCGTAAAATGGCTGAATGACCTTAAAGCAGGCGGAAACTCGGACCAGAGCCTGATTTTCACCGCACCGCATTCGGATGTTGCGTTGATTAACGGAACTTTACCTTCAAAATTGGTTACGGTTTCCGGAGCTACTCCCAATCCGCCTTTGCAGTTGGGAATGGAAGTGAAACAATGGCTGAAGGAATCCGGGATCGATTTTTCAGGGAAAGTCGTTACAAATGCCCAACTTGAAATCGAGGGAAAAAAATCCTTGGAATTTCCTAAACAGAACCTCATTCTTACCTATGAATCGCCGACTTTAGATAAAATTGTCTATTGGTTTCTGCGGAAAAGCATCAATATGTACGGCGAAACACTGGTTAAAACGTTAGGAAAAGAAAAGAAAGGAAATTCAAGCTTCAAAACAGGGGTTGCCTTTCTGAAAGAATTTTGGAAAGGTAAAGGAATCAATCCGGCGATGATCAATTTTGCAGACGGAAGCGGGCTTTCCCCACAGAATTACGTTTCGGCAAAAGCAGAAGTACAGGCTTTATTATATGCTAAAAAACAGCCTTGGTTTGAAGTTTATTATGACGGTTTTCCTACCCAGGACAACGGTCTCAAAATGAAAAGCGGAACGATGCGGGATACCAAATCCTATGCCGGTTACCACACCTCGAAAGACGGAAAGAAATACGTATTTTCAATCATCATCAATAACTATCAGGGCAGCGGCGGCGCAGAACTGCAGAAGATCCTGAACGTTTTAAAATAAACTATTGCTTTGAGGAAATCATTATTTGCTAGACTGAATAACTGGATAATTTTTACTCTGATGACAATTGTCGTCCTGACAACTGTTGTCGCTTCAACGATCCTGATCAATTTCCTTCGCCGTGAAGAGGTGAGGAGGGTTGATATTCTGGTCAGTGCCTTAAAATTCCAGCAGGAAGTAGAAAATCCCAATCTGGAAATCCAGGCGCTGCTTTTGCAGATTTACAGTTCCAATACCACTATTCCGCTCATTATTTTGGATAAAAACGGGCAGATTATAGAACATAAAAATATTCCGCAGGATGTAGAAAACGATTCGGAAAAAATAATAGCGCTGGCAAAAAAAATGGCCAAAAGCTATCCTCCCATTGAAATCAATCTTGTAAAAGGAAACCGGCAATTTGTTTATTATGATAACTCCCGCCTTTTGAATAACCTTCAGTATTCCCCGTATATTCTGGGGATGTTCATCCTTTCATATTTTGGTTTTTCCTTCTGGTTTTTCAGGACGATCAAAAAAACGGACGAAGGTTATCTCTGGGCCGGGCTTGCCAAAGAAACGGCACACCAGATCGGAACGCCTCTGTCTTCCATGATCGGCTGGATGGAAATTATGAAGCTCGACACTCCCGATTCTGAAGGGGTGCATGAAATTGAAAAAGACATCGAACGGTTAAGAACCATCTCGGAAAGATTCTCGAAAATAGGTTCTATCCCTGAACTGAATGACCGCGATTTTAATGCGACTATTCAGGAGAATTATGATTATTTGAAAACCAGGATTTCCAGGAAAATCAATTTTGGATTGCATCTTCCAAATTATACGGTTTCCGTACCCCACAACAAAATTTTGATCAGCTGGGTGATTGAAAACCTCGTGAAGAATGCCGTGGACGCAATGAAGGGTGAGGGTTCGATCGCCATGTCCGTTACAGAACGGAACAAAAATATTGTCATAGAAGTGCAGGATACCGGAAGCGGAATGACCAAACAACAGGCGGCAAACGCTTTCAAACCGGGATATTCTACCAAAAAGCGCGGTTGGGGATTGGGGTTATCTCTTGCCAAAAGAGTTATTCAGGAATATCATAACGGAGATATTAAAATTTCACAGACGGAAATCGGAAAAGGAACTACATTCAGGATTACCATCCGGAAAGCATAATTTTGTATGTCTTAACCCGCAGATTCAAGAATTCCACAGCTAATTGCACTGATCTCTTTAATATTGGATTCTTACAAAACGGCAGACAGAGCAGATACGTGTTAAAAATCCCTGCCTTAAAACGCTCTGTAAAATAAAAAAGCGGAGAAAAATTTCCCCGCTTTGTATAATCCGTTTTTATTTAAAACTATTTTTTTCCGGTCAGCCACTGATCCTGCAGTTTTTGCTCGGCCGGTGTCGGATTCGGTTTAAACTGAAGAGTTTCCACCGTCATCTTATCAAGAATTGCCTTTCCCTTAAGATCGATCTTATCGGTTTTATCGCCGTTCTTTCTTAAAACCGTAACGGTAACATTCTGTCCTTCTTTAATGGTTTTGGCATATTCAATAAACGACTGGATATTCTGGATATTGATGGTTTTGCCGTCCAGTGCTACGATCTTATCCGTAATTTTCATGCCGATGCTTTTTGCGAAAGGGGACTGTGCCGAACTTTCATCAAATACAAAAGCATTATCCTTCTCGTCATAACCCGTCTGTTGCGGATCTTTAACGAACCAGAAAATCGGTGGGGTTTCCTGTTTTTTCGTTTCTACACCCACCATATTCAGGTATTGGGCGTAAGGTGTCGGCTGGTCTCCGGCGATATACTTATTGTAAAAATCCTTTACCTGAGGATATCCGGTAACCGCTACCAGCTCATCAATTAATTTATCATCTTTAAACGGCTTGTTTTCCCCAAACCGCTGCGACAGTTTACGGATCATATCACGGTAGCCCATCTCACCGTTGGATAACTTTCTCAGCTCGATGTCCAGGCACATGGCCAGAAGCGTACCTTTTTCGTAGACGTTTCTGTACTGGTCCTTATATTCATCTTTAAGAACATTCTTACTCATTACCGTGAAAGGCATCGTATCGTTGTAGTTCTTGGAATTGGCGATTTTTTCGCTCATTCTTTGAAGAAATTCGTCTTTGGTGATAAGCCCTTCCTGGATCTGGAATAAATTAGCGAAATATTCCGTTCCTCCTTCATACATCCAGAGATGCTGCGACATTTTAGGATCGGCGTAGTCGAAATAGTGGATTTCCTCAGAATGCGTTTTCAGCGGATTTACCGTGTGGAAAAACTCGTGGGAAACTACATCTGTAATGGTTTTGTCGATGGCTTCTTTGGGCATCATTTCCGGCAGGACCACACTTGTGGACTCATGGTGTTCCAATGCTCCGAAACCTTTGATATGCGGTTCATCGTTTCCTGCAAGGTACAGCATGATCGCATATTTTTTATTGGTATTCATATCACCCAGGAATTTTTTCTGGGCAATCACCGTTTTCTCCAGATTTTCTTTGAAATCTGAGGCCTTATATTTTCCGGTGGGCGAATACACACCCAGGACAAGATCCATTCCGCCTGCATTGAAAGTGATATAATCCGGTTTGGTGTACATCAGCGGAGAATCCGTTACTTTCGCATAATTGGCAAGCGTAAACGTATCGGTGGAATCAGAGCTGTCCTGATCTACCAATGCCGTTGTCCCGTAAAAACCATTTGGCTTCTTAACGACCAGCTGGTAAGGTACATCCTGCATATTGTCGATGTAGCCGATAAATCCGTGGGTATTGATAAGATAAACTTTTCCTGCCTCGATATCGGTTCCGGATGGGGAGAATACCGCTTTATGCTTCGATTCATCCATTTCGTCATCAAAGCTGTCATTTACCAGATAGGTAACTTTACTTAAATTCTGCGCATTTTTCAGGGCATAGGTATTGTCATTGACTTTAGTAAAAGGAATTTCTTTTCCTTTGTTGTCCATAAATTTCACGCCTTCCACAAATCTTCCGTAATCATCCACAGAATAGGTACCCGGAACTGTTTTTGGAAAATGGAATTTTACATCACCGGATTTCATTTTGGGAAATTCCATCGTTACCGGCACCTTATCGTCTTTTACATTTACGAGGTCGATGGTCGTTTTTATGGATTGGGCATTCACCATAAAAGCGGCTACAATACCCAAGCTTAAAGCTGTTTTTTTCATTGAGTTCAATTTATAGTTAAATAGTTGCTGTTCGGCTGATTTTGTTACGGAAACCTGCATTAAACTTTGTTAAATGAAACTTTTTTTGATTAAATGTCTAATTAACAGTATTTTGTATTTTGAATTTATTTGGTTTTATTCTCAGTTAAATTCAAAAGAAATCTAAAAAAGCAAAACCGCATGCCGCGATTTTGCCTGTATCATTTACTGAACCTTTTTATAGTTGATGTAATAATTTTTGTTGAATTCCACCGGGCTTCCTTTCTTTAATTTTACGGTCTGCCACTGCTCAGAAGGATTAATGGTTGTGCCTTCGACAATAATCGGCAGTTTGAAATTTTTAATCGTATTGGTATACCGGAAAGTGAGTTCTTCTCCCTTCTGCGAGTATTCCAGGACCGGTACTTTAACCGTTCTTAAGTATTGATTGAATACACCGGAAAAATCGATTCCCGATTTTTTTGAAATATAATTTTCAACCTGTGCCGTGGTTACTGTCTGATGATAAAAATCTTTGTTCAGGCCTCTCAGGATCTGCCTGAATTTTTCATCATCGTTGATGACCTGCCGGATTGTATGAATCATGCTGGCTCCTTTCGGGTACATGTCGCCGCTGCCTTCGTTCCTTACCCCATATTTTCCGATAATCGGAGTGTCATTCTGAATAAGATGCTGTATTCCCTGAGCATATACATCGGCTGATTTTTTATCCATGTATTTTTCCGTAAACAACACTTCGGAATAATTGGTAAAACTTTCATGAATCCACATATCCGCCTGGTCTTTGGCGGTAATATTATTGGCAAACCATTCATGGCCGCTCTCATGAATAATGATAAAATCCCAGTTCAGACCGACACCGGTTCCTGAAAGGTCCCTCCCCAGATAGCCATTCTGATAGCCGTTTCCATAGGCTACACTGCTCTGGTGTTCCATTCCCAGATATGGCGATTCTACAAGCTTGTAGGAATCTTCATAAAAAGGGTATGGCCCGAACCAGTATTCAAAGGCTGAAAGCATAGGCTTCACCTGCCGGAACTGCTTTTTGGCTTTGTCGATGTTATAATCCATCACCCAGTAATCCAGGTCAAGGTTTCCTTTTTCCCCTTTAAAATCATCTTTAAAGTTTACATATTTCCCGATATTCGGAATGATAGAATAGGCATTGATCGGGTTTTTCACTTCCCAGGTGTAAGCCATTTTATCGCCTTCCGTTTTTTTGCTGACTAGCCTTCCGTTTCCAACTCCTACAAGATCCTTCGGAGTTATGATTTTCATTACGATGCCATTGTCCGGCTCATCACTCCAGATGTCTTTCGTAGGAAGCCAGACGGATGCACCGATACCTTCATCTGCAACGCTCATCCAAGGATTTCCGTTTTTATCTTTGGTAAATACCCAGCCTCCGTCCCAAGGCGCATTTCTGGCAATGGTGGGATTTCCGGAATACGTAATGTTAATGGTATATTTTTCGCCCTTTTTAAAGTTCTTATTGGCTTTGATCCAGATGAAATCACCGTCCTGTTTATAATTGTCCACCGGAAAACCCGCTTCCACTTTATCGGCTTTCATCGGTTGCTGCAGGTCGATCTGGAAAGTCGGGTTTGCAATATCTTTTGTGATTTCGAAGCTGATGATGTTATTTCCTTTAATGCTTTTCATCGCAAAATCCGGCTCTACGGAAAGATCGTATTTTTTTACGTCCCAAAAATTCCGGAACTGGGTATCGGATCCTTTTAAAGTATCCTGTTTGGTAAATACTTTATCCTTTTCAAACAACTGCCCGAAAACCAATCCTGAAGCAAATAAAAGCGTATATGAAAGTTTTTTCATCTGATATAAAATTAATGGACTAAAATAAAGAATTAATCGATGCTGAACTAAATTTAAAATATAAAATCTCTCTGATAAGACGGGAAATCTGGAGTTTTGTTACATCCTTAAAAATGAATGGTGAATGGTCAATCCGCTTCGCTTGTCATTTCTGTGAGGATTTGATTGATGTATATATATCAACTTTATTAATTTCTTTTCATCAACACATACAGCTTCATCAAAAAACAGCAAAGAATATTCTTACTTAATTCCCCTCCAAAAGTTGAAGGAGTGGCGAAAATTCAAAGAATTTTTGACCGGGTGGTCTGTTAAAGGTGAATTTTGCTTTGCAGGTAAAGGATCAATCTTTATAGTACATTTGTTGTTGGAAAACGCAATGGCTCAAAAGGTTCTTAAAATGAGTTGCATAGAAAAGTCGATCGGATTTTATCTTTGCTAAAATTGCAGACCGCTTATTTTCAGAACATAAAATTTTAGAGGTTAGTATTAGCAATATACAAATTTGACAGCGTCAAATTCCTTGCATCTTTAAAGCAGTATTATTTAACCAGTCTCTTAGCCCCTTAGCGTATTCCAACAAAGCAAAAGGCAACACTCAAATAAACTTAACCAATAAACCTCACAGATTTCTGAAACTGTAGGTTTTGCAAAACGTTAAAGCAGATCAAGAATCCCCATAAAAAAATCCCGCAGAAAAAATCGGCGGGACTATATTTATTGTTTTTATGTACTTATTTCTGGACGGCCGGTAAATTGGCTGCTGCTTTCTGTACTTTTTTGTAAGTATACGAACACATAATGATACTGAATTCATACAATAGAAGCAACGGGAAGGCTGCCATCATCATACTGAGAACATCCGCCGGTGTAATAATCGCTGCCACTACCATAATCAGAACAATAGCGTGGCGACGGTAAGTCTTCATAAACATTGGGGTTAAAATTCCGATAGTGGTTAGGAAATAGATGAGTACCGGAAAAAGGAATATGACTCCCATCCCCAGTACAACCTGTAAAAACAGCGTTGTATAGTCGCTGAGGTCATACAAGGGAATGATAATATTGGATATTTTAAAAATCACCCCGAAATTAACCGCAAACGGAAGGATCAGGTAATAGCCACATAAAACGCCGGTCATAAACAGGATCCACACCGAGTTAATGATAAACAGGGAGTTTTTTCTTTCATTACGATGCAGGGCAGGACTGATGAAACGCCATAATTCCCACACGATATACGGAAAGGCAAGCACAATTCCCCCGAAAATGGAAACCGCCATCATCACATTGAACTGCTGGTAAAGCTTACTGGCACGAACCGGAAAATCTTTCGGAAGATGGATACTGTCTTCACCCAGGATCATTTTGGAAAAATGGTTGACGATTTCAAACGTAGCAAAGTCATTCCGGGTCGGACCGAAGAAAACATGATCCATAATCCAGTTGATATTGAAACCGATAACGATCGCAGCAACTACTATGGCGAGAATCGAACGGATGAGGTGGCCTCTCAGTTCGCCAATATGTCCCCAGAAGGACATGTCTTTAGCATCACTCACAGAATAATATTTTTTAAGATTTCAAATTTAGGAAAAAAGTTTTACTAAATTGGGATGTATTGAGAAGGAAGATGGAAGTTTATTATAGAAAATCAGAAAAATGTAAATAATAGGACAGGATAATTCGATACTTAAAGATTGGTGGCAATACCAGTGACATGAGAATTTTCCCACCTCCAGCAATACTATTCCGGCCTTTTTAACCTGTTTTCTAATTCGGATTAATTAATGCCTTCATCCAATAGTTTATGCAGGTCGATAATCCCGAGATACTTCCCGTTTTCCGTTACCACGAGTTGCCCGATATTGTTATCCTTTAAAATCTGCATTGCTTCTTTTGCCAAAGCTGTTTTTTCAACGGTTTTCGGGTTGGCGGACATAATATCTTTGGCCAGGACTTGTGAAATATCGTCGCCTTTCAACAACATCCTTCTCAGGTCGCCGTCGGTAATAACCCCGATGATTTCATCCTGATCGGTAACTACGGTAATCCCATGTCTGGAACTGCTGATGGAGATAATGACGTCTTTTACAGTAGCATTTTCCGTAACCTGAGGCTTTTGCGAGGAAAGAAAGTCATCCACTTTGGAGATTAGATTTTTCCCGAGACTGCCTCCCGGATGGAATTTGGCAAAATCGTTGGCTTTAAAATCATTCATTTCCATTAAGGCAATAGCCAGGGCATCGCCCAGGGCCATCTGAAGTGTTGTCGAACTGGTAGGGGCGAGTTTGTTGGGGCAGGCTTCCATATCAACATGCGTATCCAGGATGATGTCCGAAAATTCGGCAAGCCTGCTGGATCTGTTTCCTGTCATGCCGATCAGAGCCGAAGAATAATCTTTCAGGTACGGAACAAGGTTTACAATCTCAGGCGAATTCCCGGAATTGGAAATGCAGAGCACCACATCCTGCTTCTGGATTACCCCCAGATCTCCGTGGATGGCTTCTGAAGCATGTAAAAACTGGGAAGGTGTTCCGGTGGAATTTAGGGTAGCAACAATTTTATTTCCTACGTGCGCAGATTTTCCGATACCTACTACGATCAGTTTTCCGTTTGCCGAGTGAATCGCTTTAACGGCTTTTACAAAATCATCATCAAGTCGGGCGGCTAGTTTTTCAAGTTCGGCAATTTCTATTTCCAGGGTAGTTTTTGCTATTGAAATAATATCGGCTTTTTCCATTATACTCTTATCGGATATACATAAACACTCTTAAAAAACGTTATATTTTTAAAAGGATATTTAATATAAATTTTAATTTTTATAAATTCGTTCGCTTTTATTTTAAGCGAAAAATTCATAACTTTGGATTAGATGCAAATTTAGCAATAGAAAATTAGATGAGCGCAAAAAAAGCCAATTTATCAGGCGAACTGAAAAAATATTTCGGGTTTTCCACTTTCAAGGGCCAGCAGGAGCAGATTATAGAAAACCTTATGAATGGAAAGGACATATTTGTTCTCATGCCAACCGGTGGTGGCAAGTCCTTATGTTACCAGCTTCCGGCACTTATTTCGGAAGGTACGGCCATTGTGGTATCGCCCCTTATCGCATTGATGAAGAACCAGGTAGATGCGGTGAATGGTCTTTCATCTGATGACGGGGTTGCCCATGTTTTAAATTCATCACTAAACAAAACCCAGACCAAACAGGTTTTCGACGACATAAAAAAAGGCAAGACCAAACTGCTGTATGTGGCTCCGGAATCGCTGATCAAGGAAGAATACCTTGATTTTCTGAAAGATGTGAAAATATCGTTTGTTGCCATCGATGAGGCACACTGTATTTCAGAATGGGGACACGATTTCAGACCGGAATACAGGAATCTGAAATCCATTATCGATAAAATTGCCGATGTTCCCGTGATTGCATTAACGGCTACCGCGACGCCTAAGGTACAGGATGACATCCAGAAAACATTGGGAATGACAAACGCTCTTGTCTTTAAGGAAAGCTTTAACAGGCCGAATCTCTATTATGAAGTACAGCCTAAAGTTAATGTAGATAGGGAAATCGTAAAATTTATCAGTCAGAATAAAGGAAAGTCGGGGATTGTATATTGCCTGAGCCGCCGGAAAGTAGAAGAATTTGCGCAGCTCCTGCAGGTTAACGGCATTAATGCACTGCCTTATCACGCCGGTCTCGACCAGAAAATCAGAGTGGCGAACCAGGATAAATTTTTGATGGAAGACGTGGACGTTATTGTTGCCACCATCGCTTTCGGGATGGGAATCGATAAGCCGGACGTGCGTTTCGTCATCCATTACGACTTCCCAAAATCGCTGGAAAGCTATTATCAGGAAACCGGACGTGCAGGACGTGACGGCGGAGAAGGCCATTGCATAGCCTATTACGATCCGAAAGACATTGAAAAACTGGAGAAATTCCTTGCCCAGAAGCCTGTTTCCGAACGTGAAATCGGACTGCAGTTATTAAATGAAGTAGTGGGTTATGCCGAAACTTCCATGAGCCGAAGACAGTATATCCTTTATTATTTCGGGGAAAATTTCGATCCGGTAAATGGCGACGGCGCTAAAATGTGCGACAATTCCTCTAATCCACCGAAGCTGAAAGAGGCGACGGATGATCTTAAGAAAGTCCTTGAACTCATCAGGGACACCGGCGAAAAATTCAAGTCGAAGGATCTGATTACCGTGATTGCCGGAAAAGAAACGGCTGTTACAAAATCATATAAGCTGGATCAGAGTCTATACTTCGGCTTTGGGAAAGAAGAAAAAGACAACCACTGGAAAACGGTGTTGCGGCAGGCAACGGTTCAGAATTTTTTACTGAAAGACATAGAAACCTACGGTGTTTTAAAGATTTCGGAAAAAGGAAGACTGGTACTGGACGGCAAGCTGGAACATTCCTTCATGATCGCGGAAGACCGGGAATTCGACTTAACGCAGACGAAAGCGGAAAGTGATCAGGTGCAGATGCAGTCCGGCGGCGGGCTCGACCAGAATCTTTTCAGTCAGCTGAAAGAATTACGGAAAAAAGTAGCCAAGAAGCATGGCATTCCGCCTTACACCGTATTCATGGATCCGAGTCTCGAAGACATGACGGTCCAGTATCCGGTGAAAGTGGAAGAGATTGCCAAAATCTATGGCGTAGGTGAAGGCAAGGCTAAAAAATACGGGAAAGAATTCGCCGATTTTATCAGCAAATATGTTGAAGAAAACAACATCGAACGTACCCAGGATATGGTGCTGAAGCAGGTGGCCAACAAATCCAGCCACAAGGTGTTTATTATCCAGAGTACCGATAAAAAGATTGACCTGGAAGATATTGCAAGAGCCAAAAACCTCTCGATGGATGAGCTGCTGAAAGAAATGGAACGTATCGTTTACCAGGGAACCAAGCTAAATATCGACTATTACATCGAGGATAATTTTGACGAAGATATAGTAGACGGTTTTATGGAATTTATGAACGAATCCGAAAGCGACAGCATGAAGGTTCTTCTGGACGAATTCGGGGATGAACTTTCCGATGAAGAGGTAAGGATGCTGAGGATAAAATTCATCAGTGATGTTGCTAACTAAAATGATACTCGACACTAACGAAATAATTAAAAAAGAAATTCTTCCCCGGAAGAGTTTCTTTTTTAATACAACGGAGAAGCTCAGAATTGTATTTTCCCTTTTTTATCTGGCAGTTTCTTTTTTCCTTTTATTGAATAGCAAAAAACTGGATTTTTTTATGTTTCAGATTATAGCGGTCATCATGTTCTGCTCAGCTTTATACATTACTTTTTTTAGATGGATCTTAAAATACTTTAAAGTAATGAATAATTGTTACCTGATTACAAACCAAAGAATTATTATTGCTAATAAGACAAAAGATAAGATTATTAAATATAAGGAACTGAATGAAATAGATGAAATCAACGCAGAAATGAGCGGCAGTTTTTTCGGCAATATCATATTTGGGGAACCTGAGGGTGTTTTCGGTAGAAGTGATGAGCCGTTCTCCTTTTTTAACCGATCAGGAATGAGTTTTAAAGAAGACGAGTATGCTTTCCTGAGTGTGGAAAATATTAATGAAATTATTCCGGTTTTTGAGGAACTCGGTTTGAAGGTTACCAAAACTTTTTACTAATTTTACAGGGATGAAAAAGATCTCTGTCATATTTATCCTGCCGGATCTGGAGACCGGCGGCGCGGAAAGGATTATCACTACGATTGCAAACCACCTTTCACGGGACCGGTTTGAGCCTAAGATTTTGCTTTTGCGCAAACAGGGCGGTTACCTGAATTTCCTGAAAGAAGATGTAGAGATTATTGATGTCAATACCGAAAGGATCAGGCACTCCCTGAAGCCCATCCTGGCAGAAATTTACCGGAGGAAACCGGATATCGTATTCTCTGGGTTCGGTGAAGTCAACGCCTATTTATCTTTATTTATCAGGCTTTTCCCGAAGACAAAATTCATTGCCCGGGAAACCAATGTAGTCACGCAGCACGTGACGCGGAAGGAGATAAAATTTTTCTATAATTTTTATAATAATTACCACAGGATCATTGCCCAGAGTGATGATATGCTGAATGATCTTACCAAAAATTTCAGGATTAAACGGAAGAAAGTCATCAAGATCAACAATCCGGTTGACTTTGATTTCATCGGAGAAAGGCTTAAACATTCCCAAAAGCCGGAAAGTTTTAAATACAATTATAAAAACGTCGTCGCGATCGGAAATTTATCTGCACGCAAAGGCTTCGATAACCTTTTGAAAGTATTTTCCAGGCTAAAAAACGAAAATGTGATGCTTCATATTCTGGGTGACGGGCAGGACCGTGATCTGCTGCAGCAGATGAAGGCTTTCTTAGGACTCGAAAATGTTATTTTTCACGGGCGGCAGGAAAATCCCTACCGGTTTCTGAAACATGCAGACCTGTTCGTTCTTTCGTCAAGATATGAAGGTTTTCCGAATGTGCTGCTTGAGGCAGGAGCCTGTGGAACCTATTCTTTGGCCAACAACTGTCCCGGAGGAATCAACGAAATCATTCAGGAAGATATCAACGGGGAAATTTCCGATATTGAAAACCATGAGGATTTTGCCCAAAAGATCATGAGTATTTTACACGAAACCCATGATCCGGAAGCTATTGAAAGTTCGGTTAAATCCAGGTTTTCAAAAAATATTATTCTCGATCAGTATGAGAAAATTCTGCTGGACCTTGTAAAATAAGATAACGGTTGTTTGCCGGATGGAAGTCTAAATCCTTATTTTTGGCCGTTCAATTTATTTAAATTTAATTTTCATTCATGATTAAAATGCAGAAATTGGGATGTGCCTGTGAAAAGCCAACCGCATCCTATACTGAATTCAGAACTTCAGCATTGGGCATTGACGAAACCCACGGAAAGAATGCGGAAGTAAGCATTCAGCAATGCAAGCTTTGCCAAAGGATATGGATACGTTATGCTTTTAATACAGACGTTACTCCAGAATCCGGTAAATGGTACAAAGGAATGGTTTCCAAGAAAGACCGCCCGCAGATTACCCCCGAAAATACATTGGAATATCTTGAAAGCCTTGAATGGTATGTGTACGGTGGCGAATTTTTTGGAAATACGACAGTATTTGGCGTTGGGGAAATTGATTTGGATTGATTTATTGGAGTACGCTAGAAGAGGGAAGCTGGATGCCGGAAGTTTTGTAGCAGCATTATTCGTTAAGAGTTTTACATATGAGCTAATATTGGATTCATCCCTTTATAATATGAAATGCAGTGAATAAATTTGACGAATTGAAACGTAACCGGTTTATAAAGAAATTAAGGTCAAATGCTATTGCTATTGTTACAGGTCAGATCGAAATACATTCAGCATACTTTAAAATGAATTATCTTCTGGGCAGAATCAACGAAATTAAAGTATTTGAAGAGATTGATTTAAGTATTTTTGAAACCTGCTACAACGAGATCCAGTCTCATCCGATCGGGGATGAAAGAAAACTCTGCAATAAATAGTTTTTGGATAAACTTGATTCAAAGTTGAAGCGCATTGATGAAAAATATTTAAATATCCTTACTGAATAATGCAGCGAGATCATTGAGACTTTTAAAGATATCAAATATTTTTGTTGATTTTTTATAGAGGCGCCCCCGTTTTTAAAACTTGATAAAACTCACTTGGGGGTATGGCAATTAATCGTTAAATTTGTAAGAACTAAAGAGATAATAAATAAACAAATTCATAAATAACATGAGTCAATTCGATGTTACCGTAATCGGTTCCGGTCCTGGTGGTTATGTTGCTGCAATCCGTGCCGCGCAATTAGGTTTCACAACAGCAATTATTGAAAAATACCCGACTTTGGGAGGAACATGTCTTAACGTGGGATGTATTCCGTCGAAAGCGCTTTTGGACAGCTCCGAGCATTTTGAAAATGCCAAGCACAATTTCGCGGGTCACGGAATCATCATCAACGAGCCTCAGGCCGACATTGCCAGAATGATCGAGCGTAAAAACGAGGTAATCAAACAGAATACGGATGGGATCAGCTACCTGATGAACAAAAACAAAATCACTGTTTTTGAAGGCGTGGGAAGCTTCGAATCTGCCAACCAGATCAAAGTAACGAAAAACGACGGTTCTACGGAAACGATCGAATCCAAATATACCATCATCGCTACCGGCTCCAAGCCGTCGTCTTTGCCTTTCATCTCAATCGATAAGGAAAGGGTGATTACTTCTACGGAAGCTTTAAACCTGAAGGAAATTCCTAAACACCTGGTCGTGATCGGTGGAGGCGTAATCGGTCTTGAATTAGGTTCCGTTTACTTAAGATTAGGTGCTCAGGTGACCGTAGTGGAGTTTATGGATAAAATTATTCCTGGAATGGATGGTGCTTTGAGCAAAGAACTAACGAAAGTTCTTAAGAAACAAGGTATGAAGTTCATGCTTTCTACAGCAGTTTCTGCGGTAGAGAGAAACGGGGATACCGTAAAAATTACAGCCAAAGATAAAAAAGGAGAAGAAGTAGTAGTAGAAGGCGACTATTGTCTTGTTTCCGTGGGTAGAAGACCCTTCACAGACGGACTTGCCCTTGAAAAAGCAGGGGTGGAACTTGACGAAAGAGGAAGAGTAAAGGTAAACGATCATCTTCAGACCAATGTGGCTAATATTTACGCCATCGGAGACGTAATCAAAGGGGCAATGCTGGCTCACAAAGCGGAAGAAGAAGGGGTATTCGTTGCTGAAACTCTGGCCGGACAGAAACCTCACATCAATTATAACCTGATTCCTGGGGTAGTGTATACATGGCCGGAAGTTGCGGGAGTAGGTAAAACCGAAGAGCAGCTCAAGGAAGAAGGCGTTGCTTACAAAGTAGGTTCTTTCCCGATGAGAGCTTTGGGAAGAAGCCGTGCAAGTGGTGATGTAGACGGATTGGTGAAAATCATCGCTGATGAAAAAACCGATGAGGTTTTAGGAATGCACATTGTAGGAGCAAGAGCGGCCGACCTTATCGCAGAAGGGGTAATTGCTATGGAATTCCGGGCAAGTGCGGAAGACATCTCCAGAAGCTCACACGCACACCCGACGTATGCGGAAGCCATTAAGGAAGCAGCGTTGGATGCTACGGCAAAAAGACCGATTCATATGTAATATCTGGTCTACAGGTAATCATTTAAAAATATTGTAAATTAGGAGAGGCTTTGGCCTCTCTTTTTCATAAAGGAGAATTGATAAAGCAAAACAGAATATGAAAAATATTATCATCGGAATCATTCTTCTGGCGGGATTCTATGTATCGGCACAGGAAGCAGGAAAAGCAGGAGAACTTTTGAAAAATGAAGCATCTGTTTCTGAACTGGGATCCTCAGATTCAAAAGCCAGGCTTCAGAACAATAACAATGATAAAAACAGGAGCAATAACAATAACACAGGGCTCAGAAACCAGAATACCGACGGTTTAAGAATTAAGAACCCAAACTACCAGTGGAATCCCGATTACGGATATTCGGAGGTTTTTCTCAGAATTCCGGAACAGGGATTTTTCAGCGTAGAGGTAGGTGACCAATATATGTCTAACAATTCCGGGAAGTACCGGTTTTTTGATCTACCGGCAGGAAGCATTCCGGTTTCCATTTACGAGAGCGGCTATCTCGTCTACAGAACCACTTTGAATGTACAGAACAACAGCAGGCTGGTCCTGGATTTCTTCACTTCAGAAGGTTTGTATCTGCTCGATAATTATCCTGTACCAAACCAGTCGTACGGTTTCAACAGCTGGAATGACGTCTGGAATAATCCCTACGGAAGTCAGGGCGATATGGACACCGCTGCGAATTACCCGAATGTCATGGACAATCAGGATTTTCAACGGTTTTTTTCAACCATGAAAGAAGAAGCTTGGTTTGATGATAAAAAGATAGCCTTTATAAAAGCGCAGGGCCGCCACGCTATGTTTACCTCAAAACAAATCAGCATGTTTGTAAAAGATTTAAGTTTTGACAAAAATAAAATTGCATTGGCCAAATTGCTTTTTCCGAAGTGCGTAGATAAGCATCGATATTTTATAGTAGGCGATGCCCTGGATTTTGAAAGCAGCAGGAAGGAACTGATGGATTATATCTCTCACCTGTAATTCTTTTTCATCTCAAACTTAAAAAGATGCGGAATTTATTTTTCTTTCTATCGGTTTTTATTTTCGGCTTGGCTTATGGCCAGGATGTTACAGCCATCCGGAAAACCGTGGAACAGATCAACAGAACCGGAAATTATACGGTAAAAACAGTTCCCAATGAATATTTTGTTGAGAAAGGCCAGATCACGGACAATGGCAGCGAACTTAAAGGGTTTTATCATAACGGAGAACTTAAAAAATTGGAATATTCGGTAAGTGTATCAGCCTGGAAATATCTGACGGAATATTTTTTCGACCGCGGCCAGCCGGTTTTTGTCCATTTTAAAAAATATAGAATTTCAGGTGAGCAGGGATTTCTCAAGCAACCGGTGCTGATGTCGGAAGAAAGGTATTATTACCTGAGCGGAAAGCTTGTTAAAGCTACCGGTGTATCAGAAAAAGAGAAAGAAAAAAAGAATCATCTGAAAGAGGCTGCTGCGCTGAAAAAAGATTTGGAAGATTATCAATAGGTGGAAATCGGCAATTTCCGTACCTTTGTCGACTAATTTATCATCCATGCAAATCGGAAAAACCCAGACTTTAAAAATTTCAGATAAAAACAACTCAGGATGGATCCTTTCGGACGAATCCGGTGAAAAAGCTTTCCTTCCCAAAATTTTCATTCAGGATGAAAAAGAAGAAGGAGATGACATGGAAGTTTTCGTATACCAGGACGATGGAAAATTAAAGGCGACAACCGAAATTCCGCTGGCTGAAGTGGATGAGTTTGCGGTAATGAGCTGTGTTCAGAGCCTGCCGAGCGGTGCCTTTATGGATTGGGGGATTATCAAAGACCTTTTTATTCCGTATAAGCAGCAGAAAACAAAAATCATTGAAGGCAAAAGGTATCTGGTGCATATCTACATTGATGAAGATCTCGGACTGATCACCGGAACCACGAAATTTAAAAGGAATCCGCAATACCAGGATCTGCCGTTTCAGAAAGGCGATAAAGTAGAGCTGATCATGATGAATGAAAGCGAACTGGGCTGGAATGTGGTCATCAATAAAAAATACATCGGGTTGATCTATGCTTCCGATGTTTTCAAAAAATTGTATCCTCTATCCGAAGAAACTGGCTACATCAAAGCCATCCGGGAAGACGGTAAAATCGATGTATCCCTGCAGCCGGAAGGATTTGAAAACATCGATGAATTCAAAAAGAAAATCTTAGACAGGCTGGAAGAAAATTACGGATTGCTTCATTTATCCGATAAATCTTCACCGGAAGAGATTAAGGATGAGGTACAGATGAGCAAAAAGAATTTCAAGAAAGCCATCGGAGGACTTTATAAAGATAAGATCATCGATATCCTTGACGATAAAATTCGTTTACTCTAAATAAAAAACGAGCGGAAATTTCCGCTCGTTTTTCTTTTGTATTATTCTCTGTTCTTAATCAGCAGCCAGCCGGTGTATATTCTGCCATCCGATACTTTTATCGTATACCAGTAATTTCCTGTCGGGACCTGGCTTCCATTCAGTTTACCGCCCCATACCAATGGTTTTTTGGAAATGGTTTCTTTGAAAACCGGAAGTCCTCGACGGTCATAAACATTGACTTCGGTCCCCTGATAATTTTCCAGTCCGGCAATTTTCCACTGATCATTGAAGCCGTCTCCGTTCGGAGTAAACGTATTCGGGATATTGAAAATGGAAAACGGTTTCTGGCCGATGATACAGCCGCCTTTTGTCCTTACATAAACCATATATTCACCGATCTTTAAATTCGTGAAAACATTGGAATCCTGCCAACTGAAATTATCCAGGGAATATTCAAAATTTCCTGTTGCGGAAAGAATTACCGTTGCGGAATTGTTGCTTACGTTCACCGATACGATTTCCGGCAAAACGGTGTAACTTACCTGAATGTTATCCGTATTCTGGCAGCCGAAACTGTTTGTTACCGTTACGGAATAATTTCCGGGTGTGGAAACAGCAATCGTCTGTGTCGTTGCCCCGTTGCTCCATACATAAGATGTAAAACCGATTCCGGCGTCAAGCGTTACGGTTTTTCCTTTACAGAAATCGATCTTTTCAGGAAGGTTAAATTCCGGTTTCGGGTTCAAAGCTAAGTTTAACCTCACGATTTTAAAACATCCGTCAGGTGTGGAAACTTTTACGTGGATGACCGTAGATCCTACATTCAGCAGATAGTTCGCCGGATTGTTAATCGGGTTCCCCAAATTATCCGTATACGTGAAGATATAACTTCCCGGATTAACGATAATACTGGACTGATAAGAGGTTAAATTAATGCTCATTGAATTTCCTGTGGTGCTGTTACACAAAGTAACGGAATAGTCATTGGCCGGGACATTATTTGTGGAAAGGGTTGCCATAACGGCCAGTTTTTCGGATTCGCAGCTGTTCAGGGTCTGGGTTACAAAATAAGTTGTTCCGTCAACAAGCGGAGTCGTTAACGGCAAAAGGTTTCCGGCTGCATCGTAAAACTTCAGGGAAGTTCCTGTAACCACAAGGCTCGATAAAGTCGGAACGGCAGAAATACAGAAATCCTGAACTGAATTTCCTGTCGGTTTCGGCGTATTATTTACGGTTACCTGAATTGCAATTTTATTGCTCTCGCAGCCGTTGATGGTTTGGGAAGCAAAGTAAGTCTGTCCGTTAACCAAAGGTGTAGTTCCGGCTAAAAGAATTCCCGCTGCATCATACCATTTGATGCCCTGTCCGGTAATCTGGATATCGGAAAGGATAGGATGAAGGCTTGCACAGAAGGTTTGCTGGGTATTGGCTGTAGCAGGAAGCGCAGGTGCCGTCACGGTTACACTCTGGTTCTGCGCCGAAGTATTACCGTTTCCGTCATTGTATGTCCAATGGATCACGTAGGTTCCCGGCAAAGAATAGGAGAGCGGATCCGTTGTAGTCGCCGTTACCGTTCCGGCACAGTTATCCGTTGCTGTCGGAATATTTGAAACTACGGTGTGGCAGTCTCCGGTGATGTTGGGAAGGATGGCTAAAGTTGGAACAGGTGCTATCGTATCACCTACCGTTACATTTACCGTAAAACTTCCGTCACAGTTTCCGGTTCCCGATACCTGGCAGGTATAAATTCCGGAATTAACGGCCGTTGCATTAGGGATTACAGGATTTTGAAGAGTGGAAGTAAATCCGTTGGGTCCGGTCCAGTTGTACACTGCACCACCTGAAGCATTCAGTTGCAAAGTAGAATTAATGCAGACCGGGGAGTTAGAGGATACCATTGCCGAAGAGGTACAATCTCTAAATTTAGCAATAAACGCATCATGATTTCCGGCTCCGCCGCCCTGTTGCTGGAATGTTCCCGGAGTTGCAATACCGGTCGTATTCAAACCGGAAAATCCTGTCAGATAAATACCGCCTTCATAATCTGTTGTCGCTTCCCCCTGTTGTGTTGCGGCATTCCCGGTATAATAGGTACCCCATTCCTTAACATCATTTTGATTATATTTAATTAAAAAAGTAGAAGTATACATCGGAGGTATTCCCATATAGGCTCCCGGTGTAGAAATGTCCGGTTGCCCGTTGGAGTGCAGCCCTGTAAAAAATACATTTCCGGAACCATCGGGATATGCCAGTAACTGAGGTTCTCCGTTAAAATTGAAATAATTTTTTGTCATGACATGGGTGGATAAATTTACCCTCCATATTCCGGGCTGGCCTGTCGGAAAAGCTATGGTTGAATATCTTCCCGGAAGGATAAGCGTATTATTTACAATTCTGCCCTTAAGGACGAATTCATGTCCTGAATTTCCGAAGTAGCTGGATTTCAGGATCGTATTTCCGGATTTCGATAATCTTATGTAAATTCCGTCGGAACCGCCTCCTTTTATTGGCTGAAAAGCATTAACCATTGGAATGTTTTCCGATTGTGTTGCTCCGATAATTTCCAGGTGATCGGAAGAAGACATGATCTGAAAGACGGAAGTAGAGCCATCACTTCGCCCAAAATAGGTGGCCCAGTTTACATTACCTGTGAGGGCATTGAGCGACGCAAGAATACCGTCGGTATATCCCATAGGGGTACTTTTCAAAGGCTGCATTGCATTTACAGTGGGGAAATCCGAACTAAAGGCATCTCCTCCCATAAATACCTCATTTTGGTTGTAGGAAATTGTATAAAGTTTATCGTTTCTGCTGGAAACAAATTCCTTCTCAAACATCAGGGCTCCACTACTGTTAAATTTTACAACCATTATATCCGTATTATTAAATCCTCTTTCAACAGTTCCTCCTGCATAAATGTTAAAATTTTCATCAAAATCAATATCATTAAACATATCCGTCATATTGGAGCCGTAGTAAGAACCCCATATTTTCTGACCGTTTTTCGTTATTTTCATCAGATAAGCATCAAGCCCGCCAGCTACATTTTGCTGGTAGGTTCCGGAAGTTGCAAAATTGGTGGAGCTGCTGGTACATCCGAAGATATATAAAGTGTTTTGCAAATCTGCTTTTGCTCTTCCGTAATCATCTCCGTACCCTGCGATATAACTGCCCCAAACCCGTGTCGGCACAGGATCAATAACTATTTTTCGGTTGGAAGTTTCAACAGGAGCATTAAATCCGAAAACCTGATCTCCCAGATCTTTAAATAAAACCTCAATGTATTCTTTTCTGTTTCCTTCCATCCAGCTGTTCGGGATATTTTCATATAAATCTCCGAAACGCACTTTCATAAGCAGCCTTTTATCCTTTACCGAGGTTTTCGCACCATTGAACTTCATTTTTATATCAGAAATTTTTCCTCCGGGATTGATAATGAAATTATATTCAATAGGTTTAAGCGTATCTTTTGGTTTAAAAAATACGAGGTCAATATTAGGATAAATATTTTTGTAAGTAATTTTCTGGTATCGATGAACGGATGTTACACCTTTCGGTTTATTAGGAATGTTGTAATAGTTGCTGTAATCCTGAGATTTACCTTCAGAGACGATGGAAGCATTTTTATTTGAATTCAACAACTCAATATCGATCCTGTGAAAGTGATTTTCGTATAAAAATTCATCCTCCGAAAACATCCGTTTGTCAATAAACCGGTCTTTTTTTAAGCTTTGCGAATTCGGATTCGGTGTTTTTTTCGTTTCGTAAATATCATAAGAAAATCCCGAATTCCGGAGTTGAACATTAAGGCCGGCTGAGTGAAAAAGATATTTTACATCCGGATTTGGTTTTCCCTCCTGATCAACTATCTGACCTTTATTCTCATAAAAGAAATAATCATTGCTTCCGGGATATTTTTTCTGTGAAAAAATAGAAATATAAAAGAAAATTGTCAATAGAAATAAAAGTTTTCGCATCGGTTACTAAATTTCCGGCAAAGATATAAAAATGCATTACACCTAAAGAATTAACAAATCTTAATCTGTACCGTATCTTAAAAATATGATGCATATCATAATAAATCTATTAATAATTTTGTTTAACAATTTTGTCAAAAATAAAATTTGATTTAGTTTTGCCTCACAAATTTGTTTAACAATAATGTCAAATCAAGCAAAAAAAGACCAAACACAGGAATTAATCAAAGACACCGCAAAGAATTTATTCTTTGTGAAGGGTAAGTTTGATGCCACAACACAGGAAATTGCCGATGAAGCTGGAGTTAACAGAACACTGATCAATTACTATTTCCGTTCCCGGGATAACCTGATTCAGATCATTTTCAATGAAGCACAGAAAGTAGAACATGAAAAATCAGAGATCATCATGAATTCAGATTTGCCCTTCAAGGAAAAGATTGCCCAGTTCATTGAAGGCAGTTTGTCGACAAGCCTGCAGTATCCGTACCTGGAAACCTATATTGTTTCGCAGATTAACAAAGGGAACTGTCAGAAAAAAGATATTGAGAAAGAGGAGCTGAGGAAACTGTATAAAGATATCGAAGCGGAAATGGAACTGGGAAATATCGAGACGATGAAACCCATCCAGTTTCTCCTGAACATGATCTCATTATTGGTTTTCCCAAGTGCGGTAAGGCCGTTGCTGATGGAGAATCTGATGATTGATGAAGTGGAATTCGATAAAATCATTTCCGAAAGAAAAGAAATTATCCTGAATATGCTTTTTAAAAATTAATAAAAAAGTTAAAGTATTTTAACACATGATTCGTCCTTTAGAAATAAAATCACTGAAAAGAATAACATATTAAAATAATAAACGAAGTATAATATTATGAAAAGTAAACGTATAACTGCAAACAAGCTGAAAGTAGGAATAGCGGCTGCATTTATGATGTTCGGTTTTTCATTGGCGTCTGCCCAGCAGCAGGTTTCCCTTCAGGAAGCCATTAAGCAGGCACTCCAGAATAAAGCGGAAGCCAAAAAAGCCGCTTTACAGATCACAAAAGCCGAATATAAAATTGATGAAGCCAGAGCGGGCGCGTTGCCGCAGATCCATGCTACAGCCGGGCTTACCTACAATCCCGTGATTCAGGAATCGCTTCTTGAATTTGGTGGGCAGAGAATCCGGGCCCAGCTGGGACAGCCCTGGAGTTCCACCGCTTCCGTACAGCTTCAGCAGGCCATCTTTGATCAAAGGGTGTTTACCGGGCTTAAGGCAGCGAAATCCACCCGAGAATTCTATGTTCTGAATGCCCAGCTTACCAATGAGCAGATCATCGAAAATGTAGCAACGGCCTACTACCAGGTATTTGTTCAGGAAGAAAACCTGAAAACCGTCGAAGCCAGCTACGAAAATACCGAAAGGGTAAGAAATGTCATCAAAAGCCTTGTGGATAATGGCTTGGCTAAATCCATCGATCTGGACCGAACCAACGTTCAGCTGACGAATATCGGATCGAACAGGCAAACGCTGAGGAATTCGGTGGAACTGTCTAAGAATGCCCTGAAATTCTACATGGGTGTTCCTATCAGTACCGATATCGAACTGGAAGAAAAGACCATCGAGCCAAGACCGGAGCTTATTGCCAGTAATGTAAACCTGGACGATCGTACCGAAGTAAAAGTGCTGAACAAAAACAGAGAACTTCTGGTATACAATAAAAAGGCAACCGAAGCTTATAAATATCCAACGGTAAACCTCGTGGCCAATTACGGCTGGGGAGCAACGGGGTCGAAATTCCCTTTGACCAATGGTATTAACAACGGCGTACTGTGGAGTGATTTCTCTGCCATCGGATTAAATATTAACATTCCGATCTTTACGGGAGGAGCAACCAAAGCAAAAATCAATCAGGCTGAAATCGACATTCAGGATCTGGACCAGGATATTCAGAATACCCAGTTAAGTTTAAGCCTGGATTACAGAAATGCCATTACGAACATGGAAAATGCCCTGATTAACATCGAAAGTACCAAAGACAACATGGGATTGGCGGAAAGGGTTCAGAAAAATACCCAATCCAACTACCAGTACGGTCTGGCAACTTTAACCGAAGTATTGGATGCTGATAATGCCCTTACCCAGGCCAAGCAGAATTATGCCAACGCCCTGCTGGACTACAAACAGGCGGAAATCAAATTAATTAAGGCAAAAGGAGAGTTGAATACATTACAAAACCCATAATAAACTATGAAAAAAACTTTAATATATATCATCGTGGCAGCGGTACTGGTAGGTTTAGCAGCCTATAAGATCGCTAGCAATAAAGAAAAGCAGACTCAGGAGGTAAAAGAAGTAGCCAAGCAGGTAGATAAGATCAATGTAAATGTGGTATCAGTTTCCAGAGAAAACATCAATACCGATTATTCGGCCAACGGAACCTTTATCCCGAAACAGCAGTCCAACCAATCTTCTGAAATTTCCGGAAGAATAGTAAACGTTTTGGTAAAGGAAGGATCGAGAGTAGGGGCAGGACAGGTTTTAGCGACCATTAAAAAAGATGCCATCGAAGTAGATGTTACCCAGGCGCAGAACAATTTGCAGAATGCCATTATCGATAACCAGCGTTATGAAAACGCCTTCAAAACAGGAGGGGTAACGAAGCAGCAGCTGGATAACTCAAGACTTCAGCTGAAAAATGCACAGGCGGCTGTCCGTGCACAGGGAGTAAGGGTAAATGATACCAGCGTGCGTGCCGGAATTAGCGGGACCATCAACAAGAAAATGGTGGAACCGGGAATGGTTGTGGCTCCGGGAACAGCTTTATTTGAAATCGTAAATATCAATTCTCTGAAGCTTTCTGTTCTGGTGGATGAAAGCCAGATCGGTAAGATACAGCTTGGCCAGGAAGTCCCGATTAAAGTCAATGTATTGCCGGACGAATCTTTCGTCGGAAGAATTACCTTCATTGCACCAAAAAGTGATGCATCTTTAAATTTCCCGGTGGAGATCGAAGTGCAGAACAGAGGAAACCTGAAAGCAGGGATGTATGCTACCGCTACTTTCAAAACCAACAATGGTGCGGAAACCCAGAATATGCTGACAGTACCTGCGGAAGCTTTCGTGAACGGGGTAAGCTCAGGACAGCTGTTTGTGGTTCAGAACGGTGTCGCCAGACTGATCAAAGTAACCGTAGGAAAAGTATACGGCGACAAAGTTCAGGTACTGAGCGGACTGAACGGAGGCGAGCAGGTAGTAACCAGCGGACAGATCAACTTAGACAACGGATCTAAAGTGAATATCATAAAGTAGGAATAAGCGATGAAGTTAGCAGAAATATCCATTAAAAGACCATCCCTCGTGATCGTACTCTTTACGATCCTTACGCTGGGAGGGATCTTAAGTTACTCCATGATGGGGTATGAATTGATTCCGAAGTTTGAAACCAATATGGTAACCATTTCCACAGTGTATCCGGGAGCTTCGCCCGCTGAGGTGGAAACATCCGTCACCCGTAAGATTGAGGATGCCGTAGGATCTTTGGAAAACGTAAAGAAAGTAGAATCTTCTTCTTATGAAAGTTTATCCGTTATCATGGTGCAGCTGAACGACGGAGCCGATGTAGATTATGCATTGAATGACGCCCAGCGAAAGGTGAACGCCATTCTGGCAGACCTTCCGGATGATGTAGACGCACCGTCCCTGAATAAATTCTCCCTGGATGATTTACCGATCATCACCATGAGTATTTCTTCGGATAAATTGAACAATAAAGACCTGTATGACCTTTTAGATAAAAAGATTGAGCCGATCTTCTCCCGTGTGAACGGTGTTGCAAAGGTGGATCTTGTGGGCGGGCAGGAAAGAGAGATCCAGGTGAATCTGGACGATAAAAAGCTGCAGGGATACGGCCTTTCAATTGCCGATGTACAGAATGCCATTCTTTCTTCAAACCTTGATTTCCCAACAGGAAGCATTAAGACAAGAACATCCAAATCGACCATCCGTTTATCCGGAAAATACAGATCGATCGATGAAATGAACAACCTGGTGGTTTCCAACAAAAACGGTGCACAGGTACGTTTGTCGGATATCGCAACCGTATTCGATTCTCAGAAAGATGTGGAGAAAGTAGCGCGGTTCAACCAGTTTCCGACGATCCTGATGCAGGTAAAGAAACAATCCGATGCCAATGCGGTAGCGGTTTCCGAAAGTGTTCAGAAAACCATTAAAACCGTAGAAGAAGCTTATAAAGTTCAGGGCGTGAAAGTGAAAGTCGTTAACGATACCACCGATTTTACCCTAGAATCTGCCAACCACGTAATCTTTGATTTATTCTTAGCGATTATCCTGGTGGCGATTGTCATGCTATTGTTCCTTCACAGCATCAGAAACGCATTCATCGTAATGATTTCCATTCCGGCTTCATTGGTGGCTACCTTTATCGGGATGAACCTGATGGGGTATACCTTAAACCTGATGAGCTTACTGGGGCTGTCGCTTGTGGTGGGGATCCTGGTGGATGATGCCATCGTGGTGCTTGAAAACATTTACCGTCACATGGAAATGGGGAAAAGCAAGATCCGGGCGGCTTACGACGGAGCTTCGGAGATCGGGTTTACCGTAGCAGCGATTACCTTGGTAATTGTAGTGGTATTCCTTCCGATTGCAATGAGTTCAGGTCTTGTGGCGAATATCCTGGCGCAGTTCTGTGTCACGGTAGTTATCGCAACGATGTTGTCCTTATTGGCTTCATTTACCATTATCCCATGGCTATCTTCGAGATTTGGGAAGCTGGAACATTTAACAGGTAAAAACTGGTTCCAGAAATTCATCCTGTGGTTTGAAAGCATGATCGATAAATTCACACACTGGATTACCGGAATTCTGGAATGGTGTTTAAAAACAACTTTGAGAAGGGTAATGACGGTGGTAATTACATTCATTGTGCTTATCGCTTCCTTTATGCTGGTGGCCTTCGGATTTATCGGAGGGGAGTTCTTCCCTAAAACTGACCGTGGTCAGTTCCTCGTACAGATGGAATTATCGAAAGATGCAACGATTGAGAAAACCAACCAGCTGACCCTGGATGTAGAGAAATATTTAAGAAACGACAAAGATGTAGTGGATCTGATCACCACGGTAGGGCAGCAGTCTACCGGTTTCGGTGGGGCGCAGGCTACCACGTACCAGTCGGAAGTTCAGGTAAATTTAACGGATAAATCCGAACGTTCGGAAAGTACCGACATCAAAGCGGCGAAAGTAAAAAGAGCTTTGGAAGAGAAATTTACCGGAGTGGAATTCAAAACAGCACCGATCGGGATTATGGGAGCGGAAAATGCGCCGATAGAATTGGTGGTAACCGCACCGGATAACGCAACGGCCGTAAAAGAAGCTACCCGTATTTTGGAATTGCTTAAAAAAGTTCCGGGAGCCGTAGATGCGGAACTCTCCACAGATACCGGAAATCCGGAAGTCCAGGTGAATATCGACCGTGATAAAATGGCTTCTTTAGGTTTAAACCTTTCGAGTGTAGGACAGACGATGCAGACTGCATTCAACGGGAATACCGACGGGAAGTTCAGAGCCGGAGAATATGAATACGACATCAACATCCGTTTCGGAGATGCGAACAGACAGTCGATCGATGATGTGAAGAACCTGATGTTCACCAATCCTCAGGGACAGCAGATCAGATTAAGTCAGTTTGCCGATGTAAAAATGGGTTCAGGACCGAGTTTGCTGGAACGTAGGGATAAATCGCCTTCCGTAAAAGTAAGAGCGAAAGCCGTAGGAAGACCTGTGGGTGACGTAGCCAACGAATGGGCCGCGCAGTTTATGGATAAACCTACAAAACCTGTGGGTGTGGATTACATCTGGAGCGGAGATATGGAAAACCAGCAGGAAGGTTTCGGTACGTTGGGAATTGCCTTACTGGCAGCAATCGTACTTGTATACCTGGTAATGGTTTCCCTCTATGACAGTTTCGTGTATCCGTTCGTGGTATTGTTCTCCATTCCGCTGGCGATGATCGGGGTAATGCTGATCCTGGCCCTAACCGGAAATTCCCTGAACATCTTTACTATGCTCGGGATGATCATGCTGATCGGTCTCGTAGCGAAGAACGCGATCCTGATCGTCGATTTTACTAATGCGAGAAAAGCGGCAGGTTCCAATACCCACGACGCATTGATTCAGGCCAACCATGCCCGTCTGCGTCCGATCCTGATGACCACGATCGCAATGATCTTCGGGATGCTTCCGATCGCATTGGCTACAGGAGCCGGAGCCGAAATGAACAAAGGTCTCGCATGGGTAGTTATCGGAGGTCTTACCTCATCGCTATTCCTTACGCTGATCATCGTGCCGGTGGTGTACTCTTTATTCGATTCCATTTTGAGAAGAATGGGCAAGCATGAAAAAGTAGACTACGAAGCCGAAATGAAAGCCGACTACGAGCACAGAGAGCTGAGCGATGACGGATTTACCCCGAAACATCTGGACTAATCATCAATCAATATAACATTAACCTAAAGCGTGTCAGCAATGATACGCTTTTTTATTTTATTACATTGATGAAATATAAGGCCAGGAAGTCTTTTTTAACCGAACCAGTACCATCCTTGAAAATCCGGATATTCTGTGGGAGATTTGTAACGGGAAAAATTGACATATTATACCTATTGATTTCTTTGGCAACTGTCGAACAAAATCCGTGTTATTTGTAGTTATCAACGCCGATTTCCTGAATCAATCCAATAAAAAAGACTTCCAGAAAAATCTGAAAGCCTGCATTTAAATATCTTTAGAAAATTAATCGGCCATTACTTCACCGGCTTTGCGGTAAACAAAACTTCCGTAAATATGTCTTCTTGCAAAACGGCTCGGCGAATCGGCATTCACCATTTTGATGTAGGTATTTCTCGGAACACTCAGGTATTCATAAATATTTCCGTTCAGATGCTGAATGGTAAGGATAGATTTTTCAAGATAAAAATCCTGAATATTAGATGTGCTAATCGTTTCCGTATATTCTTCCTTGTATTTTTCCTGCGTTTCCGGATTGATGCTCACCAAAAAATGATAGGCTTCAATTACCGATTTGCTTTTTTCTTCCGCTTCCTGCTTACCTGCTTCATCATTGATAAATTTATCAGGATGCGTATCTTTCATCGTATTCCTGTAAATGGTTTTCAGTTCCTTTAACGTTACGTTTTTATCTACTTCCAGAAGCTTTCTGTATTCACCTAATTTTTTCATATGGTTGGATCCCTTTTTCGGAGTGCAAAATTAAGGTTTTAAATTTTAAAAATCATAACGTATTCATTATTAATTTATTTCTATTTGAAAATTTAAGATAAAATTAATAGAAGTTCAATGCAGGGAACCTAGGCAGCTGTTTTTACGTCCTGATTTCCGCTAATTACATTATTTAAATTTAGAAAACTTTGAGTGCAGATTTAAAAGCTCAGGCTTTTATAACATTCTAAAGATCTAT
Source organism: Chryseobacterium sp. sg2396 (assembly GCF_042610505.1). Lineage (NCBI taxonomy): Bacteria > Pseudomonadati > Bacteroidota > Flavobacteriia > Flavobacteriales > Weeksellaceae > Chryseobacterium > Chryseobacterium sp. sg2396. Next base: position 74,704 of record NZ_JBHGAQ010000014.1, on the reverse strand, counting down.
TGCCTTCTTCCTGCTTTTCATAATCGGAAAGTTTAAAAACAACTTTCTCGTTTTCTTTATCTAAAAAGCAATTTATTCTGCCATCAGAAGAGAGGTTATGTTCCATAGTTGCCGTACTGACGATCAGTTTGTTTTTAAGATTAAACAAGATCACGTTGTGTGTTTCATCACCTGTAACCACAATAATAGTGTTCCTCATGGGAGAGAGGCCCCAGGAAATAACATTGTCGATACTTTTGTTCAGGGTTTTGTTGAGGAAAAATTTTTCCTTGGTTTCAAAATTTTCGCAAATCAGATCCTTACCCGTAGCTGCATAAAATATTCCGTCAAAAGAATCAAAATGACCTGCATAGTGATAACGGGCTTCTTTAGTCAGGACTTTCTCTATGCCGGTTGCCAGATCTATTTCAACAACTACCTCATTATTTGAATCTAAGGAGTACCATTTTACCAAAATGAGCTTATGGTATTTTGCCGAAATAATATTTTTATTAAATATTTCGCCGCCATAAGTTCGGCCGCTCCATATTTTATTACCGTTTCTTAAAACTTCAACGAAATAGTAGGGTGGTCCCATTCTTATTTCACCTTCATAGCTGCATTGAATACCGTATTCTTTATCGGAAATTTCACCGCTGTCGATGATGAAAGGATATTTTTTTATAACGGAATTTGCATATTTCGGATCTTCTATTGGGATGATGGTCATGTTCTGCTAAGTATTTGAATTAAAGTAGAAAGAATAAAAGCCTCCTATTATTTATTTTCATGAAAATATTCATGCGCTAATCGTTCCAGACCTTCAGCGGTCATTTAATTGTACTTTAATGTAAAGTTAAATAAAAACAGGAGTCCCGAAAGACTCCTGAAATAAATATCAATAATTAAAGCATTTATAACGCAAACACTTCACTCATTTCTTTTGACGCAGCAACCATTGCGATGAGGGCCTTTTCGGTTTCTTCCCAGTGGCGGGTTTTCAAACCGCAGTCGGGATTTACCCACAGCTGTTCCGCCGGAATTACGGCCTGTGCTTTTTTCAGCAGCTCCACCATTTCTTCTTTTGACGGGACTCTGGGTGAGTGGATGTCGTACACCCCCGGACCAATCTCATTCGGATATTTGAAATCGGCGAAAGCATTCAGGAGCTCCATCTGGCTGCGGGAGCATTCGATCGTAATCACGTCCGCATCCATGTCGGCAATGTTCTGGATTATGTCGTTAAACTCAGAATAGCACATATGCGTATGGATCTGCGTGGCATCCTCCACGCCGCTTGCGGAGATACGGAAAGCTTCTACGGCCCATCTAAGGTAATTTTGCCATTCAGCAGCTCTTAATGGCAGCCCTTCACGGATCGCCGGTTCATCGATCTGGATAATCCTGATGCCTGCTCTTTCCAGGTCGGTCACTTCATCGCGGATCGCCAGGGCGATCTGTTTACAGGTCAGAGAACGAGGCTGGTCATCACGGACAAAAGACCATTGAAGGATCGTCACCGGCCCGGTAAGCATTCCTTTTACCCATTTTTTTGTCAGGGACTGGGCATATTCCGACCAATAAACGGTCATCGGAGCCGGGCGGTGAACATCTCCGTAAATTACGGGCGGTTTTACGCAGCGGCTTCCGTAGCTCTGTACCCATCCGTTTTGGGTAAAGGCAAATCCGGCCAGCTGTTCCCCAAAATATTCCACCATATCGTTTCTTTCAAATTCACCGTGAACCAAGACATCAATTCCGATTTCTTCCTGCCAGCGGATGGTCCTTTCTGTCTCCTGCTTCAGTAACGCATCATATTGTTCAGCATTGAGCTTACCTTTTTTGAATTTTGCCCTCCAGTTCCTTACTTCCTTTGTCTGTGGAAACGAGCCGATCGTAGTCGTAGGAAACAATGGAAGCTGAAGGATATCCTGCTGGGATTTTTTTCTCGCTTTAAATGGAGAAGATCTTTTGGCATCTTCATCCGTGGTTACATCAACACGGTCTTTTACATCCTGATTATGAATTAAGGTTGATATCCTGCGGTTCTCAAGGGCTTTTTTATTTTCAGCGAATTGCTGCAAAGTATTATAATCCGGATTTTCTGAAGCTAATTTCTTTAAGATTACAATTTCATGAACTTTCTGCTTCGCAAAAGCCATCCACTGCTTTATTTCAGCGGAAAGGATATCTTCGTTTTTTTCCAGATCAAGATCGGAAGGAGCGTGGAGCAGCGAACATGATGGTGCTATGAATACCCGTTCAGAACCTATTTTCCGTACCGCTTTTTCAATGAAAGATAAAGATTTCTCAAAATCATTTTTCCAGATATTCCTACCGTCAACAATTCCAAGTGAAAGGCTGAGGGTTTCGGGAATCGTATTTAAAGCTTTGTCCAGCTGTTCCGGGCATCTTACGAGATCGATGTGCAGCATGTTTACGGGAAGTGCGGCTGCCAGGGAAAGATTGTCTTTCAATCCTTCAAAATAAGTAGCAACGATGAATTTGAGATTTGGAAATTGTTTCCTGATTTCAGCATAGACAAATCCGTAAGCTTCTTTTGCTTTTCCACTTAAATCCAGTGCCAGAAACGGCTCATCAAACTGAATGTATTCCGCGCCATGGTTTTCCAGTTCCTTTAAAATCTGAAGATAAACAGGAAGAAGGTTCCGTATTAAATCCAGTTTATCAAAACCTCCTTCTTTTTCTTTTCCCAGCAAAAGATAGGTTACCGGACCGATTATTACCGGTTTTGCACGAATTCCCGTTTCTTTTGCGTTGATGAATTCCTGGATGATTTTGTCTGAAAACAGACTGAATTCCTGGTCTTTCTGAAATTCAGGAACGATGTAATGATAATTGGTATCAAACCATTTCGTCATTTCCATTGCGGTAATATCCAGGCCTTCCTGCTGGAATCCTCTGGCCATGGCAAAATAAAGATCGGTCTCCTGCTTTTGGACGGCCAGTTGCCTGTACCGCTCCGGAATCGCGCCCACGGTAAGGGTCATGTCCAGTACCTGGTCGTAATACGAAAAGTCATTGCAGGGGATAAGGTCGATGCCTGCCTCCTGCTGAAGTTTCCAATGATTGTTTTTGATGATTTTTCCGGTCTCCAAAAGATGGTTAAGATCGGTTTTGCCTGTCCAATACTGCTCGCAGGCTTTTTTGAGTTCTCTGTTGCTACCAATACGCGGATAGCCAAGAATGTGCGTTTGCATGTTCTTAAAAACTTTTAAATGAAACAATAATTTTAAAAGCTCTCCAGATGCTTCGCAATGCTTTCGGAAAGGAGTGGTTAGAAATGCAATAAGATACCGTAAAGACGTAATTTTTCCATTAAAAAAGGAAGTTGATTTAAATTTTACTATTACTGATACGTTTCATTGAAACCTCCAAATAAAAATCGGTGACTTTTGGAAACATATTTAAAAGTATGACTTTCAAAGACTGTCTAACCGTTTTCACGTATATATAAAGAGATTAATGTAAACGCTAATAGGATTTTAACTCCATACGTTCAACAGTATCATCTGTGTGACTAAAAAACTCCGAACCGCGAGAGCATTGTCAATTCGGAACAGGCAGGTCTCCTGACTTGTAACAGTTTCTGTCATCCTTCCCGTTTGCACAGTGGATATACTCGGACAAAAACCTTTGGGGTATTACTTACAGTTGCGCGACAGCTCGTGATTCTCACACGATTCCCTATTAATCTACTTTACGTAAAACCTTTTCCGTTTGATGAAGGATGTTAAAGAACTATTTTCGGAACAAATGTAGGAATTATTTTTTAACCTCTGTCAATGCTTTAGTACTAATAGATAGCGTTAACAGGGATAATGCCAATCCCAGCGACTCCGCGATATGCCGTTCCAGCATTTCGCTGTTTTCCAGCGGATAATAAAATTCTTTGGGATTGACAAATACATTGTTGTATTTCGTGCGTTCGCTCGCACCATCGACATCGATCGGTAAAAGTCCGGGTTTCTTTTTCCGTTGTACGGTAACCAGTCCTTTAGAGGTAACTTTGGACTCCACACAGCCCACCAGCGCACCTCTACCCAATAGATCAAAACAGATTACGGTATAAATTCCGTTCGGAACCAACTGGCCGGGCGGGAGAATGCAGGCATAGAGAACATGGGGTAAATTGGTAATACCACGTGAAATTTCTGCTGATAATGCCATGCCTTTAAATTTTTCGTACTTGTTTTCAAGAATTTCTTTCAGTCCGTTCAACGCCTCCCTGACGGTCATTATGCCGGGATCGTTGGTACGCAGCGGCTGGCATTTTACAACAGGATGAGCCTGCCGGAATTCGCAGATGGTGTTGAAATAATCGGAAATCGTAGAATTTTTCATTAAAATGAAAATGCAGTTTACTCTGTCCGCTGAAAAATATGCGTCAGCTTCGCATTTCTTATAAAGTCTTCTGTAGGAGTGTTTTTATCTGCCTTCTTATCGGTCAGTTCAAAATAATAGATCATCAGGTTCGGAAACTTCGGATCCTTGCAGACTACCTTGAATCTGCGTATGGTCGGGTCATTGCTTAAAAAAGCAAGCTCCGTTCCGCCGCTGAGCCTGATGTTATTCACCTCAAAAGCGTCTTTCCAGTTTTTCTGAAGCTTTGCGAATCTTTTTTGGGTTCTGTCGCTGTCTTCATTTTCAAATTTATCAACCTGATATTCGGTAAGTATCTGAGGATAAACCAGTCCTTCTTTTAAAAGAAGAGTTGTAATTTTATCGGAAGGATCATAGAAAACAATCTTATTGTCGAACAAGATCTGCTTATCGTTCAGCGTTATTTTTCCGTCGAATTTCCTGTAATTCTTCTTTTTGTAACCGTTTTTAAAATGTTCAATGACGGCTTTGTCTTTCGGACCCGGCTTATCGGTTTTCTGTGCGTAAACAGGGGCTGATAGCAGTAAACATAAACCTGCGGTATATAGTGGTTTCATCTTTTTACCTTTAATTTTTTATAAAATCGATTTTATTCTGATATGCTGCAACAGCATTATTGTTTTGGCATCTTTGATCTCCCCTGAATCAATCATTTCGAGGGCTATTTCAAAATCAAGTTCCAGAACTTCAATATTTTCCCCTTCATCATCCAGGCCACCGCCTTCACCGGTCTTCATCTCTGTGGTATATTCTGCGATGAAGAAATGAAGTATTTCCGTAACGGAACCCGGAGACATATAGGCTTCGAAAATCTTTTCAATATGGGAGATTTTATATCCGGTTTCCTCTTCGGTTTCCCTTCTGATGCACTCTTCAGGATTGTCGTTATCCAGAAGTCCGGCACAGGCTTCGATCATCATGCCTGATTCATTTCCATTGATAAACGTAGGAAGCCGGAACTGTCGCGTCAAAATCACCGTCTGGGAATCTTTGTTGTACAATAGGATAACGGCACCATTGCCCCGATCGTATGCTTCACGGCTTTGTTGTTCAAAAGTTCCGTCTTTTTTTTGAATATTGAACGTTACCTTGTTCAAAGTGTACCAGTTATCAGAGAGGATCTCTGTTTTTTCAATACTTACTTTTGTATCCTGCATAAAGTGTTAGATCTTCGTTATTTAATTTTTCAATAAATCTTTTAAAGCTTCTTTAAGATCGGGAAATCTGAATCGGAATCCTGCCTTTTCTATTTTCTCTGCCGATGCTCTTGAACCTTCCAGCACCGCCACCGACAGTTCTCCAAAGATCAGTTTCAGGACAAATCCCGGGACATTCGGCATAAATAAAGGCTTTTTTAATACTTGTGCCGTCATTTCAGTCAGGTCTTTATTGGTGGCATATTGCGGAGCAACTGCATTAAAAGCACCGTCCAGTTCAGGATTTTTTAAGGAAAATTCATACATCGAGCAGATGTCTGCAATATGAATCCACGGCATGTATTGTTTTCCGGATCCAAGGGGAGAGCCGATGCCTGCTTTTATGGGGAGAAGCATCTTTTTTAAGGCACCTTCTTTCTCTGAAAGGACGACGCCGGTCCTCAGTTTTACGACCCGTTCCGCAACCTGTTTGTTTTTAAATTCATCGGCAGCTTGCTCCCAGACAGTAGTTACTTTACTCAGAAAGTCATTTCCCGGCCCGTTCTTTTCCGTAAATATCTTTTCCGTGGTTTCGGTTCCGTAGTAGTTGATTCCTGAAGCGGAAACGAACGATTTAAGCTTTTGATTTTTCTTTTGTAAAGCTTTTAAAAGAAGACCGGCGGAACCTACCCGGCTTGATATAATTTCTTTTTTTCTTTCTTCTGTCCATCTTTTTTCAGCAATACCTGCTCCTGCCAGGTGAATGATGTGCGAAACATTTTCGAGGGCATTTTCATCGATTGTACCGGCGTTGGTATTCCATTCGAATTCATTTTCATGTTGCTTTTTCCGGGTTAAAAACCTTACGGTATATTCCTTTTCAAGTCTTTTTGATAATTCTCTGGCAATTAAACCGTTGGCTCCGGTAATCAGGACAACTTCTTTCATGTGGGGGTGTTGGGGTTTTATGATTTATTTTTTACGATCAGCATAAAGTCATCATCCAGCAGTTTATAGCCGTAATCGTAGATGAATTTATATTCCGAGCCATTTTTATAGACTCTCAGATTCGTGAAAAATTCAAAATCAAAACCCAAGCCAACAAGCTTCGCCCGGGCTACTTTTGTCTTACCCTCGATATTTACTTCCGTCAGAATCCTGTAATTTTTACGCAGTTTGTTGTTGATATTCCGCATAAGATTGTTGGAATCCTTATTCTGTTTGTTGTTATAGGCGTTACGGCAGGCATCATTGCAGAATTTTTTGTCTGACCTTCCGATGATTTTTTCGCCGCATTCGAGACATTCCATAATTTTTATTTTTTCATTGTATTTTGGTGATGGTGTTTTTTTCTGAGTAGTTTTTTAAACCTGCTGTGGGCAGGATAGCTGCGGTTAGAAGTAATATTGTTAAAAAAAAGTGCTGTAAGCAATAAAATAAGACATCCGGAGAGAACAGGAGATAGCACATACCAGAATCCCAATTCGGGAATCTTTCCCGTGGAGCTTACGGCGATCAGTGCGGTAGCACCGCCGGGCGGGTGTAAGGTTTTGGTATACTGCATCAGCACGATAGAGAAAGCTACTGCCAGGGGTGCGGAAAGCCAGATGATATCGGGAACAAGCTTATAAACCGTTACGCCTACCAAAGCTGAAATGACGTGGCCTCCGATTAGATTACGCGGCTGCGCCAAAGGGCTCTGGACGGCACCGTAAATTAAGACACTTGATGCTCCGAAAGAACCGATCAGGAAAATATTTTCTGTTGCTGCCAGACTGTGCGACTGGATAAAAGCAATGATCCCGATTCCGAAAAATGCTCCCAGAAACGACCAGAAATGTTCTTTATAATCTACCAGTGTTTCCTTATAGATCACATATTTTGATACCCGGAATGTTCTTTTTATCGTCTTCTTCATAATATTTCAAAGATACGAAATTTATCCGTTTACAAACGACTACAAATGAATTTAAATAATTTTTTACCGATTCGGGTTATGGAAACCGGCAATCTTTGCAACAGAGATTTGAGAAAACAGTGAACGTCTCTGATCTGAATATTAACTTTTAAAATTACACATTATGTCACTAAGAAACAAAATTACATTGATCGGTCACACAGGAAAAGAAGTAGAAGTGATGAACTTTGAAAACGGAACCTTAAAAGCCAGCGTATCGCTTGCCACCAGCGATTATTACACCAATGCAAAAGGAGAAAAAGTAGAAGAAACCCAATGGCACAATCTGGTTGCTTACGGGAAAACGGCAGAAATTCTTCAGAAGTATGCTCCGAAGGGTAAAGAGCTTGCCGTGGAAGGAAAGCTAACGTATCGGTCTTATGATGATAAAGACGGCGTAAAAAGATTTATTACCGAAATCAGGATAGACGAAATCCTCTTATTGGGAGGCAAATAATATTGAAATACATTGCCATGAAAGTAAAAGTTTTTAAAATAAGAATAAGCGAAGAATACCTTCATAAAGATCAGAGAATGCTGGATGCCTTTCTCGAATCACATGAAATCATTAAAGTGGAAACCGCTTTTGTGAATGATGAAAATTATTGGTCGGTAGTCATGTATTTTGACGAAATCAAAATGGCGAAAGATTCCGTCAAAGAACCGAAGCAGGTAAAGTATTCTGCCGAAGACGATGTCCTGAGTTCCGATGAAGCAGCGATCCTGGAAGCCCTGAAATACTGGCGGTCCGAAAAAGCCAAAGAGCAGAATCTGCCGTCTTATTTTATTGCTACCAACAAAGAGCTTTTGTCGGTTGCTAAATACAAGCCGGCAAAGAAAGAAGAACTTTTGGACATCAAAGGTTTCGGAAAACATAAAATCGAAAATTATGGCGAAGAGATTCTGGAACTTTTGGAAAGCATATAATTTCACGGAGAAACACAAGTGATGGAGTATTATTTTTACCCGGAGCCGGAGATTATTGTTCTCCGGCTTTTGTGTTTGCCTTAAAAGTCCGTTCAATTCCTTATTTTTGCTGCTTATATATTAATCATCATTTACCTATTATAAAATGAAACCAGGCTTAGCAAAAGGAACGAGAGATTTTACCGCATTGGAAGTTTCCCGAAGAAGATACATCATCAATACATTACAGAAGAACTTTGAATTGTTCGGATTCCAGCCGCTGGAAACACCAAGCTTTGAAAATCTTTCCACTTTAACGGGAAAATACGGAGAAGAAGGAGACCGACTGATTTTTAAGATCTTAAATTCGAGTATTAATGAAGCAAAAGAAGACAAAAAACTTATTATGCTTTCTGACTTCCAAAAGGCATTAGATAAACCTTTTAATTCAGAAAACCTTACGGACAGAGCCCTCCGTTACGATCTTACCGTACCTTTTGCAAGATTCGTGGCGATGAATCATAATCAGCTTACTTTTCCCTTTAAACGTTACCAGATCCAGCCGGTGTGGAGGGCCGACCGTCCGCAGAAAGGGAGATTCAGAGAGTTTTACCAGTGCGATGCCGATGTTGTAGGAAGCGAAAGTCTTTTACAGGAGGTAGATTTGGTTCAGCTGTATCTGAAATCATTTGCCGAACTTGGCGTTTCGGTAACCATTCATATCAACAACCGGAAAATACTTTCCGGACTGGCGGAATATGCAGGTATTACCAATAAATTAATCGATTTTACCGTGGCGCTGGATAAGCTGGATAAAATCGGAAAAGAGGGGGTAGTAAAAGAACTATTGGAACGCGGAATTGCCCAGGAATCGATTGATAAGCTGGATTTCCTATTTACGCAATCCGATGATGCTTTGGAAAACCTTCTTCAGCTGAAAGAGAAATTTACCGGAAACGAAACCGGACTGAAAGGGGTGGAAGAACTGGAAACCGTTATTACCCAATCTTTGAGTCTTGGAGTGGATATTCAGAACCTCAGGTTTGACATTACTTTAGCCAGAGGTCTGGATTATTATACCGGGGCAATTTTCGAGGTAAAAGCGGATGAAGTGCAGATGGGTTCCATCGGCGGAGGCGGAAGATACGATAACCTTACTGAGGTTTTCGGGGTGAAAAATATTCCGGGAATCGGGATCTCTTTCGGTCTGGACAGGATTTACCTTGTGATGGAAGAACTTGGACTTTTCCCGGACGAAGCAACCTCCAAAGTGGAATTTCTGTTTGCGAATTTCGGAGGAGATGAAATTTTGGAAGCTCTAAAGCTTATCCGACAGTTAAGGGAACAAGGAATTTCTGCCGAGATCTATCCTGAAGCAGCCAAAATCGGAAAACAGTTCACCTATGCCGAAAAGAAAGGCATCAAAAACCTGGTATTCCTCGGTGAGGAAGAAATCAAAAACGTAACGGTAACGTATAAAAATCTTGAAGCAGGAGAACAGAAGACGGTTTCGCTGGAAGAATTTTTAAGCAAATAATGCATCAGGTTTCCGAAGAATTACTTGAAAAATGGCTTAAAGGCTGGTCCATATCCAGGGAAAAGCCTTTGCCGGAAGCCTGGAAATCCGGATTTAAAGTTGAGGTAAGCGACGAACTGCAAAAGGCCAGATATGTATTTCCGACAGTAAACGAGGATTTTATTCAGCTTTCGGAATCGATTCATGAGTCTTGGGTTTATCTGAAGGTCTGCGAACCTTTTGAGAAATTCAGGACTCTGATTCCTGAACGATGGGAGATACAGCCGCAAGGTTATATGATGTATGGTCAGGAAAAAATGACCATTCGTGAAGACCCGCTTCCTGATGGCTATTTGATAGAAGTATTTCAGCCACGACCGGATGCTTTTATAGTGACGATTTACACGGCGAATAACGAAGAAGCTGCTGTTGGCCGGCTGATCCTGGTCGGCGGACTTGCCGTCTACGACAGGATTGTAACCCATCAGGATCATCGGCGCAAAGGCCTCGCCACGCACATAATAAAAGAGCTGGAATCCATTGCTTTATCAAAAGGTATTTCAGAAAATTTCTTAGTGGCTACGGAACTGGGAAAACTTTTATATGAATCTTTAGGCTGGAAAATATACTGTCTGTACAGTTCTTTAGTGATCCCGGAATAAGATCTAAGATTCTGTTTAAATTCTAAATATTTTTACCATTTAGGAAATAGGATTAATTTTTTAATTTTCCCGCTTTGTAAATCTGATTTTACTACGTCGAATCTAAAGATTTCTAATAAACTTGAAACTACATTTAAGTAGAAGTAAAGTCTATAAAAAAAATTATCATATCAAATTTAAACAATCTCTAATTATCATTTAAAATACAATCTGACCGGAATCTTATTTAGTAAAATAGAAATTTTGTAATTTACATGCAAAAGTTAACCAAATCTAAAAAAACAAATAATCTATGAATACGATTTGCGGATTATGTGGTAACCCATTAACCTTAATGGATACTGCAGCAGGTGAAAATAAACTGGCGGATGGCCATTTGCTATGCAACAGCTGTCTGAATCAGGCTGCCGCCCTCAATAAAGATGTTATTAATAATCTCAACGAGTTTTTTCTTCCTGAGATCAGAGGAATTATTCTTCAGGGAAAAATTGGGGTCTCTGAAAATCCCGTATCTTCAAATTTTCAGAATACCGGGGCACCGACCTTCGGATTTGGCGGTATCCCTACAAGGTTTGATGAAATTCAGGATCAGATTGTCGCCCTGAATGCGAGATTAAGTATTTTGGCGAATGGTGAAGTAAAAGAACTGGTGAATATTTTAGAAACGGATGAAAAACTCACTGCCATTGCAGAAGCATTAACCATTCCCGGAAAAATAGAAGGACTTATTTTTTCCACCTATAAAAGAGTGGTTTTCATCGATAAAAAACTTTTGGGAAATGTGCAGGTAGATGAATATCCGTATCATCATATCCGTTCGATTGAGCATGTGGAAAGCCTATTGTATTCAACCCTGAGAATTATTTCTAAAAACGGTGCTTCAGCAGAATTTAAGCTTCATAATAAAAGTGACGGCAGAAACTTCAGCAATGCTTTCAACCATTACCTGAACGGTAGTACGGGTCAGTCTGTTTCACAACAACAACAACAGCAAATTCAGGCTTCTCCTTTTAATCTTTATAATCTTCCGGATCAGGCATCACCGTATCATCAGAAAGGCAGTTATGAAACGATCCCTCAAAATTCATCCGGTGAAAATAAGGAGCCGGCAGAAGTTATCATTCAGCAATTGGAAAAACTGGGTAAATTGAAAGAACTAGGTATTCTTACGGAACAGGAATTTGCAGAACAGAAAAAGAAACTGCTGGAAAGGCTGTAGCATTATCCGATTAATTTTTTAAACCTGAACCTATGGAAAATTATCTCGATATCAACAGAAACTCATGGAATGCCAAGGTAGAACCTCATCTGAAATCCGATTTTTATTTTGTGGATGAATTTCTGAAGGGACGAACATCTTTAAATTCAATCGAACTTGAACTTTTGGGAAATGTGCAAAATAAAAGTATTCTGCATTTACAGTGTCATTTCGGACAAGACTCCATTTCTTTAGCAAGATTGGGAGCAAAGGTTACTGGAATTGATTTGTCTGATAAAGCGATCGAAGCTGCCAGAGATCTTGCCCGGAAAGCACAAACCGACACAGAATTTATCTGTACGGATTTATATAAGCTTCCTAATATCTTAGACCGGAAATTCGATATCGTATTTACCAGCTACGGAACCATCGGATGGCTTCCCGATCTGAAAAAATGGGCTGAAATTATCAGCTTGTTTTTAAGGCCCGGGGGAAAATTTATTATGGCGGAATTCCATCCGGTTGTATGGATGTTCGACGACGATTTCCAAGGCATCCGGTATAATTATTTTAACGAAAAGCCCATCGTTGAAATTTATGAAGGAACTTACGCCGATCAGTCAGCAGACCTCGTTCAGGAATACGTGATGTGGAACCATTCGCTTGCTGATGTTCTGCAGAATCTCATTCAGAATCAGATGCAAATCATACATTTCAAAGAATTCGATTGGTCTCCTTATCCTTGTTTCCGTCATGTGAATGAATTTGAAAAAGGAAAATGGAGAATTCCGCAGTTGGGAAATAAAATACCGCTGGTCTATGCTGTTGAAGCTATAAAAAAGTCATCGTAATTAAAAACTACGATGACTTTTTGTATATGAATGTTAAAATAATCTATTCTTTTCAGCTAACTACCTCCTGAGCTTTATTTCTAACCTCATCAGCTTTGTCCTGCGCTTGGGAAGCGACTTCATTTGCTCTGTCCTTTACCTGAGAAGCTACATTGTTCGCCTTATCTTTGATATCATTACCCCATTTGTTGATGTTGTCCTTTGCGGTATTGATCTTGTCTTTTACCATTTGCTTTTCTTCGTCAGAAGAATTTTTGTATTTCCAATATGCCAATGCACCTAAACCGACTAAAGCTAATAAGCCTTTTGTTTTATTTCCCATGATTTCTATTTTTTAAATGTTAATATTAAAGTTTGTTGTTAGTAATCATGTAAAATACGTGCCAAAAAAATAAGCCGACTTATAAAATAATGTTAAAATTATTGGAAGATTTTAAATTGTTCGCCGTCGAAACTCGCAAAAACCATGGTAGGATGAGAGTCCTGATGGAAGATGTTTCCTTTTTTATCAATGGCAATGGCGCCGGCAAAGCCGTCAATGGCTTTTAATTCTTCAAAAGTTCTGGTGAATGCATTTTCTAAGGTCATTCCATCGGTAACACGGGTTACAATTTTAGCTGCTGTGGCATTGCTTACAATATCCTCACCTACCCCGGTGCAGCTTACGGCACAGAAAGAATTGGCGTAATTTCCGGCTACCGTTGCAGAGTCGGAAATTCGTCCCGGGATTTCAAAACCTTTCCCTCCCGTGGAAGTTGCGGCGGCCAGCTTGCCGTCTTTATCGATGGCAACGCAGCCTACTGTTCCTTTTCCTCCGTTGTTCAGTTTCTCCTCGTATTCTTTTCTCCGTTGCGGAATTTCGGTAGAGTAGTTTTCAAATCCGTGCTCGGTAGCGTAATTTTTTGCTCCGCTTCCGCCTAAAACGCGGTCATCTTCTCCGATGAGTGATTTGGCGACCAGGATCGGGTTTTTTACATTTTCAATGTTGATGACCCCACTCATCTTTTCGGTTTCACCGTTGATGATCGCCGCACTCATACGGATAATACCGTCGCCCTGAATCTGGGAACCGGTTCCTGCATTGTACAATTCGTCATCTTCCAAAAGCGATACCGCATAAGCAGCCGTATCGAATGCCGAATGCGTCTGTAGATAGTCAAAAGCCTTTTGTGCGATATTTTTCAGGGAATTCTGTTTGGCGGTTTTCACTTCATGGCTCTGTCCGCTTTCCGAGAAAAATCCCCCGTGGATAATTATTTTCATATAATTTATGATTGGTTATTGACTGATGATCATTGATTTTCGGACGATGTTATTGATATTCCCTAGATCAATCGATCATTAATTATCATTCATACTATTATCGATCCTGCGGAATCGGGTTGAATTGCGAATTTTCGATTGTCAGGGTCTTTGTCGTTAAATCGTAATGATCATTCATTGACATGACATGAACCGTCAAGTTATCAATCGAAATAGGTTCGCCAAGATTGATATTGGTAAGATTGGTATCTTTGATGAATCTTCCGTCCACTAAGATCACAAGTCCTGAACCTACGGCGGTCATCACTTCATTATGAATGAAAAGTCCGGTGTCTTCACCCAGACCGATACCCAGCGTTCGGGGATTATTCACCACTGCCTGGAAAAGCCTTCCGATCCTTCCTCTTTGTACAAAATGCGTGTCAATAATTACGTTGTCGATCAAACCGAGGCCTTGCGTTGTTTTAATTTCCCCTTTCAGCAGAGATTCCGAGCTGCTTCCCTGATAGATCATATTTTCCGATGCTGCCGCCGCTCCTGCAGACGTACCCGAATAGATAAAATCCTGCTCCTGGTATTTTAATAAAATGGTATCGTGAAATCTTGTTCCTCCAAGGATAGACGTCAGTCTCAGCTGATCACCACCTGTAAACATCACCACATCAGCGGCATTGGCTCTGGCTACGATCGCGTCCGAGTTGGCCTCGTCACGGTTGTGGATATCCAGAATATTTACGTTCCGGGCACCCAGGAATTCAAACGCTTTTTTATATTCAGAACCTACGATCTGCGGGATCTGGGAAGCGGTTGTAATGATTTCAATCACCGAATCTTCCTTGCGTTTAGACTCATTGATGATTTTTCTGAGAATTCCCCTTTCAAAAAAATTAAGGTTTTTTTCTATGTTCTGATCAAAATCGGTTTCTGCAAAACTGCCTTTATTAACAGCGCCCCCGATCACAATTAATTTTCCAACTGGTTTAATCATAGGCTGCAAAGTTAAAAAATTATTAATAGGTAGAGAAATTCGTTCGTATTGAAATTAATAATGAGGATTTAATATTTATTGATAATTTTCATTTATTTTTTGCAAATGTTTAATTGTGGTATAGTTTCGTTTGGGGTTTTGCATTATCTTTGGTACTAAATGCAGTTATTGTTAACTATTAAAAATGCAAATAGACTATGAAAATTGAGAAGATACAGGCATTGCGCGGCCCGAATATTTGGAGTATCAGAAGGAAGAAGCTGATACAGATGAGGTTGGATCTTGAAGAAATGGAAAATTTTCCCACCAATAAAATAGAAGGTTTCCGGGAAAGGATCGAAAAGCTGATCCCTTCCTTATTCTCTCACCGTTGTTCCGAAGGTACGGAAGGCGGTTTTTTTCACCGTGTGGAAACGGGAACATGGATGGGCCATGTCATCGAACATATCGCCCTGGAAATTCAGACGCTTGCAGGAATGGATGTCGGTTTCGGGAGAACCCGTGAAACAAAAACGCCGGGTGTTTATAATGTCGTATTCAATTATATCGAAGAAAATGCCGGGATTTATGCGGCAGAGCAGTCTGTGTCCATCGCCGAAGCATTGATTAAAGGAGAGGAGTATGATATGAATGCCTGTATCAAGACATTAAAGGAAATCAGGGAAAGGGTACGTCTGGGACCTTCTACCGGAAGTATTGTGGAAGAAGCGGTTTCCCGCAGAATTCCGTGGATCCGTCTCGGAACAAATTCTCTCGTTCAGCTGGGATATGGCGTAAACCAGCAACGTTTCCAGGCAACCATTACCGGAAATACCAGTTCCATTGCCGTCGATATTGCATGTAATAAAGAGTTAACAAAAAGAATGCTGCATGATGCGGCGATTCCTGTACCGATCGGGGACCTTATCACCGATGAAGAAGGGTTGGATACCGTAGTAAGAAAAATAGGATATCCGGTAGTGATCAAGCCGCTGGACGGAAACCACGGGAAAGGTTCTTCCATTAATGTAACCGATTGGGAATCGGCTAAAACAGGTCTGCAGCACGCCCAGAAATATTCCAATAAAGTCATTGTTGAAAAATACATCACCGGATATGATTTCAGGGTATTGGTGATTAATAATAAAATGGTAGCGGCCGCAAGAAGGGTTCCGGCACATGTGGTGGGCGACGGCGAACTGAATCTTCAGCAGCTAATAGACAAAGAAAATAAAGACCCGAGAAGAGGATACGGACACGAAAATGTTTTAACTGAAATTCTGATTGATAAAGATACGACCGAGCTTCTTGAAAAACTGCATTACACTTTAGAAACCGTTCCTCAGAGGGGAGAGATCGTCTATTTAAAATCAACGGCCAATCTTTCAACCGGAGGGACTTCGATTGATGTAACCGATATGGTTCACCCCGAAAATATCACAATGGCGGAAAGGATTTCCAAAATCATTGGCCTTGATGTCTGCGGAATCGATATTATGGCGGAAAATTTAACCCAGCCTCTAAAGGAAAGCGGTGGCGCAATCATCGAAGTGAATGCGGCTCCGGGATTCAGGATGCACCTCGCACCAAGCGAAGGGCTTCCGAGAAACGTGGCGGCTCCGGTGGTAGATATGCTGTATCCGCAGGGAAAACCGTTTACCATTCCGATCATTGCAGTAACAGGAACTAATGGTAAAACAACCACTACGAGACTCATTTCCCATATTGTTAAAAGCAATGGATACCGTGTCGGTTTCACGACTTCAGACGGAATCTACATTCAGAATACCATGCTGACGAAAGGCGATACGACAGGCCCTCTTTCCGCAGAATTCATCCTGAAAGATCCCACGGTAGAATTTGCGGTTCTTGAAACGGCCAGAGGCGGCATTTTACGTTCAGGCTTAGGCTTTTCCCAATGCGACATCGGGGTATTAACCAACATCAAGGAAGACCATCTGGGAATGAACGACATTCATAACCTGAAAGATCTGACCCGGGTAAAAAGGGTAGTCCTAGACAGTGTAAAGAAAAACGGATGGAGCGTGATGAATGCCGATGATGAATATTCCATGCGGATCATCAACGACCTTCATTCCAACATCGCGATTTTCAGCATGGATGAGAACAATCCGCACATCAGAAAATTTGCAAAGGAAGGAAAAATTACCTGTGTTTATGAGGAAGGTTTTGTAACCATCAAAAAAGGTGATTGGAAAATAAGAATCGGAAAGGCGAAAGATTTTCCGATTACGATGGAGGGCAAAGCCAAATTTATGATCGAAAACGTACTGGCAGCAAGTTTAGCATCGTACCTGCACGGCTTCGGGATTGAAGATATTTCCAATTCCCTGCGTACATTTATTCCAAGCGCGCAGCTCACCCCGGGTCGACTGAATGTATTTAAATTCAAAAGCTTTAAGGTTTTAATTGATTTTGCCCATAATCCGGCCGGCTATGAAGCGATCGAAGACTATCTGAAAAATGTGGAAGCGACCAAGAAGATCGGTATTATTTCAGGGGTTGGCGACCGAAGAGACGGCGATATCCGGGAATGCGGAAAGATCGCCGGACGAATGTTCGACCATATCATCATCCGCAATGAAAAGCACCTTCGTGGCAGAACGGAAGATGAGATCAACGGACTGATCATCGAAGGAATGCAGTCCTCCGGAAGGGATGTCAGCTACGAAATCATTCCAAAGGAAATCGAAGCCCTGAAACACGCCATGGGCATGGCCGAAGAAGGAACTTTTATCACCGCTTTAAGCGATGTAATTTCCAACGCTATCGATCTGGTACAGGATTACCAGGCGAGGGAATTGCTTGAGGATGATAAGATTTAATAAGTAATGATACAAAATTAGTTTCGGCGGCATCAAAGATGCCGCCGAAGTTTTGAATATAATTGAGCATTAAAGATGAAGGTAAGATGTAAGAGAGAATTGCCAAATTTTAAAAATCTGGAGGAGTATCTGGTCATAGGATTTGGTCTTCATAAAAATAAATCAAGGTTTTACCTTATCGTTGATGATAATTTTGCTGTCGGTTACGGGATTTTAAAACATTTTGATATTATTGATGATACTACCGATGGTTATACAAGAAGGGATGATCTGAATTTCGGTAGGGAATTTTATCTGGAAAGTGAAATGAATAATTCGAGAAAGGATCTCAGCAACTATTGGGAAATAAACCATCCCTATGAAAACTTCAGGTATTTCGCAGATAAAAAGTATCCGGTTTCCGTAGATTACGAGAAAACTATATTTAATGAAGAGAATAAATTAAGCCGTATCGAAGCCGCTTTGCTATTTATCAATCAGCATCTGTACGAACAGTTTTGGGACAATACCTACAGGGAGGAGCTGGAGTTTTATAGAAGGATTTCGCTGGATGATCTGCTGGAAAAGAAGGTAAAAGAGCCTGGAGCGATCGATATAACTGATTATAAAGATCAACTTTTAACATTTATAAAAAAAGCTTTTACAGTGGGAGGGAGATCAATGGATAAGCCTGATGATTATGCCCAAACGCTTTCAGGTTTAATCAGTGCTCTTTTTGTAAACGAAGTTGCTTCGGTTCAAAGGCTTGAGTCATTTTATGAAGATTGTTTTATTATTGAATATGAGAACTGTTATTATATCTTAAGCAGATACTGGATGTCCTGAATTAACGTGAGTCCGATCTAAGAATAAATAGAAGTATCAATAGAAATGAGTTTTAGCCCATTTACTTTGTGAGATATGATGATCTGGCTTTTGTCAAAATTATAATAGGTTTTGGCTAAAGCCGAATTGCAAACTACCATCATTATATCGGGCTGAAGCCCGACACTACTGATAAGAGAATACTTTTTTTAATTTCAAGGGGTTTATTCCTTTTATTGTATTTAAGTCTTATGAACTTAAAAAAAACCTCCGAATTTTCGGAGGTTCCATATTTAAAGATTTTCCCAGGTCAATTTTATTTCCCGCATTTTCACCAGATAAAAATACAGCGGAATCAATTCCAGTCTTATTGTAAAGTTGATATTCGGAACGGTGAACGGAATAACCACCATCATGATGATGCAGACGGCAATACCGATAATGGCATCAATAATCGCTGCCTGAGGGGCCCATTTCTGTTCAAACCAAAGCCCATAAGCAATAACTCCTTTGAATATTAATAGCAAGGTGGTAATGATTCCCGGTAAAGTGTAGGAATGAGTAGCGGTAATTCCATAGAGCGATAAATTGATATGGTCCATAAATGGCCCGATGATTAAAAAAATAACGGAGAGTGCACCCCCGATGAAAAAGAACCATAAAAATATTTTGATCCACAGGGGCAATAAATTTCTTCTTCTTGTAAAATTTCCTTTCGTTTCAAACTCCTGAAAAGCCGAGCTTTCTTCCATTGTATATCAGTTTTAAATTATTCTTCCGCAAAAAAGGCATTGGAGCTTCCTATCCAGATCGCATCTTTCTTATTGAAATCGACGTTTACCATAGCCGCTTTGGTCATCCGGCCAAGGTTTTCCAGCAGGATGGGGCGCTCGTCATTTTCGCGCCAAATATACAATAATCTGATCTCCGCTTTCGAAAAATCGCCGTGAATATCTTCAAAAATCGGTTCGTACTGTACCTTCCGTTGTAAAATATAATTTTCCTTATCCTCAATAGCTTTTGTGATCTCTTTTGTCGGATTTAAATTTACTCCGCTTCCGGCGAAAGAAAACAAAGGCTTCAATACAAAATTATCAAGGTTTTCATCCTCCGGGAATTCGTGCAGAAAATAGCTTTTCGGAACAAACTGATGCTGTAAAAGCGGAAGGAGGAATTTGGAAATCTTGAAAAACCAGTTCGGATGCGTTACCCAGGTGACATCAACGTCTTCACGGAAATCAAATTCGGTATTCAGATTCGGAATCTTGTCAAGTTCATCGAAAATGACACGGTTGTAAATCCTTTTGATCTCCGTTAACCTGCCATTGTTGTCATAGAATAATTTTTTACCGTCTTTTTTTATTTTGGTGAGGCAAACCGTTTTGATGCCCAGCAACTTTTCCGTCAATACAAAATCGATTGCCGTTTTCTGCTTTTCGGGAAAAATTTCCAGAAGAATGACATTTTCGGGATCTTCGTTACCGACAATCAGTTCTTTTAAATAATTTTTAAAGGTCTCATCCGGCATTTTATTCCTGATTTCTGAAAGGAATGGATAAATTTCACAAAAAGTATCCTCAAAAATTCTCTGGAAAGCATAGAGCGAAGGGAAGGCCTGAAGCTCGATCAACTGGGGTTCGATCTCGCCATTTGCACCTCTGCAGATCCCAAAATCGATGGTGAAAAAATGGGGCTGGTCGGTATCGTTCGGTACACGGCAGTTCTCCGGAATGGCTTTCTGCAAGGTTTCAGGCGGTAAGGCTTTGATCTGGTCGATAATGCTTTCACTCGCATCCAGAAGTTGAGTCTCAAATTTTTTGGTCAGGAACATCGGGCTTTCGGAAATCCGGAATGATGGTTCAACGCCACTTTTCTCTTTCAGGATTTCTTTCAGCTGAGCATATTTTTCCGGTGAAAATTCGCGGTTGAACTGTTTTCTGTAGGTTGGGATCATGTTCTTTTTCTTTTTGTGATGTAAAAAATCGGACAGAAGATACCCGATTTTTGCCTGTTAAATATTTTTGCCGTTACGCCATCGAATCTGCTTGCTTCAGTATATTCTTTCTTGCATGGTCCAGAAATCCCGGCAGAATCTGGGCCTGGGTTAAAATAATTTTATCCTCATCGTCAATGCGGTCAATGGTTTCCAGGTATTTTTCCATGCCGAAATTTTCAATCATGGCTTCTTTGTTTTTTTCAACCTTCAGGTTTTCGATCATTCCCGCAGGATTGGCTTCAGGATGAAACTGGGTCCCGAAAATCTCATCCGAAAAGCGTACGGCCATTACGGCCCTTTCCAGATTGATGTGCGGCCGGAATTTCTCGATGGCTACGATATGCATTCCCAGCTCCTCAAAACGGTGAAAATCCGGCTCGATAAACTGGAATGCCCTTGAATCTACCGCATAGAAAGGATCCGGCAGATTTTTAAGCAAAAATTCACGTTCGCCTTCTTCCGTTTTATGCACCGGCATCACCCCAAAAGAATAGGATTTTCTTTTGTTGATGGTTCCGAGTTTCCAGTGGATGCTGGCCAGCTGGAAAGAATGGCAGATCAGGAACAGGTACTTTTTACGGTCATTCGATCGGTTATATTCAAAAATACCGTCCAGCAAAGCTGCAAATTTATCTTCCCATTCCAGGCCTTCCCGGTGCGGATCGCCCGGCCCGCCTGATGAGATAAAGATGTCGAAATCCTCTATGTCAGGCATTTCATTTTTAAACCTTACATCAAATGTTTCAATATTTACAACTTCTTCTGTGCTTTGCTGAAAGGCTTCGGAGATTTCCCTGATATTTTTAAACCCCTGGTTCACCTGATTGTTATTCATGTCCAGCAGAGCCATTCGAATATTCTTCATACGACCTAATTTTTTGCAAAGTTACCGAAATATTATAAAGCCATTTCGCTGTGGGTGATTCCGTATTCCGTTTCGGAGATCATGTAGTCAACCACTTTGGTAAGGTCGCCGGTTTCATGAAAGACTTTAAGCTGGCGGTCTGCGCCGGTTCCGTTTTCCAGGATCGTCCAGGCGTATTCCACTTCTTTGCGGCATCCCAGATCGTCTACGACATCGTCGATAAATTCAAGCAGTTCCTTCAATAAATCAGGATACGGAACCGATTCTTCTTTTCCGAAATCGATCAGATGGGCATCGATGCCGCTTTTGGAGGCCCTCCATTTATTTTCATTCAGCAGAAGCCTCCGATAGCTTCTGAAGCTTAAATTCTGCTGATGAAGTTTGTAGATTTTAGCCACCAGTGCCTGCATAATGGCAGCCAGGCAAACGGTTTCATCGATGCGTAAAGGCATATCGCAGATCCTGAACTCGATGGTAGGGTAGAACGGGTGCACCCGGAGGTCCCACCATATTTTCTTGGCATTATCGATGGTACCTGTTTTCACCAACAGATCAACATAGCTGTCAAATTCCGCCAGGGAATTGAAAAAGCTCGGAATCCCGGTCCTTGGGAATTTCACAAAAATTTCCTGGCGGTACGATTTAAATCCTGTATTTCTCCCGATCCAGAAAGGGGAATTGGTAGACAAAGCGTAAACATGCGGAAGGAAATACCGCATCACATTCTGGATTCTTACCCCTTCTTCCCGGTTTGGGATGCCGATGTGGACGTGCAGCCCGAATATCAGGTTACCCCGTGCCACGTCGCCCATATCGTCTACGATCTTGTTGTAGCGTTCCCCGTTCGTAATGGTGTTGTGTTCCCAATTGGAGAATGGATGCGTCCCGCCGCCGGAAACCCGAAGCCCCTGTTCGTGGGCTGTCTTGATAAGGTGTCTTCTCAGGTTGGTAAGCTCTGCTTTCGCCTCCTGAATGTTCTGGCAGATGCCCGTTTCCATCTCGATCATGGATTCGTGCATTTCGTGTTTTAAATTCTCACTTAAAACCGCTTTTCCGCCTTCGATAATTTTCGAAACATGAGAGATCAGGTCTCTGCTCTCAACATCAATGATCTGATATTCTTCTTCGATTCCGATAGTAAACTGATGCATTTTTTTTCGTGTTTTTTAGAGGTTCTTATTTTACAGAATCTTTTACAAAAGTTCCCCAGGAGATATTCGGTTTTCCGGGTACATATTCTTTTGCTTTTTCAACGGCTAATTTCGCAGCGTGCTCTACGATCCATGCAA
Organism: Chryseobacterium sp. sg2396; assembly: GCF_042610505.1. Taxonomy (NCBI): domain Bacteria; kingdom Pseudomonadati; phylum Bacteroidota; class Flavobacteriia; order Flavobacteriales; family Weeksellaceae; genus Chryseobacterium; species Chryseobacterium sp. sg2396. The sequence goes on along the minus strand of NZ_JBHGAQ010000014.1, from coordinate 52,065 downwards.
AATTTTCTTCGCCCACCGAGTTTCTGTCAGCATCCGGAGCCGGGTTGCAGAAATCGATCGCATACGGGATGCCGTCGCGTACGGCAAATTCCACGGTATTAAAATCGTAGCCCAGGGCTTTGTTCATTTTGATGGTATAATCGTGAATCGTCTTCAGCAGCTTTTCCAGTTCTTTGCCTTCGGTTTTATGCGTTGTCTCATATCTCAGGTGCGGAGCGTTTCTCGGTTCGTACGGCATGATGTGGACGTATTTCTGGCCCAGGCAGTACACGCGGTAATAGTCATCGAAAATAATTTCTTCCTGCACCATCATTACCAGCTGTTCCGTTTCTCCCAATTTTGCCCAAAGGTCTTCCGGACTGTCAACGCGGTAAACGTTTCTCCATCCTCCGCCGTCGTGAGGTTTCATATAAGCCGGAAAACCGACGTAGTCAAAAATATATTCCCAATCGTGAGGGAATTTCAGGTTTCTGAAAGACGTTTCCGAAGTATTGGTCGGCCTTTCGTGGGAAGGAAGCAGGACTGTTTTCGGAAGAGGGATTCCAAGTTTTGTCATTAATGCATTATTGAAAAACTTTTCATCGGCACTCCACCAGAAAGGGTTGTTGATGACATACGTTCCGTTCAGGGCCGCATTTTTCAGGTAGGCGCGATAAAAAGGAACATCCTGAGAAATTCTGTCGATGATCACTGCATATCCGTAATCGGCACCCTGTTCCAGCTTATCAATGTTTACCGGCTCGGCAATAATTTCCCCTTTTCCCAATTCATTCACTTTATCGATAAATGCCCATGGGAATGTGTCTTCCATCCCGAACAGGATTCCTACTTTTTTAGCCATAATGTATTTTTTTAATGTTTTGTATAATTTATTATTAAATTAATTAAAATATGTTTGATATTGATTTGAATTTAACCGTGAGGTTGTTTATTTCTCATAAAATATTTCTAACTGATCATATCATTTGATATTTGCGATCTTAGCTGAGTAGAACGCCTTTGCGAACTTAAAAAAAGTTAGTAGTAAAAAAATCTTTGTGGACTTTACGTTAAAATCAATCACGCTCTATATCAGAAGTTCTTAAGAGAAAAACGCCCCGATGAAAGTCGGGAAAACCATCCTCCAGAGCGGCCAGTCGTGGTTGATCCATTTTCTTTCGTCATACCAGAAATCGATTCCTTTGGAAGACAGGATTTCTGCCATTTCAACGTTTTTATCCCTGCAAATATCCTGGTCGGAAGTACTCAGGATGATGTGCATGTGCTTGTATTTCCAGGCCTCGTCATTGCGTACAAATTCCCTCGGGCAGTTGAAGTAGACCAAATCATCGGAATAGCCGTCCATAAAATTCCTGATGCTGAAAGCTCCTGATAAGCAGAATAAATGCGACACGACATCCGGAAACCGGAAGGCGAAATTAGCCGCATGATAGCCTCCGAAACTTGCTCCGGCTACGGCCACGCGGTGGGTGTTATGGAGTTTCTGAATATAAGGTACGAATTCCTTAATAAGAAACTGTACATATTTTTCATAATTCCTGATTCTCTGCTGTGGTGGAATGCTTTCGTCGTAAAAGCTCCAGCTGTCGATCGTCTGAATGTTGTATAGTTTGACTTTTCCCTGTTCGATAAACCAATTGATGCTTCCGTTCAGGTTAAAATCGTGGTTTTGGGTATACAGTCCCTGTGAAGTCGGGAACATGATGATCGGATATCCGTAATGTCCTGTAACCTCCACTTTAAGGCTGGTTCCTAAAATATGTGAATAATAATCGGTATGTTCTATTTTCGGCATTTTACGATTTGAATTAAATGGATTGCTGATTTATATAAAATTAATAAATTCAACTCTGAAAGAAAGTTCTTACATTTCAATCCGACTTACTGTTTCTGAAATCCTTACGATTGTTTTTAAAGAGTATTCAGGTTAAATTAATTTTATAAAATCAATGATTTCGTTACTTGTAATTTTCTGATTTCAGAATTTATGAAGTCGGTTTTCCTTTTGGAGGGAGTATATTGAGCATTTCGGCCTGAATTTTTTCAGCAGCCGTGTCCAGTCTTTCCTGTACGGTATCTGCATCTTTTGATTTGTAAACAATGCCTACATGATAATCAATCGGCAAGAATCGTACGGCTTCTTCGCATTCAAAAGCACTGTAATCGGGCGTCTGATCTTTAATCAATGCTACGATCAGCCCGGAATAATACCCTGTTGGCTTTGAAATGTTATACTCTTTTTCCCGCAATAACGCATCTTCTATTTTCGCCCATTCTCTCCAGATATTGATGTTGCTGGAAGCTTCTACAAGATCGGGGATATGTGCGCCGCCTACTCTGGATGATGTCTCGAGAAAGTAATATTTACCGTTTTCCCGGCTTCTGATAAATTCGGTATGGGTAGCGCCGTTCATCAGTCCGAAATTGGAAAGGACTTTGGCATTGGCTTTTTCCAGCGCCAGAAATTCATCCGAATAACGCCCCAGAGTTTTGGTTCTGAAAACGCCGCCTTCATGTGAGACCTGCATCGGCGGAGCGAGGTATTTTGAAGCGGAGGTAAAAACGATTTCTTTATTGAAGGTAAGGCTGTCCACATGATAAACATCGCCGGGCTTAAAGCTTTCCAAAAGAAAGAGGTGGCGCTCCTCTCCGAGATTATTGAGGGCCTCCCAGAGTTCATCTCTGGAAGTTAGTTTTTTGATTCCCGAGGCAGAAGCTTCCGACCGCGGTTTCAGCACCCAGGGCGCAGGAACCGTATCGGCAAAAGCATTTACCTCATCATTGTTGAAAACCGCGGTAAATTCAGGAACATGAATACCGGAGTCTTTGGCCTTCTGGCGCATCGCCAGTTTGTCCCTGAAATAGCGGTGGGTCGTCTGGCCCATCCCGGGAATCCTGAATGTCTCGCGGATCAGGGCGGCTTTTTCCACATCATAATCATCCAGCGCAATCACGGCATGGACTTTCCGGGTCTGCATAAGATGGGAAAATCCCTGGATCAGATGGTCGAGATTCCATACGGAAGGTTTAATTTCAGGCATGTAAAAGACTTCGTCGATGGCATGCCAGGGCCAGTTTTTTTCCTTAAGGTTTTCCGATGTTACCAGGATGACTTTATTACCGAGTTTTTTCATTTCATCCATGAAATCGTAACCTTTGTAATAGCACGAAATGCACACTATCGTTTTCTCTTCCATATAATGTTTTTAGTTTTTTAGTGGATTTTCAAAAATAAAAATGATTTTCTATTAATTATTAAATGTTAAAAATGAAAATATCATATATTTTTGAGAATACTATATCAATTATACAGAGAATTTTTTTAATAAACTAATTTTTAGTGATAATTTTCGATTAAATCTGCCAGCAATTGCACGCCGAATCCGGTTGCTGCTTTTTCTTTAGCATAACCTACATTTCCGAAAGCAACCCCTGCAATATCAAGATGCGCCCACTTCGGATGGTTTTCAATGAACTGCTCCAGGAATTTAGCGGCTACGATACAATCACCGATCGGCTTCATCGAAATGTTTTTCAGGTCGGCTACATCAGACCGGATGTCGTCTTTCCATATGTCCCAAAGCGGTAAATTCCAGAGCCTTTGGTTGGTTTTGTCGCCGGTTTTCAGCAGAAGGTTTTTCAGCTCTTCATTGTTGGAAAACAGGGCTCCACAGGTATCGCCGAACATCCGCACCGAACTTCCCGTTAAAGTAGCAAGATCGATCAGGAAATCGGTCTTAAAGTTTTTAGCCATGTACGAAAGCCCGTCTGCCAGAATCATTCGGCCTTCCGCATCCGTATTCAGAACTTCTATGGTTTTTCCGTTGTAGGCGGTAATCACATCGCTCGGAAGAAAAGCTTTCTCGGAGATCGCATTGTCGGTAATCGGCAAAATGGCGATAATATTTACCGGAAGCTGCATTTCGGCAGCGTAGATCAATGTTCCCAACACCGCCGTCGCGCCGCCCATATCAGACTTCATATAGTGCATATTGTCCGGATTTTTCAGGGAGATTCCGCCGGTATCAAACAGCACACATTTACCGACAAGTCCGAAAGTTTTTGCATTTTTAGCGGAAGTTTTGTACTCAAGTATAGTAAAGGCTGCATCATACGCGCTTCCCTGGTTTACGGAGAGATAAGCCCCTAAGCCAAGTTCTTCGCATTTCTTCCTGTTAAAAACCGTGTACTTTAAATCGTATTTTTTTGCTAAATTTTTTAGATATAAGCTGAAAGTATCCGGTTTTTTGAGATTGGCCGGTTTGTTCAGCCATTCCTGGCAGGCCGTCTGCCCGTCACTTATTGCTTCTGTCTTTCTAGCGATATGATCCAGTTTTTTCTGGCTTAAATTTTCAAAATGCAGCTCAAATCTCGGACTCCAGAAAGCATGCGTTTTTTCAAAAGGGTAGCGGTAGGTTCCGGTCAGCAGTCCCTTTACAAATTCTTCAAACTGTTTTTCGGTCATAAAATCCGCCAGCAGCAGGGTTGGGAGCGGCTGTATTTTCTCTTGGTAGGTCTGGGAAAACTTCACCGCGACCTGCTGAACTTCAAAATCCTGCAGTCCAGATTTTCCGAGTCCGATAAAATATGCAGTACCTTCTTCATGTACATTGATAAATACTTCATACTTTTTTCCGGTGAAAAAAGTGGAAATATTCTTATGGAAATTTTTTCCGGATTTCACCCATTCTTCTTCCGTAAAAAGATGGAATACCTGGGTGTAATTTTTATTTTTTTTGTTGATTAGTTTCATAATTAATTATTGATTTTTAACGCTTTCCTGTGTGGGTTTTACTTCCACAGGATTTTCCGTATTGTTGTAGTACAGCCATTCTATGGCTCTGGGGAATTCCTGCGACCAGTAGAATTCGCTGTGGGTACCTTCCGGATTGATGCTGGTCCTGATCTCAAAATCGAAAAGGCGGTTCTGTTCCCATCGTTTGAGGGATTCTTCGAAAACATGAATTCTTTTTACCATCTTGGATCCTTCCTGCCCGCCGCCGTACAGGTAAATTTTTGTTTTAAAAGGAACCCGGAAATTCATCATCGGAAAATTATTATTCGGTTCCACCCAAAGAGACGGTGAGAAAATCAGAAGCTTCGAATAGACTTCAGGATAAAGAAAACCACTGTAAATACTAATAAGAGCACCTAATGAGCTGCCGCCGATTCCTGTGTTTTCGCGGTCTTTTTTGGTGCGGTAATTCTGGTCTATGTAAGGTTTCAGTGTATCGGTAATAAAGCGGATGTACTTTTTGCCTTCCGAACCGTTGGCCACATGGTCATTATCAAAAATATATTCTTTGATGCGGTCCTCGCTGCCATGTTCAATGGCAATGATGATGACATCACCGCGACCGTATTCCGTAAGCACGGAAAGCTTTTTGTCGATCTCCCAGTTCCCGTAATCGCTGCCTTCATTGAAGAGATTCTGCGCATCCTGAAGATACAGTACCGGATAGCTTTTATCCGAAGTGTAATAATCGTAAGGTAAAAGCGCCCATACTTTACGGTACCGGTCAAGCTGCGGGATATAAAATTCTTCCGAAATAATTTCGGCGATGGGGAAATATTCTTCTTTAAAAGGTCCCCAGTTCAGTCTCCATTTTTCTACCGTATCGGAAGCGGTTCCTGAAGATTTCAGAAGCTTCCGGTTGGGCGTAATATTTCCGTAACGGTCGAGTTCTACGTTTTCCCAGCCGCCTTTTGTGAATTTATATTCAATAAGACCCGGCAGCAGCTCATCGTCAATTTCGATAGAATAATGCCTGGAATCTTCTGAGCTTAGGCGAAAACGCTGGTCGCGGGGATTCCAACGGTTGAAGTTTCCGGTGAGGTAAATAATTCTTTCATCATGTTCTGCGGTATAAAGTTCAAACTTCATCAGTGTCTTTACTAATAATTTAAGGGCTAAATTTATAAAAAATCTTTTTATGGCAAATAATTTCCATAATCGTGGAATTAATGGCTGAAAAGCTTTATATTTGATAGAAACTAGGAACAGGAGCGGGTTAACATAATAATTAATTCACTTATAATTAATAGGTATTTCCGGTATTTTCCGTAGTTTCAGAAAAATATAAAATTAAATTAAAACCGTGATGAATTCGGTTAAAACATATACTCTTTTCACAGATCAGGACATTTATCTTTTTAAAGAAGGTAAACATTATAAGCTCTACGATAAGTTCGGAGCACACTCTGCTGAAAAAGATGGAGTACAGGGCGTATACTTCTCGGTCTGGGCGCCCAATGCCAGAAAAGTCTCTGTAATCGGCAATTTCAACAGCTGGAATCCTGACGGTCATATTTTATTTCCCCGCTGGGATGGCTCCGGGATCTGGGAAGGCTTCATTGCGGGACTTACCTGGGGAACGCTGTATAAATATGCCATTGAAACCTACCGCGGCGAAATTCTGGAAAAAAGTGATCCGTATGCTTTAAGCTGGGAGCAGAACCTCCAGGCTGCATCCCTCGTTTCCACGACCTGGTACGAATGGAAAGATAAAGGCTGGATGGAAAACCGTTGGAAGAAAAATACTTTGAATGCGCCGCTTTCCGTTTATGAAATGCATCTGGGGTCCTGGATGAGGGATGAACACAATCCGGAAAGATATTTAAACTACCGCGATGTTGCGGCGAAACTTATTCCTTACATTAAAGATACAGGTTTTACGCATGTGGAATTTATGCCATTAATGGAATATCCGTATGATCCAAGCTGGGGCTACCAGATTACCGGTTTCTATGCCGCGACTTCACGCTTCGGCTCGCCTCAGGATCTGATGTTCCTGATTGATGAACTGCACCGGAACGAAATCGGGGTGATCTTAGACTGGGTGCCTTCGCATTTTCCGGGTGATGCCAACGGGCTGCACCGGTTCGACGGTTCGCACCTTTACGAGCATGAAGATCCGCGAAAGGGTTTTCATCCCGACTGGAAATCCTATATTTTCAATTACGGAAGGAATGAAGTGAAATCTTTTCTGATTTCCAATGCCATGTTTTGGCTGGAACGATATCACGCTGACGGATTACGAGTAGATGCGGTGACTTCGATGCTTCATCTGGATTATTCCCGGAACGAAGGAGAATGGGAACCGAATATCTACGGAGGGAATGTTAACCTGGAAGCCAAAACCTTTTTACAGGAATTCAATACCGCTGTATATAAAGAATTCGGCGACAACATCATCACCATTGCGGAAGAAAGCTCCGATTTTCCCAAGCTCACCAAACCTGTGCATAACGGCGGTGTAGGATTCGGGATGAAATGGATGATGGGCTGGATGCACGATACGCTGGCTTATTTTAAGGAAGATCCTGTCAACCGGAAATTTTTCCACCATAAGCTGACCTTCGCATCCATGTACATGTACAATGAAAATTACATGATGCCGCTGTCGCATGATGAAGTCGTTCACGGAAAAGCCAGTCTGATCTATAAAATGAAGGGCGACGAATGGCAGAAGTTTGCCAACCTTCGTGCGCTGTATGTCTATATGTTTACGCATCCTGGAGCAAAGCTGCTTTTCATGGGCGACGAATTCGGGCAAACCAGCGAGTGGAATTTCAAGAAGAGCCTGGAATGGCATCTGCTGGATTATCCCGTTCATAAAGGACTGCAGACTTTGGTGAAAGATTTAAACCATCTTTACCGTAAGGAAACGGCATTTTACGAAAATCAGTTCAGTCCGGAAGGTTTTGAATGGGTAGAGGCTGATGATACGGACAATTCGGTATATATTTATCTGAGAAAAGGAAAAAAGAAAGACGATGTCCTGATGATTATTCTGAATTTAACACCAAGGGTTTTGGATTATAAAATCGGAGTCGACGCAGGAAGTCATTGGGAGATTATTTTTAGTTCCGATGATGAAAAATACGCCGGAAGCGGGGTAGAACCGGATATATTCAGAGAAGATCAGGAAGAATACAAAGGACATAAAAAATCCATCAGCATTAAGCTGCCCCCACTGGCCGGAGTGGTTTTAAGAAAGAAACATACGAATGTAGAGAAAGTGAAAACAATCAATATAAAAGATAAAAAAGAGAGCATGTCTATAAAGCGTTCCGGAAATAATAAATTTTGATCGCAGAATAGGTACGGAAGTGCACATCTTGTCAGTTTGCAGGCATAAATAAAACTAAATTAAGTTCAGCCCGTGCAAAATTTTTATAAATAATAAACTTCAGAATAGTAAAACAATAAATGATAGGGAAAAATATGACAGTATTTCATATCAGTACAGAATGTTATCCGGTAGCGAAAGTAGGAGGGTTGGCCGATGTCGTAGGCGCTTTGCCAAAATATCAGAACAAAATTAAAGGAGTTGATGCGAAGGTGGTTATGCCTTGGTATAACAAATCTTTCATATACGACCATGAGTTTGACATAGTTTTTGATGGGTTCATCCACCAGGGACCAAACATGCTCCAGGTGCAGGTTTTAAAGGAAAAATCAGATGTGTTGGGCTTTGAATTATACATGGTGAGGATTCCGGGACTTCTGGACCGCGACAATCCTTACGGGTATGCAGACGAGAACTTTCAGTTTATCGGTTTTCAGCACGGAGTTCTTCACTGGCTCAGCGCGATGCAGATCCGTCCGGATGTTCTGCATTGCCACGATTATCATACGGGGCTGATTCCTTTTATGATTGAACATTGCTGGGAATTTTCCTTTTTAAAAGGGGTGAAAACCATTGCCACCATTCACAACGGCGAATATCAGGGAATGATGAGCTGGGAAATGGCTAGTTATATTCCTTCTTTTGACCGGTACAAATGGGGACTAATGGATTGGGACGGACTTATTAATCCATTAGCAAGCATGATTAAATGTGCACATGCTTTTACGACAGTTTCCCAGGGATATCTTGAGGAACTTTTCGTAAGCTTCCGCGGATTGGAAGGCCTGGTAAGGGATGAGTTCGGAAAAGCATACGGGATTATCAACGGAATTGATACCGAAGTATGGAATCCGGAGACCGATCCGATGCTGGATTTTAATTTCAATAAAAAAAATGCAGTCGCGCTGAAGAAAAAGAATAAGGAAAAGCTCTGTAAAGAATACGGACTACGGCCGGAATTGCCACTATTTGCCTTCATTGGAAGATTTGCTACCGAGAAGGGTGCTGATTTCCTTCCGGATGTTGTCTGGAGGAGCATTACGCAGACTCATGGGGCATTAAACATCATGATTCTGGGATCCGGGAATCCCTATATCGAAAATAAGCTGAAAGAGTACGACTATATTTACAGCAATTTTGCGCTGGACCTCGGATATAAGGAATATCTTTCGCATAAAATATACGCTTCGGCGGACTTTTTGCTGATGCCATCGAGGGTTGAGCCCTGCGGACTGAACCAGATGTATTCCATGCGATACGGTACGGTTCCGATCGTACGATATACGGGAGGCCTGCGGGATACGGTGAATGATATTTCGACAGGCGGAGCAGGATTGAATTTCACCGCTCCGGGCGTTGATGACATCATTCACGCGATGAACAGAGCGTTGCTGTTATACAACCAGAAAGGGACAATGGAAAACCTGATTCATGCCAATATGAATTTTGATTTTGCATGGGAAAAATCTGCTGAAAAGTATATTAATTTATATAAAAACTAATAACTTACACCATTAAAAATTTTAGTTTTCCTATTCAGCTTTGGATTTTTTAATTTAACCAGAATCTTTTTCAAATTGATTTGCTGGAAAATAGAATAATAAGAATAAAAAATAAATGTACGTATATGAATCGCAATGTAATATCCATTGTTTTAGGAGGCGGAAGAGGAACCAGATTATTTCCTCTTACCTATTCAAGGTCTAAGCCGGCTGTTCCGATCGCCGGAAAGTACCGGTTGGTTGATATTCCTATTTCTAATTGCCTGAATTCAGGAATGAACAAGATCCTGGTTTTAACGCAGTTTAATTCAGCTTCACTGAATTCGCATATCAAAAATTCTTACCACTTCGATATTTTCAGCAAAGGATTCGTAGATATCCTGGCAGCAGAACAGAATGTAGAAAACGAAAACTGGTACCAGGGAACGGCAGATGCCGTACGCCAGTCGATGAAACATCTGGACAAATACGATTATGAGTATATCCTGATCCTTTCCGGAGACCAGCTGTACCAGATGGATTTTAAAGAAATGCTGGATTTTCATATTGAAAAGGGCGGCGACGTAACGATTGCCACGATTCCTGTTAATGCAAAAGATGCCACAGGTTTCGGAATCCTGAGTTCCGATGATGAGGGAAATATTACCTCTTTCGTTGAAAAGCCTGGCTATGATATGCTGGATGGCCTGAAATCTGAAGTTTCTGACGAAAATAAGCATTTGGGCAAAGAATATCTGGCGTCCATGGGGATTTACATCTTTACAAAAAGCATCCTGAAAAAAATGTTTGATGAAGGAGCGGGAGACGATTTCGGGAAAGACATTATCCCGAATTCAATTGGGAAGTATACCACTTTGAGCTATCAGTATGAAGGCTACTGGACCGATATCGGTACTATTGAGTCGTTCTACGAAGCCAACCTGGATCTTTGTCATGATTTTCCTCAATTCAATCTGTTTTCTTCTTCACCGATTTACACCAGAGCGAGGATGCTTCCGCCATCGAAAATTAACGGTTCTTACGTAAGCAAAGCTGTTTTTGGAGACGGTTGTATCATCATGGCCGATAAAATTGAAAATTCAGTGATCGGAAACCGTACACGCATTGATAAGGGCAGTACCATCGTCAACTCTTATGTGATGGGTTCTGATTTCTACCAAGGCACGGCTGAGATCGTTGAAAATGACAACAACGGTCATCCGAACATGGGTATCGGGAAATATTGCTACATTGAGAAAGCAATCTTAGATAAAAACTGCTACATTGGCGACAACGTAAGAATCATCGGAGGCAAGCACCTTAAGGACGGTGATTACGGAACGCATTCGGTGCAGGACGGGATTATTGTCGTGAAGAAAGGTGCCGTGCTGAGAGCAGGAACGCATATCGGATAGAAAAATGATAACTCCAATGAAAATAAACTTCTGTTTTTTCATTCCTTATCTTAAATAAATTAAAACAGAGTGGCCCTCATATTGGTCACTCTTGTTATTTTCTATACATTTGTGTCATGCGTTTTTTTAAGATCATAGCGGTACTTGTTGTTTTGCTGATCGGAGCTTATGCGGCTTCGATGTACTATTTTGTGGATGAAAGCAAGGATTTCAAAATAGAAAAGGAGATCGATTACCCTTTGGAAAAGGTCTTTTTGCAGTTCAATAACCTGCAGCATTTTACGCGCTGGAACAACTTCTTCACGAGCTCCAAATCCGTGGATATTGATTACTATACGCCTTACGAAGGACAAGGAAGCTCTATCAGCTATGCCGATCCTAAAAACGACACCGACGGGGAGATGTTCATCCGGTATGAAAATCCGAACAAGTCGCTCCGGTACCAGCTTTTTGAAGATAAAAATGAGAGCCCGACCGTCGTGGATGTTAAATTCAAAGCCCTGGCTGCAGAAAAAACAAAAATTACCTGGGTGGTGCATACGCCAAAGCTATCCGTTCTGAGAAGGGTGGAAAATTTCTGGACGGAAGACCGTTTCGCAGAAAACATCGATAAAAGCATGGTGAACCTTAAAAATGTCCTCGGCAATAAGGTGGAAAAGGATAACCAGATGGCTGCCATCAAATACGACAGCATTATGGTTGAAAATGAGGAAGAAAAGCTGTTGCTGGGGATCAACGTAAGTGCTTCCAATAAGAAAGATGCATTGTACAAAAACATTGTGATGAATTACAATAAAATCTACAATTACACCACAATGGACCTGGGCAAGAAAGAGGATGAATTCGGTTATCCGGTCCTGGTGACCGATGCCGATAATTATAAAGACAAAGAAGTGTCTTATTTCCTGGGAATTCCGTTGTCTAAAAAGTTTGGCGTTACAGATAATAATTTCAGTTTCAGGACGCTTAATCCGGCACAGAATTATGTGATGTATTACAAGGGAAATTATGAAGGCAGGGTGAAGGCTATACAACAATTAATCCAGAAGGCCAAGAAAGATGAGATGCGTTTTAATGATATTCGTCAGACTTTTATAGAACGCCCTCTGGAAGACCAGAATGTCAATATGAAACTCTCATTATCAGTATTTAAGTAGGAAATTATTTTATACTTTTTTTAATAGTTTAAAGGCTGCTCCAAGTCGGTTTTTTTTATTAAATTTGAAGCTTAATTCGACAAACAAATTTTAATAACAGATAAACTGTAATAATGGACAGATTTTCATTCCTAAACGCAGCTCATTCTCAGTTAATTGAGGATTTATACCAACAGTACTTAAAATATCCGGACTCTTTGGAGCCATCATGGAAAGCCTTCTTTCAGGGCTTCGATTTTGCGCTGGAGAACTACGGGGACGATGATAACGTTCAATATGTTCAGGCTCCGGCCGCCTCAGCTCCTATAGTACAGCAGGCAGCGCAGGCCGCTTCAAACGGCGAGGTTCCGGAACACATCAAAAAGGAATTTAAGGTAGTAAACCTGATCGAGGCGTACAGGACAAGAGGGCATCTGTTCACAAAAACCAATCCTGTTAGGGAAAGAAGACATTATACGCCGACGCTGGACATTGAAAACTTCGGTCTGGACAAATCGGATTTGAATACAAAATTCAACTGTGCGGTCGAGACAGGAATGAAAGGACCGGCAACCTTGCAGGAGCTGATCACCCATCTGGAGAATATTTACTGCGATTCCATCGGGGTTGAGTATATGCACATCAATAATGTTGAAGAGAAAGATTACATCAAACAGTGGCTTCAGGTAAACGAAAACCACCCGAACCTTTCTGCCAACGAAAAAACGGAAATTCTGTTAAAATTAAATCAGGCCGTAGCCTTTGAAAATTATCTTCATACAAAATTTGTCGGACAGAAAAGATTTTCCCTTGAAGGAGGGGAGACGCTTATTCCTGCATTGGACCAGCTGATCACAAGATCTTCACAGTTAGGCGTTGACGAGGTGGTCTTAGGAATGGCTCACAGAGGAAGGCTGAATGTGCTTACCAACATTTTCGGAAAATCGTACAAGCAGATCTTCTCAGAATTCGAAGGCAAAGAATTTGAAGAGGACGTATTCTCGGGAGACGTAAAATACCATTTAGGTTCATCCAAAAAAATCAAAACGGCTTCCGGCGAGGAAGTTTCGATCAATTTAACGCCAAACCCGTCTCACCTTGAAACGGTAGCTGCTCTTGTAGAAGGGATCTGCCGTGCAAAAGTTGACGATAAATACAAAGATTATTCTAAAGTTTTACCGATTATTATTCATGGGGACGGTGCATTGGCAGGTCAGGGTATCGCTTATGAAGTAGCCCAGATGATGACGTTGGAAGGATACAGAACGGGAGGAACCGTTCATATTGTGGTGAACAACCAGGTATCATTTACTACCAACTACATGGATGCAAGATCGTCCACGTACTGTACAGATGTTGCAAAAGTTACGGAATCTCCTGTGATGCATGTTAATGCGGATGATGCGGAAGCAGTAGTACATGCGATCCATTTCGCTGCAGATTTCAGAGCGAAATTCGGTAAAGATGTGTACATCGATTTACTGGGTTACAGAAAATACGGGCATAATGAAGGGGACGAACCGAGATTTACACAGCCTAATCTGTATAAAATAATTTCCAAGCATCCGAATCCAAGAGAAATCTACAAAGACAAGTTATTAAAAGATAACGTGACTTCCAATGACGTTATCGCTAAAATGGAAACTGAATTTAAGGCGCTTCTGGATAAAGATTTCGATGCATCTAAAGAAATCGAGAAAAACGTAATGGATCTTTTCATGGCAGATGACTGGACGAATTATCCTATCGCCAAGAGAGGAGCGGTTCAGCAGCCTGTAGATACGAAATTTGATATTGAAAAGCTGAAGGAACTGGCCGTTAAGATGTCTACACTTCCGGCTGATAAAAAGTTCCTTAATAAAATCACAAGACTTTTTGAAAACAGAATTAAAGCCATCGAAGGAAATTCTTTAGACTGGGCACTTGGGGAATGGCTGGCTTATGCAACCCTTCTTGTAGAAGGTCATAATGTAAGAATCTCAGGGGAAGACGTGGAAAGAGGAACATTCTCCCACAGACATGCGGTGGTAAAAACCGAAGACACGGAAGAAGAATACATCCCGTTGAGACACGTTTCTGAAAACAGGTTCGATGTTTACAACTCGCACCTTTCCGAATACGGAGTTTTAGGTTTTGACTATGGCTATGCGATGGCTTCTCCTAATACCTTAACCATTTGGGAAGCTCAGTTCGGGGATTTCGTAAACGGTGCACAGATCATCGTTGACCAGTACCTGGCAGCGGCAGAGGAAAAATGGAAAATCCAGGATGGTCTTGTTATGCTATTGCCTCACGGTTCAGAAGGACAAGGTGCAGAACACTCTTCCGCAAGACTGGAAAGATTCCTGACGCTTTGCGCCAACGAAAATATGGTGGTTGCGAATATCACTTCACCGGCAAATTACTTTCACCTGTTAAGAAGACAGCTAAAATGGGCATTTAGAAAGCCGTTGATCGTCATGAGTCCTAAATCTCTGCTGAGACATCCGAAAGTGGTTTCCCCGCTTGAGGATTTCGCAACGGGAAGTTTCCAGCCAATCCTTGATGATCCTGCAGCAGATCCTGCAAAAATTGAGAAATTAGTGCTTTGTTCAGGTAAGCTTTATTTTGAACTACTGGCTAAAAAAGAAGAGCTAAATGCTGAAAACATTGCCCTGGTAAGATTCGAGCAATTATATCCTCTTCAGACAGATGCCATCGAAGCGATCTTTGAAAAATATTCAAACCGAAAAGAAATCGTATGGGCTCAGGAGGAACCGGAAAACATGGGTGCGTGGTCTTATATCCTGAGAAACTTCAGAGATACGGGGATCCAGGTAATTGCTCCGGTACCGAGCGGTGCTCCGGCTCCGGGAAGCCATAAAATGTTCGAGAAAAACCAGAATGCAGTAATCAACAGGGTGTTCGACAGAAACGATGCTCCGGTAAAAAGACCTGTAACCGCTTAATAAAATAATAATCAATAAAAAAATAAAAAATACGATATGTCAGTTTTAGAAATGAAAGTTCCTTCACCGGGCGAATCCATTACAGAAGTTGAAATTGCAACCTGGCTTGTAAAAGATGGGGATTATGTAGAAAAAGACCAACCCATTGCTGAAGTGGATTCAGACAAAGCTACTCTTGAATTGCCTGCTGAGCAAAGCGGTATTATTACTCTGAAAGCTGAAGAAGGTGATGTAGTACAGGTAGGGCAGGTAGTTTGTCTTATCGATATGGATGCTGCGAAGCCTGAAGGAGGAAATGCTCCTGCTGCAGAAGCACCAAAACAGGAAGAAGCACCGAAAACGGCTCAGCCTGCCCCACAGGAAGCACCTAAGCCTGCTGCTCAACCTGCTCCGGCAGCTGCAACACAGACTTATGCAACCGGTGCTCCTTCTCCTGCTGCGAAAAAGATCCTTGACGAAAAAGGAATGGATGCCGCACAGGTTTCAGGAAGCGGAAGAGACGGAAGAATTACAAAATCTGATGCTGAACTGGCAGCAGTTCCTGCACTGGGAGGAAATCCGGTAACAGCTACAGGTTCCCGTTCTACAACCACAACAAAACTTTCAGTTCTTAGAAGAAAAATCGCACAGAGACTGGTTTCTGTAAAAAATGAAACCGCGATGCTGACGACTTTCAACGAAGTTGATATGTCCGAGATCTTCAGATTAAGAAAACAATATAAAGAAGAATTTGCACAGAGACACGGTGTGGGTCTTGGTTTCATGTCTTTCTTCACGAAAGCGGTAACCAGAGCGTTACAGATGTATCCGGACGTAAACGCATCCATCGACGGTGATTTCAAAGTGAACTATGATTTCTGCGATATTTCCATAGCTGTTTCAGGACCTAAAGGATTAATGGTTCCGGTACTGAGAAATGCGGAAAATATGTCTTTTGCAAGCGTTGAGGCAAATATCAAAGACCTTGCGATCAAAGTAAGAGACGGAAAGATCACGGTTGACGAAATGACGGGCGGTACTTTCACCATTACCAATGGTGGTACTTTCGGTTCCATGTTGTCTACACCGATCATCAATCCTCCTCAATCTGCGATCCTTGGAATGCACAATATTATCCAGAGACCGGTTGCGGTTGACGGGCAGGTGGTAATCCGTCCGATGATGTATGTAGCCATGTCTTACGACCACAGAATTATCGATGGAAAAGAGTCTGTAGGATTCCTTGTAGCGGTAAAAGAGGCGATTGATAACCCGGTAGGAGTTTTAATGAACGGAGACGAAAGAAAA
Organism: Chryseobacterium sp. sg2396; assembly: GCF_042610505.1. Lineage (NCBI taxonomy): Bacteria > Pseudomonadati > Bacteroidota > Flavobacteriia > Flavobacteriales > Weeksellaceae > Chryseobacterium > Chryseobacterium sp. sg2396. The sequence goes on along the minus strand of NZ_JBHGAQ010000014.1, from coordinate 35,666 downwards.
GGTCTCGGATTGTAAGATTAAAAAACAATTACCCAATAAATTTAAGATCTCGCCTCAAAAAGGCGAGATTTTTGTATCTCCTATAGTAAATACTAAGATGATGTTCTCAAAAATAACCTCCAATATCAAAGTTTCAGTAGTTCCTGAATATGATATCAAAAACAGTTACCCCTCTGAAAACCGTTATGTCTTCAAGTACCACATCACCATCGAAAACGACGGCAGTTTCCCGATTAAGGTGCTAAAAAGAAAATGGCTGATCTTCGACGTTGGCTTTGGATATACGGAAATTACCGGTGATGGCGTTATTGGACTTACCCCGGAGATCACAAACGGCGAAAATTTCACGTATTTTTCCAATGTGATGCTTCGGTCCGGTGTAGGGAACATGAGCGGAAAATACCTGGTAAGAAATATGGATACCCAGGAAAATTTTGAAATCGATATTCCAAAGTTTAATCTTCTGTCTGAAGTTTTGAGTAATTAAAGAAATCTATTAAATCGGGCTATAGCCTGTCAGTGTTGTAAGTTAAAAATTGTTCTTAGCCAAACCCCCAGTTATTTTATGTAAACCCACGATCTGACAGTATACAAATTAACTGAAATCGATTTCGATTTTTATTATATTTTCTGATCAAATTAAAAGCCAAAAGTCAGAGTTTTTTAATTTTCAGTTTCATACAATCCGCTATTTCCTCATTAGTGGTTAAAAACAGCTTTTCGAAAGCAAGCAGAGATATCTTCGCACATACCTCTGCATCGGCACCTGCACGGTGATGATTAAAACTGATCTGATGATATTCGGCTAAAGGTTTTAGCCCGTATTTAGGAAGGTAATTCCATGATTTTTTAGCCAGTTGGATGCTGCAAAGATAGTTTAGCTTCGGCGTAAACATTCCGTAGTGATTAAGGCAGCCTCGCAAAACTCCTGCATCAAAGCCGGCATTGTGGGCAATCATTAAAGTTCCGTACATCATTTCTTCGACCTCGTACCAAATCTCATCGAAAGTAGGCGCATCTTTTACATCGTCAGGGATAATTCCGTGAACATCTACATTAAACGGACTGAAATACGGAAAACTCGGTGGCTTGATGAGCCAGGTTTTTGTTTCGACAATCTTAGAGTCTTGTACAATACATACCCCCAGTTCACACGCAGAATTTCTCTCGTGTGTTGCCGTTTCGAAATCAATTGCACAAAAATCCATTGTCGTAATTTTTAATTAAAATTAAATTATTTTCTTCCCAAAAAATGTTTAAAAATTAGCCATTCTGTCTGGTAAAAATGGGTTTTCTGATATTTCTGTCTACGTTTCCAGTTTCCAGCTGCATATCCGTAAAAACTGAAATGCGCTTTTAAGACAGCCACGAAATGAGGAAAGCCGAGCTTTATTCCAAAATAAACTCCGGCAATACCATCCAGACAGAGCCTCAGAAAAAGAATGCCGATCAATTGTGGGAAAGGTACGTTCTTTAAGATCATGGAGAGATTATTCCGGATATTCAGGAACGTTTTCCTTGGGCTCTGCTTGTTCAACGTTCCGCCGCCTACGTGGTATACTTTTGATTTCCAGGTGTAGAAGATCTTTTTTCCCGAGTTAATTAGTCGCCAGCACAGATCGATTTCTTCCTGATGGGCAAAAAACCGCTCATCAAACCCGTTCTGATCCCAGAAATCTTTCGAACGGATAAAAAAGCAACATCCCGACGCCCAAAAAATTTCGGTCTCATCATCATACTGGCCTTTATCCTCTTCAATATCATCAAATATCCTTCCTCTGCAGTACGGATAACCAATATTGTCGATCAGTCCGCCAGCTGCTCCGGCAAATTCAAAATAAGTTCTGCGGTCATAGGCTAAAATTTTAGGCTGAATGGCTGCAATAGACAGATCTCTTTCAAAGAGGTCTAAAACAGGATCTATCCAACCCTCTGTAACTTCTACATCGGAGTTCAGAAGGCAGTATAATTCGTTGCCGATATGTTTCAGTCCTTCATTATAGCCACCTGCAAAACCGTAGTTTTTGTCGTTTTTAATGACCTTGACAGAGGGAAAGTTTTCTATTAGGTATGTCACAGAATCATCAGTCGAGCAATTATCGATCACATACACCTCTGCATCAGTGGAAAACCGTATTACATCCGGCAGGAATTTTTCGAGCCAGTTTTTTCCATTCCAGTTGAGAATGGCAACTGCTAATTTTTTTGACATGAGGAAGGCTATATTTTTTCTGAATCAAATTTTTTAATAGAGTCCTGGTATTTCCATTTGCGGTGTGACCAAAGGTAATTATCAGGACGTTTATGCAAGGTATTTTCCAGAAGCTTATGGAATTTTTTTACCACTTCATTCTCTGTAAATTTTTCGCCGTCGGGATAAATCCGGTGATAATTAACCTGGTAATATCCGCGTTTCACCTTCTTCATCTCGCAATAGATGAAAGCGAGGTCCATTCTGGTTGCCAGCTTGTCGTATCCGATAAAGGCAGGTGTTCTCTGGTTTAAAAATTCCAGTCCGTAGGTTATGTGAGAAAAATGAGGTGTCTGATCTGCAACGAACATATAAGCGGAGTTTCCGTCGTTTTTCGATCTGAAAATATTTAAAATAACTTCGTTGGCTTCCAGAGGTTCATTCCCAAACCGGCTTCGGACTTTCCTCATCTGATTTTCCCAGAAATCATTGTTTACTTTGCGATATACAGGATGGCAGTGGTCCTGTGGGATAAATCTGGCCATTGCATTGATCCATTCCCAATTGAAAACGTGTCCGGCGAGCATGATTACATTTTTGCCTTCTGCTTTGGCATCATGGAATACCTGCTGGTTGATATGCTGCATCCTTACGCGGGATTCTGTTTCGGAAATGCTGAATGACTTTACGGTTTCCACCAGATAATCTGAAAAATTCCGGTAGAATTTTTTTTTGATCTGCCTTATTTCTCCATCCTGTTTTTCAGGAAAAGAATTTTTTAAATTCTGGGTGATAACATTTTCTCTGTACGATACAATATAATAATTCAGAAAGAAAATAACATCTGAAAATAGGTATAAAACTTTCAGCGGAAGCTTAGAGATGAGATTTAATATTTTAATAAGAAAATTCATAAAACAGACAAATTTACGCATAAAAAAATTATGGTTCTATTTTTGCTGCCAATAAGTATTATTTTTTTATTTTTATGCTATGAAAAAATTAATGGTAACCGCTTTTCTGGGATTAAGCCTGGTTGTATTTTCCCAGGAGTTAAAAGATAAAATCAAAGAGAAGCCAAAGGATAATGCACTGTTGGTAAAAACCGAACACGCAGAGCTTGAAGCAAAGAAAAAGGCAGCCGAAGAAAAAGCAAAGCTTCCGAAACCTTACGATCCGAATGCAGATGCCGAGAAGGATATACAGAATCTGATCGCAAAAGCGAAAAAGGACAAAAAGAACATTATGATCCAGGCCGGCGGGAACTGGTGCATCTGGTGCCTGAGATTCAATCAGTATGTGCAGACAACGCCTGAGCTGAAGAAGATCGTGGATGAGAATTATGAATATTATCACCTGAACTATTCTCCGGAAAATAAAAATGAAAAGATTTTCGCGAAATACGGAAATCCCGGAGATCAATTTGGCTATCCGGTATTCATTATTCTAGATCAGAACGGAAAAATGATCCATGTGCAGCAGAGTGATGTCCTGGAAGAAGGAAAAGGTTACAGCCTTGACAAAGTAAAAGAGTTTTTTAATACATGGACTCCAAGATCATAAATAAAGCCGGGAAATTTTCCCGGCTTTTTTATTAAATTATAATCAAAGCTTTATTACTTATGTCTGAGGAATTTCATACCAATTGGTGCCGTCACAGAAAAACTCTGAAGTAAAGTATACCGAAGCATAAGTATTTGCTCCTACTACGGAGTTTCCTGCATACAGGGATCCTGAAGGTGTTCTGGCACTCGACGCCCAGTTGGTACCGCCCTGAAAAGAGGTATAGGAAATTCTGAATTTTGCTCCGTAACCTGCCGTAGCAGGTGCAGGTAAGGTAAGGAAAATGCTGGCAGAAGTATTTCCCTGTATGGCAGCCCAGTCGAAAAGCAGGATGCCTCCTAAATCTGCCATAGTTACCGTGTAATTATTATTGCCTACGGCCAGAGTAATCTTCTTGAATGGCGTGCTTGATCCGCTTACATTTCCCCAGGAAAGGTTTGAGCCGTCTGTGGTAAGGAATTTTCCGGCATTATTGGTCTGGCTGGGCAGTGAGCTTCCTCCTCCCGCTGCAGCCCAGGTCCCGTCTCCCCTGAGGAAAGTGGCAGAACCGGGCGTCCCTGTAGCCGAAATTTTTCCGATGCTTACAGACTGGGCAGCCAGTTTTGTTGTCGTTACGGCATTATCTGCTATCGCAGTAACTCCGTTATCCGTTATGCTTATATCTCCTGTCATGGTTTTTGGAGGTTGCGGTGCATAAGGGGAAGCGGAAGACGTGAGGTAGATCTGGGCGCCTGCGGATCCGTTGGAGAAGCCCTGCCCGTTGGTTCCGTTGCATACATAGCGGGTGTCTGTAATTTCGGAAGCATCCAGAATTCCGTTACTATTGTTATCGGTACCGCTTTCAATTTTCATACCTCCCGTTGTACAATTGCCTCCTGCAGATTCTGCTGTGGTTTTTACCAGGGCATTTTTCCCGTTGCTTCCTCCGATACCGGAAAGGAAAGTACCTGAAGCTGTCCCGTCGTCATTGATGGTAATAAGGTTGGTTCCTGCTGAATTTTCGATCTTCAGGCTTTGTGTGGCATTGGTAGAACCCTTCCCTTTAAGATGTAGGGTGGCGGTAGGAGTCGCCGTATTGATTCCCACATTTTTTTCATACTGAGCCTGCACAAAGGCCATGCTTCCGAAAACGAAAATACCCGATAGATAAATTTTCCTCATAATTCATTATATTTTATTAATTCATTTTAAATCAGTATTATTTTAATTAAACTTTTGCTTTTTTAAACAAAAGCAAAATAATTCTGTAAAAAATGATGAGCCAAAAATATTGAAAAGATCAGTGAATCCACGCACAGATGGGGATGGGATTTTTATTGGGTGTCTTTGGGATTGTATTCTGTACCGTATGCCCATTATTTATCAATCCAAGAAATGGGATTAAATAAAAAATGCTGCCTCAAAGGAGACAGCATGATATGTAAAATACTCTTAAAAGTATTATTAAGCTTCTTCAGAAGAAGTTTCTTCCTTTTTAGCAGGAGCTGCTTTCGGAGCTTCTACCGGAGCGTCAGATACGATGTCGAATTCAAAGTTGTATTCAACATTTCTGTGTAATCTGATGTTAGCGGTAACTTTACCTGTTCTCTTGATCGTGTTCCCAGGAATTTTGATGTATTTTTTCTCTACAGATACACCTGCTTTTTCTAAAGCGGCAGAAAGATCTGCATTGTTGATCGATCCGAATAATTTATCACCTGAACCTACTTTTGCAGGAATTGTAACAGAAGTTTTCTTCAATTGCTCTACTACCGCGTTTGCAGCAGCGATTAATTTAGCTTCTTCTTCTTTTCTTGCTTCCAGCGTAGCTTCAAGAGCTGCTTTGTTTTTAGGAGTTGCTAAAAGCGCATATCCTTGAGGGATTAAGAAGTTTCTGGCATAACCAGGCTTTACGCTTACGGTGTCGAATTCAAGACCTAAGTTTTCTACGTCTTTTTTTAGGATAATGTCCATTGTTGTTGTCCTTTTTTAGATTTTAGAAGTCTAAAATCAAGTTAGAATTAATGATGTATTCAGCAACAAAAAGCCAAAAGCACAAGGCTAATGGCTGATTGTAATATTTTTTACTTTAATAAGTCAGCTACGTATGGTAGTAATGCTAAGTGTCTTGCTCTTTTGATTGCAGCAGAAACTTTTCTCTGATATTTTAAAGAAGTTCCGGTATATCTTCTTGGTAAGATCTTACCTTGCTCGTTTACGAATTGTAATAAGAAATCAGCATCTTTGTAATCTACGTGCTTAATTCCGTATTTTTTGAATCTACAATATTTCTTTTCAGATTTTGTATTGATATCAAGCGGAGTAAGGAATTTTACTTCAGATTCTCCTCCAGCTGAGGCTTGTTTAGCCATTTCGTCTATTGCCATGTCTTGTCTTTTTTAAAAAATAGGGTTGATAATTAAGCTCTAGCAGCTTTTACTTTAGCTCTTCTTGTTACAGCGTAGTCTACAGCATGCTTGTCAAGTTTTGTAGTCAGGTAACGGATTACTCTTTCGTCACGCTTGAATGCCAATTCAAGATCAGCTACTACAGAACCTTCACCTTTAAATTCGACTAAAGTGTAGAATCCGTTCTTTTTCAATTGGATCGGATAAGCTAATTTTTTTAATCCCCAGTTTTCTTTAGCAACGATTTCGCAGTTCTTTTCTTTGATAAGATCTACATACTTGTTCACTGCTTCCTCCACCTGAGCTTCAGATAGAACGGGAGTTAAAATGAAAACAGTTTCGTAATTGTTCATAATGTTAAATGAATTTGTTAATTATTTCGAGGTGCAAAATTAGGGCAAATTTATGAACTATACAAGTTTTTATTTGTTATTTATCGTATTTTCGTTGTTCAGTAAATCACTAATAAATAATAGCCATGAAATACAAAAATTATCTGTTACCGCTTTTATGCATGGGTGCATTCTGCTTCGGTCAGGATAAAATCTCAATGAAAAATGGAGATCAGGTAGATGCGAAAGTTATGGAAGTAAACCCTTCTGTAATTATCTACAAAGAATCCGACAATCCCGAAGGGCCGCTTCATTCCATCAGTAAATCCGATATTTACAGGATTACTTACAGTAGCGGAAAAATCGATGTTTTAGGAAAATATTCCAGTGCGGAAGAAGCAAAAAAAATTATCGTCAGTGCCATCAACAAATTCGGAGTCCACCGGAATATCAGCTGGGAAAAGCTTCAGGCTGAATTTAAAGGAGATTTGCTGAGAATCAATTCCATTAATAAAAAGGGGAGCGTCGTGGAAGAAGGTGATTTCTGGGACCTTGGTAAGGTGGTTGAGTTCCATAAAATTTCATTCCGGAGTAACAATGTCTGTTACCTAAACATCATAACTGACCGGATTCGGAATTCTAAACCTGAAGTTGACAAACTGGTGATTAAAATGACCGATTACCAGGCTGGAGAAAACGTACTGGATGCGATGAAAGACCTTCAGATCATGCTCAGAAAAAATTAATTTATTTTCTGCACTAAAAAAGACCTGCAATACAAATTACAGGTCTTTTAAATATTGCTATTTCAGGTTTATTTTTTAATAACTTTCGTTGATTGTACACCGCTTTCTGTCTGTGCCGTTACAATATATGTTCCTGCAGGTAATGTTGATAAACTGATATTGAATGTATTCTGATTAACACCTGAGGCGATTACATTTCTACCTGACATATCAGCGATAGTTACTGATTTTACCTTTGCTTTAGATTCAAAATTTAAAATATCACTTGTAGGATTAGGATATATCCTGAATACGGAATCTTTTTTATTAATTTCATCTACAGCCAAAGAAGATGATACGACGTTTACCGTGTAATCTTCTGCCTGTCCGTAATCGGAACCTGTACAAGGATCCGTAAGATCGGGATCATCATCAACAGTCCCGTAGATCTTTTTCACACGCATTCTTGTACTTCCCGTAAGTGCGGTTGCGGGAACAGCGATGGACTGCACTGCCTGAGTAGCATCTTCCCCGGTTGATGCGGTAATGGTTTGCGTAACGGGGTAAACTTCGCCGGGATCATTGAGAACGCCGTTCTGATTCCAGTCGATGAATACGGCAAAACTGTTTTCGTAATTTCCACCCGTATTTCCCTTCAGGGTAATATTATACGACTGGCCGGCTGTTACAGTAGCGGTCTGGGATAAGAAGAATTGATGGTAATCTCCTACATACGGATCAGAATCGGTTGCATTATTTATTCCTGAAAAATTAACGAGTGTGATCGGTTCATCCCCTTCGCCTCCAAAGCCGTCCTCAAAAGTTAAAGGTCCGCAGTAATTAAGCTGAGCGGAATTTGAAGCCTCCACTGAAAAATCATCAATGTAAAGAGCGGCACCATCATTCCCCACATACTGGAAGGCAACTTTTACATTCGGATTGTTTTTGTATGCACTGATGTCGATCATTACGGAATTCATAACATAATTGGAAAAAGTTCCCAAATTCGTTTCAGACCAGATCTGATTCCATGTAACCCCGTTATCGGTAGAAATTTTTACAAAAGCATCGTAATTATTATTAGGATCTACGGACCAGTAATAACTTAGACCGGCTTTGAATTTGAGGTAATAGTAAGTAGCATTTCCGAGATTCACAGAGGGAGAGATCAGCCATTCGTTTTGCTGTCCCGGAGTATCATCATAATCCACCGAAGCGACACTGCCGGATGAAACGGATGAGACTTTCCAGGTCTCATTGGGATTTGACTGCTGTACTACCCATGTGGAAGGAATTGTTGTACCATTAAAATTTTCGCTGAGAATAACCTGACTAAAACCTGGTAGCGGCAGAGCCAGAAGTACTGCATAAAGTAATTTTGTTCGCATAATTATTAATATTTTGTTGAAATCAAATATAATAAAAAAAATATAACAGTCAAAATATCAATAATTTACATTTAATGTTTTATGGTTTTATAGATGCTTTAAAGAAACTTTAAATATTAACAGAAATAAAAAGGCGATAAAGCACTAATTTTCTTTATTTCTTATTTCGGTGAGAAAATTTATCTTAATTAAATCATATAAAGAATGCCGGCTTACCAAAATAGAAACAATTGATGACACCATTCCCGCCAGCATTAAATGAAAAATCAAAGAATGCCGGTCGGTCATTTCCAGTACAATAATAGCTGATGTAAAAGGCGCTCTGGTAATTCCCGTTAAAAAAGCAACCATTCCTGCTAATACAACGACGTTTGTTTCGTTCTGGCTTAAATGAATAAATCCTGAAATTACGGAGCCGATGCTGGCCCCCGCCGTTAAAGCAGGAGCAAAAATTCCTCCCGCACCGCCGGAAGTAAAGGAAAGGGCAGGGCCCAACATCCTTAAAACGGGAACATACCAGTCTTCATGTTTTTCCGAAGTAAACAGCACCCGCTCCATAATCTCCTTGCCGGACCCTAAAATTTCCCGGTTGATAAAGAACGCAACCGATGCAATGAGCAAAGCGGAAATAATAAGGAAAACAATGTGAGCCCTGTCGGTCTTTAACTTTTTCTTTTTCCATGCCGTTATTTTCAGCATGATGACGGAAAGCTGACTGGCTAAAATTCCGGCTGTTCCGGCTACCAGCATGATAGGGAACATAACCATCAGTGAGACGTCGTTGGTTTTAGGATATCCCAGGTAAAGGTAAGATCCAGCCAGGGTCTGGGCTGTTAAGCCTGCGATAATGACCGCCGTAAACAATGCCGTTTTAAAGTAATTGATATGCGTCTTCGAAAGCTCCTCAACGGCAAATACAATTCCTCCGAGAGGCGTATTGAATGCAGCCGCAAGTCCGGCAGCTGCACCTGTCATGATCATGTTCTTCTTGGATATTTTGGGCCACCAGGCAGGAAGATATTCATTCACTTTCCGGAAAACCGATCCTGCGATCTGGATCGTAGGGCCTTCGCGCCCAACGGCTCCTCCGCCGATCACCAGCACAAGGGAGGAAAGGATTTTGAAAACAATGATCTTTACGCTTAATAAATTCCTGATGGTCCGGTGCTCTTTTGGATTAGCCAGCTCTACCGCTGCCATCACCTGAGGGATTCCGCTTCCTTTTGCATTGGGCGCGAATTCCTTCACCAGCCACCAGGAGAGTACAAATCCCATAGGGGCAATAATAAAGATCATCCACAAATGCCAGTTCAGAATAAAATGCAGAAGATTTTCACCCCAGGCAAAGATCTTGGCATACATTACCGCCATAAATCCGGTAATGACCGAACCTATCCAAAAGGGAACGGCCTGAAGAAGGTTGTTCTTCAGCTGTTCGTTCCGGATATTGTCGAAGGATTTTTTAATGGATCTTCTGATCAGGGCCAGGATTTTTAGCATTCGGTACATTTGAAGGTCATAAATAAAAATACGTAAAAAAATTGTTTAAAAGCAAAAGTTTGATAAAGTAAATAAGCTGGATCAGCCTATATAAGCAGCGCCATCATCTGTATGGTCTGTGGGAAATCCGGATTATAAATTTTTCAAAAATTCGGCTACATGCAAGGCATTATCTACAGTGAGATTTTTAGGTAATCCGAAATTGAGGATATTGTTTCTGATTTCAAGTTTAAAATCTTCATCGGGATATGCTCTGATGGTTTCTTTACGGCTTTCATTCAAAAAAGCATCTTTCTTAAACCGATCACTGGCCAATACATAAAAATTATTGAATTCCCTATCACTGAAATTTATATTGAATTGGGTAAAAATACCGGCTATTTTGTCCGCCCATTTCTTTTTGTTGACCGGTATAAAGCCATAATCTTCATCCAGTATTTTCATACCCCAGATTTGCAGGCTATCATAAGAAGCCTTCGTACGGGCGCCTCTTGCCGTAGTGCCGATTTTGCTGACAATAAAAAGATAGAACGGATTTTCTTTATTTTTATCCGTTATGAAATAACATATTTTCGGACTGAATAAAGAATTTTCCTCACCGGAATTGAAAATATGAAAAGGAGATTTTTCAACAGCAATGACTGAAATATCATATATTCCGAATAATTTGTCATACATTTTGAAAATGAGTTGTTCCTGTTCTTTGGAGAAATCAAAAAGTTTAGTGGCATTCAGTTTTCTGAAATCAAGTTCCATTTGATGAATCGTTTGGTTTAAAGATAAAGTTATTTTGCCGTACCTCAAATAAAAAAACCTCCGGAAAATCCGAAGGTTTATGTTTTCAAACAAGGTAAAAATAAGTCTTTACGATTGCTTATAATTTATATTTCCGTGTTAAGATCCCAGTTTTCAAGGTAATCGTGAACATGCTTCAGCATCATTCCGCCTAAAGAACCATCTACCACCCTGTGGTCATAAGAATGGGACATAAACATCAGGTTTCGGATGGCAATAACGTCTCCATCCGGAGTTTCCAGGACAGCCGGTTTTTTAACGATGGCACCGATGGCTAAAATGGCCACCTGCGGCTGAGGAATAATCGGAGTACCCATTAAGTTTCCGAAGCTTCCTACGTTAGAAATTGTATATGTTGCACCTTGAGTATCTTCAGGTCTTAATTTTTTGTTTCTTGCTCTGTACGCTAAATCGTTGATTGCTTTTGCCAATCCTGAAAGGGACAGCTGATCGGCATTTTTAATAACAGGAACAATCAGGTTTCCATCTGGAAGAGCAGTAGCCATCCCGATATTGATGTTTTTCTTTTTGATGATGTTTTCACCACTGATAGAAACATTGATCATTGGGAAATCCTGAATCGCTTTAACAACTGCTTTCACGAAAATCGGCATGAACGTCAGCTTTTCGCCTTCACGCTTTTCAAAAACTGCTTTGTTCTTATTTCTCCATCTTACTACATTGGTAACGTCGGTTTCGATGAAAGAAGTAACGTGCGGGGCAATCTGCTTAGCTTTAACCATGTTTTCAGCGATAATCTTCCTCATTCTGTCCATCGGGATGATCTCATCACCGGCACCAGCGGTAATGGTTGCCGCAGGAGCAGAAGTCTGTACAGGCTGTTGCGCAGGTGCTGCCTGTTGTACCGGAGTCGCTTGCGAAGCAGGTTGGCTGCTTCTGTTTTTAACGTAAGCTAAAATATCTTCTTTTGTAATTCTTCCTTCCAGACCGCTTCCTGTAATGGATTTCAGTTCAGATTCGGAAATATTTTCCTGTTGTGCGATTGATTTTACCAGGGGAGAAAGGTACAAATCTCCCGAAAACTCAGCAGAGGCTGCTGTTTTTAAAGGTTCTTCAATGGTTTTCAATATTTCCGCATCCGGAGCTGCAGCAGGAGTTTCTGCCGGAGCCTCTTCCGAAACCGTGTTTCCGCCTTCTCCTTCAATTTCTAAAACAGCAATGGCTTCACCCACTTTTGCAACCTCGTCCTTTTGTTTCAGGATCTTTACGATTTTCCCCGAAACCGGTGTCGGAACGTCTGAATCTACTTTGTCGGTTGCGATTTCTACTACGGAATCATCCTCTTTTACAGTATCGCCTTCGCTGAACAGCCAGGTGATAATTGTCGCTTCCATAACACCTTCTCCCATGGAAGGAAGCAATAATTTGTATTCTGCCATTTTTAATTTTTAGATTTTGACAAATATATAAAAAAAATCGATTTTTTTATGAAATATTAAATTTTAGAAAAATTCGATGTAAATATTCTCGCCTACATTCATGCCGAACAGGGATTTGGCCCCGTTTTTTTTATTGCCTTTGTAGATGGTAAGCTCCAAAAGCTGACTGTCATTGAAGATCGCCGCAGACTGCCCGTGAAACTCGGTTTCCCTATCCCAGTCTGAAACTACTTCCGTATGGTTTGAAAAGACTCTCGAAAGTGCCAGGTTTCTGAATTTTATAGTGAAATTTTCGTATCCTTTACTGATGGTTTCAAAAAAATCTTTATTAATATTTGAGATTATATTTCCGAAATTATCAATGTAGGTAACCTCTCCGATAATCATTTTTTCAGATTCATTATACACCGGTTTGGGAAACAGCAGCAGCTTGGCAGCATCTATTTTGCGGCCGATCACTTCAGGAAGCCCGCTGTTGGCGAGATGCACTGCTGCAGGAACAAAAATATCCGTAGACGTAAAATTTACGATGTCGTCGAAACGGTTGTTCAGCGTTATTTCATAGATCGCCTCAGGCTTTATGTCAAAGAAAATCAGGCTCAGGACGCCGTTGTCCGCTGCCAAAAAGTAATGTCCGTCGGATTTATAAATGATATTTTTTCTGGATCTGTTGTGAAAGCTGTCTACGGAAATAATATGGATGGTTCCTTTCGGAAAATGTTTATAGGCATTTCTTACAATGTAAGAAGTCTGTATCAGGTTAAAAGCCTGGATATCGTGGGTAATGTCAATAATATTAACCTCCTGGTTCAGAGAAAGAATGCTGCCTTTTACAGCGGCGGCTCTGTAATCCAAATTTCCGAAATCTGAAGTAAGGGTAATGATTGGCATGGAGTGGTGATAAGTGATCGTCATGCAAATTTATTCAAAATAAAAGGAAAGCCCGGTAAATAATGGAAAAGAATTTGATATAAGTTTTCAAAAAAAGCATTACATTTAAAATCTAAAATTAATACTACGACTGCATGTTTGAATTAACATATGATCTGGAAGACATCGATGCAAAGATCTTCTATGGGGTGAACAACCAATATTTCAATCTAATCAAATCAACTTTTCCGACCCTTAAAATCACCGGCAGGGACCATTTTATTTTTGCGATGGGGAACCAGGAAGCTCTGGATATATTCAGGAAAAAGCTTGATGATATCGTCAATTTTATTTCAAAAAACAATTCCATCAATCTGAAAGATGTAGAAAATATCCTGAATATTAAAGACGAAAACGAGAAACAGCTTGTTTTTGACCAGGACATCATTGTGAAAGGAGTGAACGGAAAGGTTATCAAGGCGAAAACGACCAACCTTAAGAAGCTGGTGAAGGAAACCGAGAAAAAAGACATGGTTTTTGCCATCGGGCCTGCAGGAACCGGGAAGACCTACACCAGCGTGGCTTTGGCTGCGAAAGCACTCAGAGACAAAACGGTGAAGAGAATTGTCCTGACAAGGCCTGCGGTAGAAGCAGGGGAAAGTCTAGGATTTTTACCGGGCGATCTTAAGGAAAAACTGGATCCGTATTTACAGCCTCTTTACGATGCCCTTCGCGATATGATCCCGCATGAAAAGCTGGAAGGTTTTATTGAGAAAAAGGTAATCGAAGTGGCTCCTCTTGCCTTTATGAGAGGACGTACGCTGGATGATGCTTTCGTTATCCTGGATGAAGCACAGAATACAACCCATTCCCAGATGAAAATGTTCCTGACGAGAATGGGGATGAATGCCAAGTTTATCATCACCGGCGATCCAAGTCAGGTAGATCTGCCGCCGAAGCAGCAGTCCGGGCTAAAAGAGGCAATGAGGATCTTAAAAGATGTGAAGGAGATAGGATTTGTACATCTTACCGAAGAAGATGTGGTGCGCCATCCGGTGGTCAGAAAGATCATTCTTGCCTACAACGATGAAGAAAAACGCCACAGAAACGATTAATATTTAGAAATAACAAAGGGAAGCAGGACTGAAAAAGGTTCTGCTTTTTTTGTACCACAAAAACAGACAATTATTTTGATATTTGAAAAAAAATGCTATTTTTGCCATCGAATAATAAAAAAACTATTCAATCATGAAGAAAATATTACTTTTGGCAGCAGTCGCTGTTATGGGATTGAGCGCACAAGCTCAGGAATTCAGATTCGGACCTAAGGCCGGTTTCGCTATGTCTACCATTAAAATTGATGATAAGCAGGATGACTTAAATGAAAGGAAAATGGATCCTAAATACACATTCTATATTGGTGGTATGGCAGAATATAAATTCGACGATAATTTTGGTGTACAGGCGGAAATTTTGTATTCTCAATTGGGAGGAAAAGAAAAAATTGAAGAAACTGATGGAAGCGGAATGTATTTTGGATTTCAAAATAAGGTCACTTTCGGAACTTTATTGGTTCCCATTTCTGCAAAGTATTTTATTACGGAAGGCCTTTCTGTAGCTGCGGGAACTAATTTCGGAATTATCCTTTCAGCTAAACAAAAAACCGTAATCGGAACAAATCTTCCTATCGGTGTTGAGATTGATGGTGTAGACGGAGAAGGAGAAAGAGACATCAAAAATGAAATTAAGAAACTGAACATTGCCCCATTCGTAGGTGTGGAATATATGTTGGAAAATGGATTGTTCTTTGATGCACGATACAGCTTCGGGGTTTCCAATCTATCTAATGACGGAAGCGGAGGTAAGATTACCAACAGTTTCGCTCAGGTGGGAGTAGGTTTTAAATTCGGAGGAAATTAAGAGTTTACCTAGTTAAAAAGTAAAGCGGTACAGATTTTGTACCGCTTTTTTGTTTTTAATTCTGAAACCAATTCAGATATTCTAATCTTAAACTTATTAAAATGAAAAAACTATTATTGTTAGGTGCTTTTGCATTTTTCGGTGGCCTTGCACAGGCTCAGGAAGGTTTCAGGCTGGGAGGCCATATCGGTGCTCCTCTTGGAGATGCAGCGGATGCGGCAAGTGTAACATTAGGAATTGATGCCGCTTATATGTGGAATATTACGAAGGGTCTCGATATTGGTGCCACTACGGGATATTCTCATTTTTTCGGAAAAGATAACGTGGAAGATTTTGGATTTATTCCTCTTGCCGTTTCCGGGAAATATACCTTTAATAAGGTTCCTCTTTTTGTGGGACTGGATTTAGGAGCGGCCATCTCAACCAAAAACTATATCAACAGCGGTGTTTATGTTGCACCAAGAGTTGGTTACCAAATGAAGAATGTAGAACTGTATTTAGGTTTCCAGAATATCGGAAGTAAATACAAGAATTATGGACCAGGGCCCGACCCACGCTGGAATAGGAATGACCGTTTTAACTTCGGTGCCATCAATTTCGGGGCGAATTTCTTCCTGAAATAAAATTATAAAAAATTACATATAATAAGTTCCGGTTGCAGAATCGGAACTTTTTTTGGTTAAAAATTGTAAAAAATACAAACTGACCTATTTTGATACATTTTATTCTCGAAAATTAGAAATATCTCCCGATGATATTAATCACATTAACAAATTTTAATATTCATCACCATCACTGTAAATTTGCCGTCAGAAAGTATTAAATTTTTAAAAAATGAAGAAAGTATTAATGGCGGGTGCAATTGCACTTTTCGGTTTGTCTAACGCTCAGATTGCAGCAGGGACTACTTATTTATCAGGATCTGTAGGTTATTCTCAGGAAGAAACAAACAACGGTAACAATAAAACAGAAAATTTCAATGTATTGCCTACAGTTGGATATTTTGTAAGTAACAATTTTGCGATCGGTTTAGGAATCGGGTATCAGACTCAAAAAAACACCAATGTAGTAAACAATTTCATTGGAGCGGGAACGACTATTGTAACGACCAACGAAATAAAGCAGCCTGCATTTGTAGTAGCTCCTTTCGCAAGAAAATACTGGACTTTGGGAGATAAATTATACATCTTCGGTCAGTTGGCTGTACCTATGCAGTTTGGAAAAGCTGAAGTTGAAAATAAAACAGTAACTACTTCCGGATCTTCCGTAAGCACTGCATCATCTTCTTCTGAAGCGAAATACACTCAGATCGGGGTAACGGTAAAACCAGGTTTGGATTATTTCCTAAATAAAAACTGGTCTATCGAAGCAACGATCGGAGAATTCGGATACAACAACTTCAAGCCGAAAGATGGTGATGCGACCAACAACTATAGCTTCGGTCTGAACCTATCTACTGTAACATTCGGTGTTAAATATGTTTTTGCCAAGTAATAAACAAATCATATAAGATGAAAAAGTCCTCAGTTTTTAACTCAGGGCTTTTTTCACTTAGTAATTTTTAAACTAATCATCATGAAAAAAATACTGATCGCCGGTGCAGCCATGCTGTACAGCTTTTCAAATGCTCAGATTAAACAAGGAACCGTATATGTTTCGGGAGAAATAAACTACAATAAATACAATAGCAAAAGCGAAAATACAACGCAGCAGAATTTCAAAATCATCCCGACCGCAGGGATATTTGTTGCGCCTAATCTGGTCGTAGGTACCGGTCTGGGATATACCTACAGTAAGTTGAATTACACACAAGCCCTTTACAGCGGACCTTTAATCTCTCTTATCGACTATACAGGAAAAACAAATGCGGTTACAGTAACCCCATTTGTAAGAAAATACTGGACATTATCAGAAAAATTATACTTTTTCGGACAGCTTCAGGTTCCGATGGAATTCGGAAAGCTCCGGCAGGATGCTTTTGTGACTGATGTTTATGAACCGACTGGCTATGTAAGCTATCAGACATTATCTAATGACAGAAGACACACCGCTATCGGTATTAATGTAAAGCCGGGTCTCGATTATTTTCTTAATAAAAACTGGTCTGTCGAAGCTACGATAGGAGAGTTCGGGTATAGAAGTCTTATGTATAAAGATGAAGATCAGTTAAACATCAAAGACTATAATTTTGGTCTGAATCTGTTTGCTGTTTCTTTCAGTGTGAAATATGTTTTCGCAAAATAAATCAACAATAAACTAAACTTTTTTAAATAAATCAATTTTTATGAAAAAATTATTATTAGCAGGTGCGGTGGCACTTTTCGGGTTGTATAATGCACAAATGACTAAAGGAGATTGGGTAATCAGTGGGAATACCGGTTTCGGATTCAATAACGTAACAACCAAGGTAAAAGCTGAAGGCCAGTCTGCAGACGGGCCAAAAGTAAGCACGTTTTCATTAACGCCATCAGTTGGATACTTCGTTATCGATAAATTGGCTGTTGGGATCGATTTGGGTCTTACCAGCTCTACAACCAAGTACGAAGGAACAAAATCTACAACTACAAGTTTCTCAGTAATGCCTACGGCGACTTACTATTTTTCTAATGATAGCAAATTTGTACCATTCTTAGGAGCAGGTATCGGATATGCATCTGTAAAAAACAAAGGCGAGGTAAACTTTATGGGACTTTCCAGCTCAGATGAGACCACTACAGACGGTCTTGCATGGAGAGTAAAAGGAGGAGTAACCTATATGGCTACTCAGTCGTTAGGGATCAACCTAGGTGTTTCTTATGACCAGTTTTCCAACAAAGAAACGTTTATGGGTACCGATGTTAAAACACACGTAAATACTTTCGGGGTAAACGTAGGTTTCTCTTATTTCATCAAAGCTAAAGCTCAGAAATCTGACAAATAATCTTTGTTGAACATGACAAATAAATCCGGCCCATTACTGAGCCGGATTTATTTTTTATTTCAATTGGGCTTAGAACCATTCTTTCTGATTCTGAACATAGGTTCTGTCGAATTCCTCGTCAGATTTGGTAAGGTACATAATGCCTTCAATTAAACCTATTAATCCTCCAATACATAAAAAGCTTAAAAGAATTTGAATAATACCTGCTTTTGTGTATCCAAGATAAAATTTGTGTACACCAAATCCTCCTAGCAAAATTGCTAAAATTCCTGCAGTTACTTTTTTCTCAGATTTGTAAGGCGTTCCCTGATTGTAGCTGTAATTTCCTTGATTTTCATTAATTTCCATAATAAGATTTTTTTAATTTGTTTCCTGGTGTTATTTTCCGAACATTCCGCCCATACCCGGCATATTCGGCATTTTGCTCATCATCTGCATCATCTGTTTACCCTGAGGGCCCTGCATCATCTTCATCATTTTGCCCATCTGGTCGAACTGCTTCATCAATTGGTTGACATCTTCGATTTTTCTTCCGGCACCTTTGGCAATCCTGTTTTTTCTCTGGGTATTGATGATGGAAGGCTTTCTTCTTTCTTCGGGCGTCATCGAGTAGATAATTGCTTCGATATGTTTAAAAGCATCATCGCTGATCTCTACATCTTTGATCGCTTTTCCAACGCCCGGGATCATTCCCATCAGGTCTTTCATATTCCCCATCTTTTTGATCTGGTTGATCTGCTTCAGGAAATCATCAAAACCGAATTCGTTTTTAGCGATTTTCTTGTGAAGTTTTTTAGCTTCTTCTTCATCAAACTGCTCCTGCGCTCTTTCTACCAGGGAAACAACGTCTCCCATTCCCAGGATCCTGTCGGCCATCCTTTCAGGGTAGAAGAGGTCCAAAGCTTCCATTTTTTCACCGGTAGAGATGAACTTGATCGGCTTTTCCACTACGGAACGAATCGTCAGTGCAGCTCCACCACGGGTGTCACCATCCAATTTGGTTAGAACAACCCCGTCAAAATTTAAAGTATCATTAAAGGCTTTGGCTGTATTTACGGCATCCTGACCGGTCATGGAATCCACAACGAATAAAGTTTCGTTTGGTTTAATGGTAGTATGAACGGTTTTGATCTCATTCATCATCTGCTCATCGATTGCTAAACGTCCTGCCGTATCGACGATAACGACATCATGACCATTTGATTTTGCAAAATCGATGGCATTCTGTGAAATGCTTGAAGGATCCATAGAACCTTCTTCTGTGAAAACCGGAACGCCGATCTGGCCGCCCAATACTTTCAGCTGATCGATTGCCGCCGGACGGTATACGTCACAGGCAACCAGAAGGGGCTTTTTATTTCTTTTTGTTTTTAAATAGCTGGCTAATTTTCCGGAGAAAGTCGTCTTCCCGGAACCCTGAAGCCCTGCAATAAGAATTACCGATGGTTTTCCGGAAAGGTTGATGCCCTCCTGGGAACCACCCATCAGATCTACCAGCTCGTCGTGAACGATCTTCGTCATCAGCTGGCCCGGTGTTAGGGAAGTAAGAACGTCCTGTCCAAGTGCTTTATCCTGAACTCTTTTGGTAAGGTCTTTTGCAACTTTATAATTAACGTCGGCATCCACCAACGCTCTTCTGATCTCTTTTACGGTTTCCGCTACGTTGATTTCCGTGATTTTTCCACGTCCTGAAATATTGTGCAGCGCTTTATCTAATTTATCCTGTAAACTGTTGAACATATTTATTGTAAATTATAGGTGCGCAAAAATAAGGAATTTTTTAGTATTTAAAAACGCTTAGGCACGTAATATTATAATATAAGGTATAAATTATAGGGATGATATAAATCAAATGGTAATGAAATCCGGGAGAAAAAGTCTATTTTTGCCATTAAATTAAAATCAGCCTAATGATTGTTAGGCTGGAAATACATTTTAAAATGAAAATCAATCCCAATATTCTGGTAACGGTCCTGTTTTTTTTAACCTTCCTGATCCATTTCTCTCTGTGGAAGTTTGTGTTCCATCTGGATGAAATTGTGATCGTGAAGTTTTATCTTTTCCTCAGCGTTATGTTTATGATGATGATTACATTAGTTGTTTTAATCAATAAAACCGTTCCTCAATTTTTGGGATTATCTGTTATTGGATTGATTCTTTTGAAATTTGGACTTATGTATTTAATCCGAAAGAAATTAAATTTTGAATCAGTTCCGGATTACAAGTTCCATTTTATTATTCCATATTTTGTCCTTACAGCTTTGCTAACATACTATGCAATTATGCTGATCAATCATGACAAAAAACAGGAAAATTAATTGCTGAAACTAGAAAAAATATTATATTTTTGCACAACGAAAAAAACCTATCAATGTTTAAGAAATTCGCAGTTTTATTCTACAGTATTTTTGTATTAAACTTAGTGTCTGCACAGCACGGTGAGGCTACTGCCGAAGCAGGTTCTGCCAAAACGGAACTTTCGGAAAAAGACAGAGTAACTAAAGAAAACAAAGAGTACATCGATCATCACTTGTTGGATGCACACGACTTTACATTGATGGTAGATAAAGAAGGTCACCACATCGGTTTTCCGCTTCCTGTTATTTTTTATGATAACGGATTCCATGCCTTTATGAGTAATAGTAAAGAAGGGTTTATGCACGGAGAAACTACGGAAGTTGACGGATCTTATTACAAATTACATCACGAGAAAGTTTATAAGACCGATGCAGCGGGAACTTTAAATTTAGATGAAAAGGGGCATCCTACAAATAAGAAGCCTTTAGATCTTTCGGTTACTAAAAGTGTGCTGATTATTTTCTTTGTTGCAGTTGTAATGTTTCTACTTTTCACAGGAATGGCAAGATCTTACAAAAAGTCTCAGGTTCCTACAGGAGTTGCTAAATTTTTAGAACCTTTAGTAATATTCGTAAGAGATGAAATTGCTATTCCAAATATTGGGCATAAATATAAAAGATACATTGGTTATTTGTTAACTGTATTCTTCTTTATCTTATTCTTAAACGTATTAGGATTAATGCCTTTCGGTATAAATGTTACCGGTAATATTACAATGACGTTTTTCCTTGCAATTCTTACTTATCTTGTAACTACGTTCTCAGGGAACAAAGATTACTGGAAGCATATTTTTTGGATGCCAGGCGTGCCTGTTCCAATGAAGTTCATCATGTTGCCGATTGAATTATTAGGAACCATTACAAAACCGTTTGCTTTAATGATCCGACTTTTTGCTAACATGACTGCAGGACACATTGTTGTAATGACGTTGATCGGATCTATTTATATCTTCAATAATTGGATCGCGGGTGTTGCATTCCCGTTCTTAACATTAGTAATTTATTTACTGGAAGTATTAGTAGCATTCTTACAGGCCTATATCTTTACAATGTTGTCCGCTTTATTTATTGGAATGGCTGTAGAAGAACATGAGCACGAACATCATGCTGCTCACTAAAATTTGAAATTTAGAATATTAATATAAAACAATTTTTTAAAATTATATATTATGGAAATCCCTAGAATTATTGGTGCAGGTCTTATCGTACTTGGTGTAGGTATCGGTCTTGGTAAAATCGGAGCTGCTGCTCTTGAGGCTATCGCTAGACAACCTGAGCAATCTGGAAAGATCCAAACTGCAATGCTTATTGCAGCTGCACTAGTTGAAGGTGTTGCTTTCGCTGCGTTATTCGCATCATAAGCCAAAAAAAGAAAAACATTGTTGCAGCGGTTGGCTGCAGCAATGTTAATTTTAAAAAAAGTAATAATTATTTATACATTTTTATATAATGGAATTAATTCATCAGTTTTCATCAGGATTATTTATTATCCAGTCTGTTATTTTTCTGGCATTGTTATTCTTGTTAGGTAAATTCGCTTGGAAACCTATTTTAAAATCTATTAATGATAGAGAAACTTCTATTGTTGACGCTCTTAATCAGGCTACACTGGCAAGAAAAGAGATGGAAACTTTAAAAGAGGACAACGAGAGAATTATTCGTGAGGCTAAAATCGAAAGAGATGCTATCCTTAAAGAAGCAAGAGATATCAGAGATAAAATCGTGGGTGAAGCTAAAGATGTTGCTAAAGTAGAAGGGGACAAAATGATTGAAGCGGCTAAGCAAACCATCAATGCTGAGAAAAATGCTGCTATGGCAGATATCAAAACTCAGATCGGTGTTTTGTCTGTAAATATTGCAGAATCTATCCTGAAGCAGAAGTTAGACAATAGCGAAGCTCAAAACGAATTAGTTCAGAATTATTTAAACAAATCAAACCTTAACTAAGAATGCTTACATCTAAAGTAGCTAAAAGATACGCACAAGGTTTACTTGATTTCACTAATGAGTCAGGTCAAACGGCTACTGTATTTTCTGAAATGAAAGATGTAGTGAAGATTATGAAAGAGTCTGCGGACTTAAACAAATTTTTCATGACGCCTTACATCGATTCTAAAAAGAAAGTAGAAGTAGCAAACGAAATTTTTAAAGGCTTATCAGCTTCTTCACAGAACCTGATTACTCTGGTAATCAAGCACGGTCGTGAAAACCAGTTGAAGAATATTGCTCAGGAGTTTATCAACAAAGTAGAAGACATCAATGGAGTACAAAGAGTGACCCTTACGACGGCCACTCAACTTTCCAAAGAGAACATTGAGCAGATTTTAAAAACATCCAATCTTGTTAACCTTAAGAACAATTTCGATCTACAGGTTAATGTAAAACCTGAGATTTTAGGAGGCTACATTTTAAGAGTGGGAGATCAGCAGATCGACGCTTCGGTAAAATCAAAGCTCAACCAGGTTAAAAAAGATTTTAGCTTAAATTAATAATTAAAACACAATTAACCATGAAAAAAGTTTTATTTGGTTTAGCTTTAGCGATTTCTTGTTTATCTTTTGGACAGAAAGTTAAGATTAAAAAAGGACAGGCTTTTATTGATGATAAGTTAGTATATAATGTCGAAGACACGGGTACGGGTGAAGTGATTTCAGATTTAAAAGGAAATGAAATTATATCTATTTTAAGGACCACTTATGAAACTCCAAAAAATCGTCCCCTTTATCCAAATGAAAGAAGTACTTGGACTAATATAATAAATACCGTTCGTTTTTTGAAAAATGGAAAAGAATTACTGACTGATCTAAGCGACAAGGATATCATTAAAAATTTATATAAATCCAATGTTATTGATGAAAGCGGAGATCTTGATGATGAAAAGGTGGATATTTTTATTAATAAATATAATAATGATAACCTTCGAAGCAAACTAGGAGCTGGAAGTCAATCATCAACAGTCATTATCCAACAAAGTAACAGACCAAGAAATGGTTTTAACGTTAGCATAGGAAGATAAAAAAATTATTTTAAATAAGAAAAAACAACCATACAATGGCAGAAATAAATCCGGCAGAAGTATCTGCGATCTTAAAACAGCAATTGGCCAACTTCGATACTCAATCAAACGTTGAGGAAGTAGGTACAGTTTTAACCATCGGTGATGGTATTGCTCGTGTATACGGGTTAGAAAACGTACAATACGGAGAGTTGGTGAAATTTTCTAGTGATGTAGAAGGTATTGTACTGAACCTTGAAGAAGACAACGTTGGTGTTGCTTTACTTGGTGAAAGTAAATTAGTAAAAGAAGGAGACACTGTAAGAAGAACAAACAGAATCTCTTCTATAAAAGTAGGAGAAGGAATGTTGGGAAGAGTAGTAGATACTCTTGGTAACCCTATCGATGGTAAAGGTCCTATTACAGGAGATTTATACGAAATGCCGTTGGAAAGAAAAGCTCCGGGGGTTATCTACAGACAGCCGGTAACTGAACCTTTACAGTCAGGTATTGTTGCGATCGACTCTATGATCCCTGTAGGAAGAGGACAGAGAGAGCTGATCATTGGTGACAGACAGACCGGTAAAACCACTGTTGCGATCGATACGATCATCAACCAAAAAGAATTTTATGATGCAGGCCAGCCTGTATACTGTATATATGTTGCGATCGGGCAGAAAGCGTCTACCGTAGCACAAATCGTTAAAACTTTATCAGATAAAGGGGCTTTGGCTTACACGGTAATCGTTGCAGCGAATGCTTCAGACCCGGTTCCGATGCAGGTATATTCTGCCATGGCAGGAGCTTCGATCGGGGAGTTCTTCAGAGATACCGGAAGACCGGCTTTGATCGTTTATGATGATTTGTCCAAGCAGGCGGTTGCTTACCGTGAGCTTTCCCTTCTATTGAGAAGACCACCGGGTCGTGAAGCTTATCCAGGGGACGTTTTCTATCTTCACTCCAGATTATTGGAAAGAGCGGCAAAAGTAATCGCTGACGATACGATTGCAAGCCAGATGAACGACTTACCGGAATCTTTGAAGCCGATCGTGAAAGGAGGAGGATCGTTAACGGCACTTCCGATTATTGAAACTCAGGCAGGTGACGTTTCTGCGTATATCCCGACCAACGTAATCTCTATTACAGACGGACAGATCTTCTTGGAGTCTGATCTATTTAACTCAGGGGTCCGTCCGGCAATTAACGTGGGGATCTCCGTATCAAGGGTAGGAGGTAATGCTCAGATCAAATCCATGAAGAAAGTTTCCGGTACGCTTAAATTAGACCAGGCACAGTACAAAGAATTGGAAGCGTTCGCTAAATTCGGATCCGATCTTGATGCTTCTACATTAGCCGTTATCTCAAAAGGAGAAAGAAACGTGGAGCTTTTGAAGCAGCCTGTTAACTCTCCGCTTCCGGTAGACAGCCAGGTAGCAATGATCTACGCAGGAACTGAGAACTTATTGAGAAACGTTCCGATCAGAAAAGTAAAAGAATTCCAGACTGAATATATCGAGTTCCTGAGATCTAAGCATCCTGATACGATGGCAGCGATCAAAGCAGGGAAAATTGATGATTCCATCACCAGCGTTCTTAAGCAGGCAGCTAACGACTTAGCGTCTAAATATAACTAAAATTTCAATGTTTAAGGTTTAGAATTCAATGTTTTAGACCTTAAACTTTAGACCTTAAACCTTGAACCAAAATAATGGCAAACTTAAAAGAAATACGAGGCAGAATTACGTCAATTTCATCAACGATGCAGATTACCCGTGCTATGAAAATGGTTTCCGCTGCGAAACTTAAAAAAGCACAGGACGCCATCGTGATGTTGAGACCTTATTCTGAGAAACTTCAGGAGCTGATCCAGAATGTAAATTCAAGTTCGGATCCTGACCAGATTTCTGTTTATGCTCAGAAAAGAGAAGTAAAAAGAGTGCTTTTCATCGCTATTACTTCAAACAGAGGTCTTGCCGGAGCTTTTAACTCATCCATCGTTAAGGAGCTTAATGCACAGTTTCAGCATAAATCCCAATACGAAGTTGAAGTGCTTTCTATCGGTAAAAAAGCTTTTGATGCCGTAAGAAGAAGCCGTACCGTATATGCCAACGAAAGTGGGATCTACGATAAGCTGAGCTTTGATGCTGTTTCCCATGTTGCTGAAGCTGTAATGGACAGTTTCAGAGAAGGGAAGTTCGACGAAGTTTATTTAATTTACAATAAATTCGTAAATGCAGCTACCCAGGAAGTAACTACCGAGCAGCTTCTTCCGATCTCTATGCCTGAAACGACGGAGCCTCAGATAGAAACCGATTATATTTTCGAGCCAAGCAGAGCGGAAATCCTGGATAACCTGATTCCTAAATCAATCAAGACCCAGGTTTTCAAAGCGGTTCTTGATTCAGTAGCTTCTGAACACGGGGCAAGAATGACAGCCATGCATAAAGCAACGGATAATGCCCAGGCATTGAAAAATGATCTGGTTATTTTCTACAACAAAGCAAGACAGGCAGCCATTACCAACGAGATCCTGGAGATCGTTTCCGGAGCTGAAGCTTTGAAAAATTCATAAATAATTATTTTACCATAGTATTTATATTAAAGCATCGTATACCACGATGCTTTTTTTGTTATTTTTATTTTGTATATATTTGTAGCAACAAATTTATATCACTTCTAAATGGACTCGGACATAGTCAGGCTTTTGCTGGCCGTATTACTTGTTTTACTTAATGGCTTCTTCGTAGCCGCAGAATTTTCAATCGTTAAAGTTCGTTACTCACAGATCCAGTTAAAAGCTGCAGAGGGAAACTCTATGGCAAAGCAGGCAGAACACATCATCAAGCATCTTGATGAATATCTTTCCGCCACGCAGCTCGGTATTACATTGGCTTCCCTTGCCCTGGGTTGGGTAGGAGAAAGTGCCCTGCATCATATAGTGGAAAATATATTCCATTCCCTCAATATAGAATTGGTTCAGACTACCATTACCACCATTTCGGTGGTCACCAGCTTTGTGCTGATCACCGTAATGCATATTGTGTTCGGTGAGCTTATCCCTAAATCCATTGCGATCAGGAAATCGGAATCCACAACGATGGCGACGGCTATCCCTTTAAGGGTTTTCTATACCGTATTCAAGCCCTTTATCTGGTTGATGAATTTAATGTCCAATACTTTTTTAAGACTGGTAAAAATCCATCCTGCCTCAGAGCATGAAATCCATTCTACGGAGGAACTTCAGCTGTTGGTAAAGCAGAGTGCGGACAGCGGTGAAATTGAAGAAGAGAACTACGAGATCATTAAGAACGCCTTTGATTTTACAGATCATTCTGCCAAACAGATCATGGTCCCGCGTCAGAACATTACGTCTATCGACTTTGAAGAAGATGTTAACGAAATTATCAATAAAATTATGGACAGCGGGTATTCCAGGATTCCGGTGTATATGGATTCTATTGATAATATAATCGGAATATTGTATACCAAAGAAATCATCAGGGAGTTCGTTAAAAGAAAGGGTGAACTGAATCATGATGACCTGAAGGAGCTGATGAGGGATGCCTTCTTCGTAGTAGGAAGTAAAAAGATTTCGGACTTATTAAAGATTTTCCAGCAGAAGAAGCAGCATCTGGCTATTGTGATCGATGAATTCGGTGGAACTGAAGGAATCATTACCCTGGAAGATATTCTGGAAGAGCTTGTAGGAGAAATCCAGGATGAAGAGGATGATGAAGAGAAAATTGTAGATAAAATAGGAGATAACACCTATTGGGTACAGGCCACGCAGCCATTGGACGAGATTAATGAATTTTTACCGAAAAGGCTTGCACTTTCGGAAGAAAGCGAATACAATACCCTGGCAGGATTTATCCTTCACGCCTTAGAAGATATTCCGGAGGAAAACCAGGAGTTTGAACTTGAAAATTACCAGTTCAAAATTCTGAAAATGAATAACAAAAGTGTGGAGTTGGTGGAGTTGGTTTATGAAGAACCCAATAGCATCAATGATCTGGCAGAAAAAATAGGAGAGGTTTAATCTGTTTTAAAAACAAATAAAAATGTTTTACAACCATATAAAAGATTACGAAGACCCAAAAAGGAAATACGAAGAGGAAGTTCTCGTGATGGATGATACGGATGAAGTCTATAAGCTAGTATTGCACAACGATGATGTACATACCTTCGATTATGTAATCGATTCTTTAATCGAGATTTGCAAGCATACCCTGGAACAGGCGGAGCAATGCACCTTACTGGTCCATTTCAAAGGCAAATGCACCGTGAAAACAGGCTCACTGGATCTTCTGAAGCCCATGCATGAAAAATTACTTTCAAGGGAATTAACAAGCGAAATCGTATAAGAACAGTCCGGCATCACCGCCGGATTTTCTGTTGGCATTAACGGAACCCGAAATAATCCGGATGTACTGGCTGGAAGAGGGAAGATGGATGCCGGAAGTTTTCCGCTAAAAAGAAAGTAAATATTATAGAATTTAAGGTAAAAAATAAGTGTTTAAAATTTATTCAAACTCAATAAAAGTTAATTCTAATGCAAAAATCCGGACTTCTGCTCATTAGCTGAGCGAAGCGCCCTTGCGAACGGAAATAAGCGCAACAATTGTCCTCAAAGGCTTCGCGAACCCTGCGTTTAAATTAAACTATCAATTTAAGCCTGCATCTTTATAATTTTCCAGATACCTGCTCATTTGCTGAATGAAGTGCCCTTGCGAACGGAAATAAGCGAAATAGTTGTTCAAAAAACTTCGCGAACCCCGCGTTTTACAAATAATCAGCCCAATCAACATGAAACTCAATTACAGATAGATTCATGCATTTCATTTTTTCCGTAAAAAACTTCTATCTTCCTCCATCCTGCTTCCGTCTTTTAAATAAAATAGTATATTTGTACAAACTATAAAGAACTTTAAAATAATGCTTGTAATAGGAATTGCGGGAGGTACAGGATCCGGCAAAACTACGGTGGTGGATAAAATTATCCAGCAGCTGGATATTGAGGGAATGAACATTCTTTCACAGGATAATTACTATCACGATAATCATAACCTCACCTTGGTTGAAAGGGAAGCCCTGAACTATGACCATCCGAAATCCATCGATTTCGACTTACTGATCAAACACGTAAAAGCATTAAAAAACAATCAGCCGATCGAGCAACCGATCTACAGCTTTGTAACGCATTCCAGAACCGGGGACCATGTGACGGTAGAACCTAAAAACGTACTGGTTGTCGAAGGTATCCTGGTACTTACCAACAAGGAACTGTTGAAGGAATTTGACCTTAAAGTATTCGTACATGCCGACTCCGACGAAAGACTGATCAGGAGGATCAGGAGGGATACGCAGGAAAGAGGAAGAGATCTTAACGAAGTATTGCACCGTTACCAGACTACCCTGAAACCGATGCACCTGGAATTTATCGAACCATCCAAAAACGAAGCGGATCTTATTATTCCGAATATGAGGCAGAATTCCGTAGCCATAGATTTTCTAACCACCGTTATTAAAAATTCGTTGAGAAAACAGTAGTCATGAAAGAAAATAAACTGATCAGAGACATTCAGCCTAAGTCTGAAACCTTTAAACTTATTCAAAAATATATCTTGAATAAATATACGATTACGATCTGCCTGTTTCTGGTCTGGATGATTTTCTTTGACAAAACTTCTTTCCTCGTTATCAACGAACTCAACGGCGAAATTAACAAATACGAAGAACAGCTTCAGTATTATAAAACCGAATATGAAAAAAATGACGCGTTTTATAAGAAACTGATGAACAATAAATCCGAAAAGGAGAAATACGCCCGTGAAAATTATTTTATGAAGAAACCGAATGAGGAAATCTTTATCCTGGTCGTAGACAGCACGAAGATTGCGAAAAAATAATTAAAAGGTGAATGGTGAATTGTCAATTCGCTGTGCTTGTCAATCTCACCAGGATAAGCAATAAGCCTGTTTGTTAAATTCACAATTCACAATTGCCCCACCACTCAAAATCCACACACCATGTCATACAACGCCTGGGAAAATTTAGTAAAGAAACAGCTTAAGACCGACGACATTTATTCCGTTCTTAAAAAAGAAAACCTTGAGGGGATCGAGGTAAAACCTTTTTATGAGTCGGTAGAACAGCCTTTGGTAAACCTGCCTAAAATCGAGGAAAATACCCATCTGGTCGCAAACTATCACGAAAGTCTGATAGACGATGTATTCGCGTTCCTATTGGATCAGAATGTGGAAAACCTTGAGCAGAAAACCATTTTTGTAAATAATACGGATCTGGCCGGACACATCAGCCCGAAAGAAGAAGACCGGTATTTTTCGTTAATCGATGTTTTTGATGAAAAGGAGGCGGTAATTAATGATCAGCTGGTGAAAGAATTATTGGCCAAACAGTTTAGAAGAAACATTTGTGTAGACATTTCGCTTCATCAGAATGCAGGCGCAGCGATTTACCAGCAACTCGGCATTGCCGTGGCCAAAACAAAAGAATTGGTGGAAATTTATGGTGCGGAAATTTTAAATAAATTGGTATTCAGAATTGCGATCGGACCCAACTATTTTTTTGAAATGGCTAAGCTGAGGGCATTTAAGATCATTTTTAATCAACTTTCCAAAGAATATGGCTTAGATGAAATTCCTTACATTTTTGCCGAAACTTCCCTTCGGAATAAGGCGGTTTCCGATAAGGAAAATAACCTGATCCGTTCTACCCTGGAATTGGCTTCAGCCATGATTGGAGGGGCCGATGCGGTGTTTAGCAACAATTATCTGGTAGACCGGAACACCGAAAATTCGGAAGAGATCTCTTTTAAACAGCAGATCGTTTTAGCCTACGAAAGCATCATCAACGTTTTTGAAGACGCCTCAAACGGGAGCTATTACATTGAGGATATCACCCAACAGATCGCGGAGAAATCATGGGCACTTTTTGTAGAAATAGAAGAAGCCGGAGGTTATTTGGAATTATTACAACAGGGAACCATTCAAAAAAGAATCTACGAACATGCCGTAGAGGAACAAAAATGGGTGGAAGAAGGAAAAATTAAGTTGATCGGTGTAAATCTCTATCCCAAACTGGAAGTGAAAAAATCTTTGGAAGAATTGTACAATGAAAAAGAAATCAAACCTGTGCGTTGGGCTGAAATGTTTGAGTGATTTCCCACGGATTATTGTAAAAAAAATGTGATTAATTTTAACCACAGATTTTCACGGATTCTCACAGATTACGCAAATAGTATAAATAAAAAACACAATATATTAAGATGAAAGAAAATGAGATAAGTTTTTATGTCAGAAAGGCAATATTTTCAGTATATAATGAATTAGGTCCCGGATTATTAGAAAAAGTTTATGAGAATGTCTTATGTCACGAACTGCAAAGTTATGGTTTGTTTGTGAAATCTCAGTTTCCCATGAAAATTAAATATAAAGATACTTTTTTAGATTCCGGTTTTATTGCGGATATTATCGTAGAAAATAAAGTCATCATTGAAGTAAAGGCCATCACAGAAATCCATAATATCCACCATCAGCAGTTACTGACCTATTTAAAGCTAACAGATTTAAAATTAGGTATCTTAGTAAATTTTAATACCGATTATATTGATAAAAGCATATTCAGAAAAATACATGGAACTTTGGATTAATCAAATCTAAGCGCAATCATCTATGAAAAGCTGTGGTAAAATAATGCCCATCTAATCATTAATTTCTGATCAACTGAATACAGAAAAGATATAAAAAAATCAACGCAAATATCTGTGAAAATCCGTGCAAATCTGTGGTTAAAAATAACGCCCACTCACTCTTTAATTTCTGAACAATTGAGTAGAGAAGTATAAGATAAAAAAATAAACACAAAACATCTTTGAAATCCATGTAATCTGTGGTTAATAAAATAATAGATCAAAACATCCAACAATACATCAATGCAAATCTCAATACAGATCTGCATGCCTTGTTATTAAAAAAATCACCTTTCCCTGAGGTTTCCATGCAGGAAATCGTTCAGCAGATCAAAGGAAAGCAGGTGGCACATAGGAAATTTCCTTTTTTATTAAAGGAAGATATTATTTTTCCGCCGCAGCTCAATTTAGAACAATCTTCCTCCGAAAAAACAGCGCTTTACAAATCGGAAGTTTTACAAGGCGGGAAATTTATCGACCTTACCAGCGGTTTCGGAATCGATGCTTATTATTTATCCAAAAATTTTCAAGAGATTACTTTGGTGGAGCAAAACAATGAGCTTTTACAAATTGTTGAACATAATTGGGGCATTTTAGGCAGAAAAGCAAAATTTATCAATCAGAAGCTGGAAAAGTTCTTAAAGGAAAATACGGAAACTGTTGATGTAATTTATCTCGATCCGGCAAGAAGGGACAACAACAAAAATAAAGTTTTTTTATTGGAAGATCTGTCGCCTAATGTAATTGATATTCAGGAAAAAATACTTTCCCTTTCAAAAGAAGTGGTCATCAAGCTCTCGCCGCTCATTGATTTAAAATATCTTATTTCCGTTTTACCCGGTATTTTCAGGATTGAGATTATCGCCGTCAAAAACGATGTCAAAGAAGTGGTGGTCTTTTTATCGAAAGAAAAACAGGGGGAAATTATCTGCAATTGCGTAAACCTGGACAGCGGAGAACCGGTATTTACATTTCATTTCGGAGAAGAAAATCAGGCAGCTGAATACGGCGAACCGGAAAAGTTTATTTATATCCCGAATAACTCTATTTTGAAAGCTGGGATTTTTAATTTAATTCCTAAAAAATTCGGCTTGAAAAAACTTCATCAAAATACCCATCTGTATACTTCAGATCAGAAGATCAACGATTTCCCGGGGCGTGTTTTTGAAATGGAAAGTATTGATGCTAAACAGATTCCAAAAAAAGGCCAGTTTAATATCATTTCTAAAAATTATCCTTTAAAACCGGAAGAAATAAGGAAAAAATACCATCTGAAAGACGGTGGTCAAAATTACCTTATTTTTACACAATCCAAAAAAGGAAAAATAATTCTAAAATCAGTATAAAAATGTTGCTGTAAAATGTAGGATTTCTTAATTTTGGGCAATTAAAATGTAAGTGTAGCCCGCTTCAGATAATGCGGGTTTCATATAAACTTGAAAAAATAAATTTCCATATGAAAAAATTAGTGATATGTTTAGCCCTTGCTACGGTTGCGGTAAGCTGTAAAAAAATCCAGGCTGGCGGAAATAAAGACGTAATCAAGCTGGAAGAAGGCGTGGAGAGATACTCTGACGACGAGCAGGCCAGTGGTGAGCAGGATAATCTTTCCAAATACAGAGGAGATGCGCACGAAGGCCATGAGGCTCCTGCAAAAACGGATACTGCCGCTGCGGTACAGCCTAAAGCAGAAGACGGAAAGCATTCTGATGCTACGCCAATCCCTCAGGGAACTCAGACACCAAAGGCTGAGCACTAATCGCTGAAAAATATAAAAAGTCCCGTAGAAATGCGGGATTTTTTTATGGGCTTATGTGAACGGATCCTTTGCCAACCTGAGGAAAATTATATCTTTTTGTTTGTTCTTGCGGGGCAAATTTTTTACTTTTAACAAAATAATATTTTACAATGCAAGAGACATTAAATTACATCAGCGAAAACAAACAGCGTTTCGTAGATGAATTGTTTGAATTACTGAGAATTCCCTCCATATCTGCAGATCCGGCGTATAAAGAAGACGTCCTGAAATGCGCGGATGTTGTAGCGGAATACCTGAAAAATGCAGGAGCGGATCATGTGGAAGTATGCCAGACCAAAGGATATCCTATCGTTTTCGGGGAAAAAATCTTAGATGAAAATTTACCGACAGTATTAGTATACGGACATTACGATGTACAGCCTGCCGATCCCCTGGAATTATGGGCAAAGCCACCTTTTGAACCGTATATTGAAAAAACCGAGCTGCATCAGGAAGGTGCGATTTTCGCCAGAGGTTCCGCAGACGATAAAGGTCAGTTTTTCATGCACCTGAAAGCTTTTGAGGCGATGATGAAGACCAATACGCTTCCTTGCAACGTTAAATTTATTCTGGAAGGAGAAGAAGAAGTAGGTTCTGTAAGCCTTGGGGATTTCGTCAATGAAAACAAAGAAAAATTATCCTGCGACTGCATCCTGATTTCCGATACCCATATTTACAGCAACGAACAGCCTACGGTAACGACGGGATTAAGAGGGCTGAGCTATGTAGAAGTGGAAATAGAAGGACCGAACAGGGATCTGCATTCCGGACTGTACGGAGGCGCCGTTCCGAACCCGATCCATGTCCTTTCGAGGATGATTGCCAAACTGATCGACGAAGACGGACATATTACCATTGACGGGTTTTATGACAACGTAGAAACCGTTTCAGAATCCGACAGGGCCGATATGAATAAATTAAAAGACAATCCGGAAGAATTCAAAAAATCCATCGGACTGAATGGTGTGGAAGGAGAGAAAGGATATACAACCCTGGAAAGAACATCGATCCGTCCAACACTCGACTGCAACGGGATTTGGGGAGGCTATACTGGAGAAGGTGCAAAAACGGTGATTCCTTCCAAAGCTTCTGCCAAAATATCCATGCGTCTGGTACCTTATCAGACTCCTGAGGAAATTACGGAAAAATTTACAAAATACTTTGAAAAAATCGCTCCTGAAAACGTAAAGGTAAAAGTTACCCCGCACCATGGAGGAATGCCATACGTCCTGCCGACAGAAACCAAAGAGTTCACGGCCGCAAAACATGCCATGGAAACCGCTTTCGGAAAAGAAGTCCTTCCGTACCGAGGCGGCGGAAGCATACCGATTACAGCCATGTTCGAGCAGGTTTTAAGCGCTAAATCCGTTTTAATGGGCTTCGGATTGGATGCCGATGCGATTCATTCGCCGAATGAACATTACGGACTGTTTAATTTCTACAAAGGGATTGAGAGTATACCTTTGTTTTTTGAGAATTATGCTAAATAAAATAAAAGGCCATTTTCCGACTTGTGAAAATGGCCTTTTATACGAAATTTTTTTGCCTGTTCATATGCAAAAAAAATTTCGTATAAAAGATTCTTAACCTTTACCTTTAAGTTATTAGATATTTTCTTTTTAATTTATTGATTGTTTGATGATTTTGTACGAAAAAATTATTACTTTTACTCATATTAATAATAAAATATTTTTACTATGAAAAAAACTCTATTAGCTCTTGTTTTATGTGCTGGTCTATCCAATGCACAGACACTGCTTTCTGATAACTTCAATGCTTATACAGTAGGCAATATCGGAACTTCGGCTACTGGTGCAAGTGCAGGACAAGGTGGGTGGTATACCACAGCTTCATCTACTGACACTGGCGCAACCAATGTTTCATTTCAAATTGCTAACAACGATGCAACCCATGGTAAGGTAGTGAAGATTACTGGATCAGCTGCTGCTGCTGGCTCAAGGAGCGTTTACAAATCCATTTCAACTCTATGGTCTACCAGAACATCTGGTAATAATATTGTACAGGTAGAATTCGATATATATACTGGTGCTGCCACTACTTCAAAAAATGCTACCAGGGTATATATTTATGATTCGGGATTGACTAAGATTCTATCAGGAGTTTCTTTAGCCCAGGATACTAAAGTCATTCAGGGGGTAGGATATTATGATGCTACAGCGGGTGGCGGTTCAGTAGGCAATTATGGATTTTATCTTGGAGGAACATCAACAGCACCTGCTGATTTAACATTATCTGCCAGTTCTTGGATACGAGTGGGAATTGCATTTGACAAAACTACGGGAAATGTATATTGGAAAGGTCCAGGTTTTAATGGATATGTTGCAGGTGCTGCTACCGGAGTAGATCCGTCTTCGATATATCTTTTAGCATCTGCAGGAACAAGTAATGCAGTATCTGCGGATCATTTATTCGATAATTTGACAGT
The DNA here is from genome assembly GCF_042610505.1 of Chryseobacterium sp. sg2396. Taxonomy (NCBI): domain Bacteria; kingdom Pseudomonadati; phylum Bacteroidota; class Flavobacteriia; order Flavobacteriales; family Weeksellaceae; genus Chryseobacterium; species Chryseobacterium sp. sg2396. Next base: position 368 of record NZ_JBHGAQ010000014.1, on the reverse strand, counting down.
TACCGCAGTAAATGCAATCAATTTATTAGGTACCAACGAGGTAATAGAAAAAAACAGTGACAGTTTTAAAATTTATCCAAACCCTGCAACTGACTTCATTACCGTTGAAGGAAAAGATAAAGTAATTGCGGCCTATGCATATGATGCATCCAGCAAAAGAATAGAACTATCGGTACAAAACGGTAAAATAGATGTAAGTACTTTAACTGCCGGAGTATATGTAATAGGATTAAAAACCAAAAATAGTTACGTGACAAAAAAATTGATCAAAAAATAAATACTGACAAATGTTAGTATGTAAAAAACGCTCCAATTGGAGCGTTTTTCTTATTTTTAACGTGAATTCGACTATAAATAGCTGATTAACA
>NZ_JBHGAQ010000013.1:0-159570 GCF_042610505.1 Chryseobacterium sp. sg2396 | reverse complement strand
TAAAATAGACTTTTTTTTAAATATAATTGGTATTAGTCATTTTAATGAATAATTATATTATTTATTTAACAATTATTGTTTTTTTTGATACACAATCATTACAATTATTGAATAATAAAAAAATAAGAGAATTGCTATAAGAAGGGGGATTCGAAAACCTTTAAAAGAGTAGAAAAAATAATTTTAAACTAAATATCATAGAAAAAATCACAAAATTTTCAAGTTTCATCGCTAAGCTAGAGCGCAATATGATTGACAATAACCAAGAATCTTTGGTACTAACAAACTTTGCAGAACAATCTCAGGGAGGATTTATAGGAATTAATGACAGCAGATGTATTAATGCAACCGCAACTTGCCAGGGATCTATTAACGATTACAAATGTTCAAACGGAAACTGTGACAGCAGTATGAACGGAAAAAAATGTACTACTATACAACAAGGATTAAGTTAAATATTTTTATTAAACACTAAATTAATCTTATAGCAATCTCTTTACTAAACACTAAAAAAAACAAAATCACCATGAATACAAACTCAAAATTTTTAAAGTTCGTTGCCAACCTGGAGCATCAGATAATAGATAATAATGAAGAATTAATCTTATTATCAAGAAATATGAATGACAACTTTGGTGGGAATCTGATTATCACCAACGGCGACCGCTGTATCAATTCCTCATCAGCCTGCCAAGGTTCTATTAATGACTACAAATGTTCCAATGGAAACTGCGACAATAGCTCCAACGGAAAAAGATGTACAACAATACAAAGTACTCTTACACCGTAATTCTATGATTATAAATTCGAATTTCTAAAATTCGTAGCCGGTTTTGAAATAAGATGTTGAATTCTTAAGCAGAATCAATCATTATTTCTAAACAGGAAAACCATCACTGAGGATTTATTGCCATAAATGTGGCAAGCACCGGCGTAAATCAATCCAATTATAACGAAATAAACAATCGCTTTACGAATCCCAGATGCGGAATAAGTCAGAACAAATATAGTAACCATTAGATATTCATTAAATCAAATATCTATTGAGCAAGAAAATACATCATTAAAAAATACCAATAACCAAATTACACTGATATGTACAAATTCAGCAAATACAATTCTATCATTTCATTAAGTAACTCTATTTCAGCGTTATATAACTCTAAAGAAGACAAATGCATCGTCATAAAAAAAGACATTGAAAGCTATTTTAAACTTCCTGCAGGCGATCTGGAAAATCATTATCCTGCTATTTATCAGAATTTACTGGATATTAATGCAATCATTGATGAACATACAGATGAACTTCAAGAAGTTATCCAAAGAAGCAAAGAGGTAGATTATGCAGATAACTCCTACCGCCTTATCATCAATCCAACCATGAATTGTAATTTCAAATGCTGGTATTGCTATGAATCTCATATTGTCGGTTCCAAAATGAGCACCTCTGGTGTGGAAAAGATTTTTAAATTCATTGATAAGACTCTGCAGATAAATCCAAATCTTAAATCATTTGACCTTTCATTTTTTGGAGGAGAGCCATTGATGTATTACAGCAAAGTGACTGAGCCTATCATCAATTATTACAGAACAAAATATGAAGAATATCCGGCTATTCACTTTTCAATTTCTTTTACAACAAACGGATATCTCTTAAACGAAAAAATGGTACATCATCTTATTTATGAAAATGATGAAAAATTTTTCCAAATTACCCTTGATGGAAGTAGAGAAGAACACAACAAAGTAAGAGTGGCCCAAAAAGAAGAAGGTTCTTATGATAAAATAATTAGTTCCATAAAAAGACTTTTAAAAGAAAAAATAAATGTACTTATAAGAATCAACTACACTGCTGAAAATATTGAGTCTACAAAATATATTGCAGATGATATTATTGATATTCCTGAAGAAGACAGAAAATATCTAAGCATCAGCTTCCATCAGGTATGGCAGGATATTGAGGTGAACAATATTGAAGATAAGGTAAAAGAGGTTATGGATGTTTATAAAAAACATAAATTTATTCCGCAAGGCGAGGAAATTCAGTTATTAGAAGGTCTTGCCAATCCTTGCTATGCAGATAAAAAAAATGAAGCAGTTATTAATTACAACGGAGATGTATTTAAATGTACTGCGAGAGATTTTACAGATGACAATAAATACGGATCCTTAAACGATGAAGGATAAATTGAATGGAACGACAAAATTGTAACTTGGGAAACTTTAAAAATACAGTCGAAAGCATGCCAAAACTGTAGAATATTGCCGTTATGCGGAGGAGGATGCCACTAGATAAATCTTGAAGCAAAAGGCATGGACATCTGCCAAATGGGATATGACAATGCTAAGAAAGATGAAGTAATAATGGACAGGCTTACTAAACTTTTCTTCAATGAAGCGTAAAATAAAATTCACACATCAGCTTGAAGCAAATGACTGCGGTCCCGCATGTCTTCAGATGATCTGTGAGTATTATGGAAAAAAATATAAAATTCGTGATATAAAAGAAAACATTACAGCTTCAAAATTAGGAATATCGATTAAAGATCTAAGACTTTTTCTTGAAAAAAACGGATTCAACCATGCTACAGCCAATGCAACTTTAGAAGACATTAATGAAATGCCGCTTCCTGCAATATTGTATCTAAGGCAAGGACATTTTATTATCCTCGAAAGCATCAGCAAAGGCAATATCAATATTGTAGATCCCGGATTTGGAAAAGTAAGCCTCAGTATGGAAGAATTTTCAGAAAAATGGCTCAACGGTGAACACGGAATTGCAATTGTATTTGAACCTTCACCGGATTTTGCGAAAATTCCGCTTCTTGAAAACAAGGAAAAAAAGAAAGACAATCCTATATTCAATAATATAAAAAGAATTTTAAAAAAGAACCGTAAAAGATTTTATTTTTCAATTCTTCTTACTCTAGTTACTCTTTTGGCAAATTGGGCAATGCCACTTTTGCTGAAAGAGAATATAGACAGAGGAATACTTTCAAAAGACATGCATATTGTCGTAAAATTATTGATCTTTCAGTTTATATTTGCAGTCAGTTTTCTTTTTTCTCAGAGTTTTTCGGAAGTTATAAATGCCAGAATAAGTTTAGATCTCAATATAGATTTCAACAAAACTTATTTTGCTAAAATATTAAAGCTGCCAATAAGCTACCATGATTCTAAATTTAAATCTGACCTTATTGAGGGACTGAATGATCAGCACAAAATCAATTATTTCATCACCTACAATATGATAGGTGTTGCTACAAGCATTCTGAATATTTTGGTTTTTTCAATGATCCTGATTTATCAGAATTATAAAATATTTTTGGTATTCAGTATATTCAGTATTATATCCTTTTCTTATATTTTGATTTTCTTTAAAAGAAAAAAACAAATTGATTATTCATTATTTTCGTTGGAATCTACCAACAGAAATACCATTTATGAATTAATCATGGGAATTACGGATATAAAGATAAACAGTGCCGAAAAATCCAGACTGAACAACTGGATACAATCCGAAGAAAAATTAAAAAAAATAAAAACCAGACTTGCTTATATTAATTTTTACATGAACGACGGAAATCTGTTCATTTCCAAAATAAGAGATATTGCTCTAATAGGCTACAGCTCTTATCTTGTAATAGAATCACAGATGACTTTAGGACTTATAATGATGATCAGTTATGTTTTGGGACAATTATCTGCACCACTACATCAATTAACGGATTATACTCAGAATTTTCAAAATACCAGGCTTGCTTATAACAGGCTTACAGACATTTACAACAAAGAAAATGAAATAAAAGAAGATACTGAATATAAAAATATTCAGCGTGTTGACGGGATTTCTCTTGAAAATGTCAATTTCAAGTATGATTCCGGAACTGAGCAACTTATCTTAAAAAACATTAATCTCAAAATCGAAAAAAATACAACAACAGCCATCGTTGGTGAAAGCGGAAGCGGAAAATCTACCTTATTGAAGCTATTACTGGGATTTTATTTTCCTACCAATGGAAATTTATATTTAGGCGAAAATAACATCAAAAATGTGAATCTTACAGACTGGAGAACAAAATGTGGAGTTATTCTTCAGGAAGGATATATTTTTAGCGGTTCTATTTTGGATAACATTACTTTATCTGCAGAGAAACCTGAACCGAGAAGGCTTAATTTGGCTTTAAAAGTTGCTGAACTTTATGATAAAGTACAAAGCCTGCCCATGAATTACAATACTAAAATCGGTGAAATCGGTATTTCATTAAGTGGTGGCGAGAAGCAAAGACTTTTAATTGCGCGTGCAATTTATAAAAATCCGGATTTTATCTTTTTTGATGAAGCTACTTCTTCATTAGATACAATTAATGAAAATAAAATTATCAATAATCTGAATATTTATTTAGAGAACAGAACATCAATCATTATTGCCCATCGGTTAAGCACCATAAAAAATGCCGATCAAATCATTGTTCTCAAAGATGGTGAAATTATTGAAAAAGGAAAACATGATGAACTAATTATGAATCAGTCGGAATATTACAAGCTGATAATAAATCAGGTGCAGCTTAACAGTCAGAAAAATTTACAGGTAACCAATTAAAATTTTAAAAACATGAAATCAAAATTATTAATCATAGCATTTTTAAGTATATTTATGACAACATTTTCGCAGGTGAAAAAAATAAAAAGAAATGATATACTTGAAATCAACAAAGAATGGAGACTGATAAAAACCAATTCTAATACCTACGGAATTATGGATCAAAATGGGAAAATTATTGTTCAGCCCATATATTCGAAAATCGAAAAATTCGGAGAATATGATAAAAACCTGGCTTTGGTAAAAAACGTTTCAGATGGCTACGGTTTTATAGACAAAACAGGAAAGGAAATTATTCCTGCTCATTTCGAAATAAATGATATTAAATCCGGCTTCCATTCTCTTTATAAAAAATACGTAACGCGATAAGAAAATCATGAAGATCAAATTGTATTTTATATTAATATTAGTTTTTAATTTATCTTTTTCCCAAACCAAAAGGTATATTTATGAACTGAGTTATAAACCAGATTCTACAGAGGCATATTATAAAAAAAACTTCATGGTTGTGGATATCAACCCTAAAGAAGTGAAATATTATGATTATAAATTTCTTGAAAAAGATTCGCTAAACATACTTCAAAAATCTCAGAATCTTATATGGACTACGCAAATTCCGGTGGTAAGAAAAAGAAATTCTGACACTCACATTAATTATCCCTTGATAGGAGATAATATTTATGCATATCCAACACAGGATCCCATAAAATGGAAACTTGAAAATGACACCAAAAATTATCTTGGCTTTAAAGTTCAAAAAGCAACAACAGATTTTGGGGGAAGAAAATGGATTGCATGGTTTACAAAAGAAATCCCTTTCAGTGAAGGACCTTACAAATTTCAAGGACTTCCGGGGCTTATTTTGCAAATAAAAGACACTCAGGAAAATTATATTTTTAATCTTATAAAAAGCACCAATTTACCTGAAACTTACAACACAACAAATATTATCGAAGTAAGATATGGCGACACTCCTATTCCTACCAATGAGAAAACTGTTATAAAAAAGGCATTGGAATACTTTAATGATCCTTTCAATGATATCAGACAGGAATTTAATCGAAAAGCAATCTCCTCCTTTGAATATAATGGTGTAAAATACAAACCAGAGGAATTAAGTAAACTGATAAAAGAAGAACAAGAGGATATTCTAAAATCTTATAATCCCATAGAAAGAAACAAAGCTTTCCCTTATCCAAAAAATTAAGATTAAATTAAAAATACAGCAAATAACTTGAAATCATCATTCAAGTTATTTATTTTTATACTAACAATTAAAATTTTAAACTGATGAACATCAATTTCTCAGATGAGTTCTTAGTAAAAGGAAAATTTTCGATCAAAAAGGCTGCCACGGAATATAATGGAAAACTCTCCAAAGAAGAAGGCGAACAATTGCTGATGCAGGAAAAAGAAAAGCTGCGTGAACTCCAGGAACGTCTGTATTCAGATGGAAGCCAATCGTTGCTTGTTGTATTGCAAGCCATGGATGCAGCGGGAAAGGACAGCATGATCGAGCATGTTTTCGGTGGCGTGAATCCTCAGGGCTGTAATGTAACAAGCTTTAAAACCCCAAGCTCCAGGGAATATTCTCATGACTTTTTATGGAGGCATTACCTGGCGCTACCTCAAAAAGGGATGATCGGAATCTTCAACCGTTCCCATTACGAAAGCGTGCTGGTCTGCAAAGTACATCCCGAATATAACCTGACCGAAAAAACATGGAAATCCGTAAAAGATTTTAATGAAAAATTCTGGGAAAACCGCTATGAAAGCATCCGGAATTTTGAAAAACATCTTGCCCAAAACGGAACGACCGTTGTAAAAATATTCCTGAATGTTTCTAAGGACGAACAAAAGAAAAGGCTTCTCGACAGAATCAACGAGCAGGAAAAAAACTGGAAATTCTCTTCCGCCGATCTTCCGGAGCGCGCCCTTTTTGACAAATATATGGAATGCTACGAAACGGCCATTAATGAAACCGCCAAAGATTATGCACCCTGGTACGTGCTTCCTGCAGACAATAAATGGTTTGCAAGAGTCGCTGCGATACAGATCATTATTGATGCCCTTGAAAAAATGGACCTGAAATACCCTAAACTTTCGGAAGAAGAAAAAAAGAGCCTGGAAGATTCAAAAAAAATCCTTGAGAGTGAATGAAAGGTATTATTTTTAACGTGAACCAGAGTAGAAGGCAGGTTAAGGCTGGAAGCCGGATAATAGAAGTTATTGCTGATAGTCTTAAATATCAAATGATCTTGTTTATATACTGTTAACAGAAAGGCTATTTAAGATCCGGGGCCATATTTCTGCCTTTTTGTTAAATTGCTGAAATAAATTAAATATTATCGAATTTACGTTATTTTTAAGGCTATTATCAAATTCAATGATTGGTCTTAGTAAAAATAACCTATAGAAAATGCGGAGCTCGGCTCCGCATTTTTATATATCCATAAACTTTCAAAAAAATCACGAGAAAATCTGTAAGCCGGATTTTGTATCCCATTACAAGAACAGGATGCCTGTTATTTATCTGTGTCATACATTGCTGCATGACTTTAGCTGATTACCCCTCGGCTTTCAGAGCGAGCCACCCCTATTTTCATTACTGAAAAGAACCGATATACTTATCATTGCACCACAAAGAGTTTACCTGGTTTCACTACAGCCGAACTGTACATTCTTTCTGTTGCACTGGTCCTACCCTCACGGGTGACGGAGGTTATCCGCTTTGCTGCTCTACGGTGTCCGGACTTTCCTACCCTTACCGAAGCAAGAATCAACAGGCCGATTTTCTCGTGGCTGCAAAGATAGCGATTTAATGTAACAGTTTACCAATCTGACAGTATAACAATCATACGATCCCGCTTAATGAGCACTGCATATTAAATCTAAGCAACTATCTTCGAATTGACACATTGACACATTGGTACATTGATAAATTGTTACATTATTAGATTTATTTTTTATCTTCGTGCAACCATTTATTACATCAGCATTGGCTTCAAAGGAAAAAGAATTTGCGCAGCTTATCAAGGATAATCAGGGCCTGATTATCAAGGTTTCGCGCCTGTACACCAATTCCCTTGAGGATGAAGAAGATCTTTTCCAGGAAATCGTTTTACAGCTGTGGAGAAGCTATGATTCTTTTAAAGGGAATTCCAAAATTTCTACCTGGATGTACCGGGTAGCCCTGAATACAGCTATTACCCTTTTCAGAAAAAAAAGCAAAAGCCTGCCCACCAATGAGCTGGACATCAACCATGCCGATTTTATCGAAGATGATGACGAAAAACAGCAGCAGATATCCCTTTTGTACACGGTTATCAAGACACTTCCTAACGTAGAACGGGCAATTGTAATGATGTATCTGGACGATTTGCCTTATAAGGATATTGCAGAAAACCTCGGGATCACCGAAGTGAATGCGCGTGTGAAAATGAACAGATTAAAGAAAACCCTTAAAGAACAGATGGAAAAATATGCCTGAATTTGATTTAGACAGCTTTAAAAAGACATGGCAGGAACAACCTGTTCAGAAAAAATACGGCAGCGATGAAATCCTTCAGATGCTCAACAGGAAATCACGGAATTATGTGAAATACATTTTCTGGATAAGTGTAGCTGAATTTCTTTTCTTTACCTTAATAGGTCTCTTTTACATTATCCAGGGAAAAGAAGCCAGTTCGTTTCTCAATATTCTCGAAAGGCTCGGTGTACAGAAAACTTCGGAGCTGGAACTTACATTTGATACTATTTATCTTGTACTGAAAATAGTGAGCCTCTCCGTAACGGCATATTTTGTGTTCCGGTTTTATCAGAACTACAAAGGCATCAAGGTAGAGGAAAACCTGAAAAAATTTATCCTTAAAATCATTCAGTTTAAAAAGACGGTAAATGCATTTATTCTCATTAATATTGTCTTACTGGTTACTTTCACTTCCATTTTTACCGTATTTGTATTCTATATCCTCAATACCCAGAAGATCGAGATTACCAATTCCACCATTGTTGGTTTTATTGCCGGAATGGTGATCAGTACGGTTTTTACGGTAGTAATGGTCTGGCTGTACTATAGGGTTGTGTATGGAATTATCATTAAAAAGCTCGACCGGAATCTTACTCAACTGAAAGAAATCGATTCACAGGAAATTTAATCCGTAAAGCCGGAATGTAAGATTTTATTATTAATTTTATTTCACCAAATCTTTCATTTTATGCAATTATCTTATGTTCATGGAGCTTCCGGCATTCCGTTATTGGGTGAAACGATCGGAAATAATTTCAGGCGGACCGTTGAAAAATTTCCCGATCAGGAAGCTTTAATATGTGTTCACCAGAATTACCGTGCTACGTATCAGGAATTTTACAACCAAACGACAGCGGTAGCGAAAGCCCTCATTTTTCTCGGTGCCAAAACAGGAGACCGTATCGGTATCTGGTCTTCCAACCGCTATGAATGGGTACTGCTTCAATATGCCACCGCAAGAATCGGAGTTATTTTAGTCAATATAAATCCTGCCTACAGAACGAGTGAATTGATTTTTGTGATCAATCAATCTGAAATGTCCCATATTTTTTCATCCCTTTCTTTTAAATCCAGCGATTATAAGCAGATGATCGCCGACGCAAGAGAATTTTGCTCAACCTTAAAATCTGAAATTTTCTTTGATGACAATTGGGATGAATTTTTGAATAACGGACATGAAATTTCGGATGACACTTTGCACAGTTTTGAAGAGCATGTGCAGTTCGATGATCCGGTAAATATCCAGTACACTTCGGGAACAACGGGTTTCCCGAAAGGCGTTACACTTTCCCACCACAACATTCTGAACAACGGCTACTTTATCGGGATCCGTCTGAAATACACCGAAAAAGACAGAGTCTGCATTCCTGTTCCTTTCTATCATTGCTTCGGGATGGTAATCGGGAATATCTGCTGTACTACCCACGGTGCATGCATGGTGATTCCGAATGACAGTTTCGATCCTGAAATCACCTTAAAAGTTGTTTCTGACGAAAAATGCACATCGCTCTACGGCGTTCCGACCATGTTTATTGCTGAACTAGCGGTAAAAAACTTCGAAACCTTTGATTTTTCAAGTTTAAGGACAGGTGTCATGGCAGGCTCTGTCTGTCCGCCTGAAATTATGAAAAAAGTGGAAAATCTTATGAATATCAAGGAAATGAGCATTTGCTACGGAATGACAGAAACCTCCCCTGTTTCTACACAAACCCTGATCGGAACTCCATTTGAAAAGCAGGTGAATACGGTAGGAACTGTGCAGGATCATCTGGAAATAAAAATCATTGATGAAAACGGAAAAATTATTGCGCGTGGCGAACACGGAGAGCTGTGTACAAGAGGTTATTCCGTTATGCTAAAATACTGGAACGATCCCGAAAACACCAAAAAAGTTCTTGATGAAGGAAGATGGATGCACACCGGCGATATGGCGGTAATGGATGAGGAAGGCTATATTACCATTTCCGGAAGAATAAAAGATCTGATTATCCGTGGTGGTGAAAATATTTCTCCAAAAGAAATTGAAGATTTTTTATACACCTATCCGAATATTCTGGATGTTCAGATCATCGGCGTTCCGAGTGAAAAGTTCGGGGAAGAAGTTATGGCATGGGTAAAGGTGAGAAAAGGATTCAAGGTAACCGAAGAAGAGTTGCAGAAATACTGCAGCGGAAAAATTGCCCATTACAAAGTTCCGAAATATTGGAAATTCGTAGACGAATTTCCGATGACCATCTCCGGAAAAATAAGAAAAGTGGAAATGCGCGAAGTTTCGATAAAGGAACTTGGACTGGAAAATATAAAAGCAAATTAACCTGGCGAGTATAAAAAAAGCATTTCCGATGGAAATGCTTTTTTTATACTTAAAGTTCTTTTCTTAATCTCGCTACCGGTATATTAAGCTGTTCGCGGTATTTGGCGATCGTTCTTCGGGCAATGTTGTACCCCTGCTCTTTCAGGATCACCACCAGCGCATCGTCGGTAAGTGGTTTTCTTTTGTTTTCTTTGCTGATCACTTCCTGAAGATGGGTCTTGATTTCTTTCGTGGAAACTTCCTCCCCATCATCATTTGTTAAACTGTCAGAGAATAAATCTTTCAGATAAATAATTCCGTTCGGCGTATCGGCATATTTGCTTTTTACTACCCTTGAAATGGTTGAAATATCAAAACCGGTAATATCAGCGATATCTTTCAGGATCATTGGCCTCAGTGACTTTTCATCACCGGTCAGGAAATAATCTTTCTGGAATTTTACAATGGCCGTAATGGTCTGCAATAATGTGTTCTGACGCTGGTTGATGGCATCGATGTACCATTTTGCCGCATCCAGTTTTTGTTTGATGAATAAAGCTGCCTGCTTATGTTCCGAAGAGTTTTTATCATGTGAATACGTAGATAAAATATCTTTATATTCTTCAGATACTCTTAATGTCGGGGCATTTTTGCTGTTCAGCATCGGGATTACCTGTCCGTCCTTTACCTGGATTACAAAGTCCGGAATGATTTCCTGGTTAATAGTAATGGTCTGTGTGTCGAAGTTTCCACCGACCTTCGGGGATAATTTTGAAATTTCATCCAATGCATCCCGAAGATCCTCCTCTTCAATATCGTATTTCTGGATGATTTTGTTGTAATGCTTATTGGTTAAAGCATCAAACTGATATCTCAGGATATTGGCCGCCAAGGAAACGGCTTTATCGGAACTTACTTTTTTCTCGATCTGTAACAGAAGGCATTCCTGTAGCCCTCTTGCCCCTACCCCCGGCGGATCGAGCTTCTGTACATAGTTTTCAAGGATGTCTTCTACATTTTCTTTCGTCGTATAAATCCCCTGGGAGAATGCCAGATCATCCACAAGGGACTTTATCTCCCTTCTCAGGTAACCGTCGGTATCAAGATTACCAATGATATATTCTGCAATTTTCTCGTCTTCTTCGCTGATGTTTACAAGGTGAATCTGCTCAAGCAGATAATCATACAACGACTGCCCCTCTGTTAAAAGGCTTTCATTATCGAATTCTTCGTCGTCTGAAGAATAATTGCTGGATGCGGTCTTATAGTTTGGTTCGTCGTCGTAGAGATACTGATCGACATCAAAATCGGTTTCGATACTTTCCGTTCCTTCGGTTTCGTAGGAATCTTCAAGCGAGGCATATTCATCTTCCTGGGATTCTTCTTTTGCAATTTCCAATGCCGGATTTTCTTCCAATTCTCTTTCAAGTTCCTCCTCAAATTCCAATGTATGGAGCTGGATCAGCTTCATCAGCTGAATCTGCTGGGGGGCCAGCTTCTGTCCTAATTTGAGTTGTAAGTGTTGTTTTAGCATATTATAGGATGGTGTTTTAACATAACATATTCTACGAATTTAATGATTTTTTTTGAAAAAAATCATTTTTAGCACGATTTTTGTATTCAATCCCACATAATAAGCTATTTAAAATAAACAGAAAAAGCCCTGATGCGTGATTGCCAGGGCTTTTTTACGTTTTTATTCTAAAAAAGACTGATAACTATTTCTTATTTTTTATCTTGAGAGAAGGGCTTGAAGAAGGAAACCGGATGCCGGAAGTTTTTTTTGTCAAAATACTATTAACGATCTTAAATATAAGAGCTCAGATAACATCAAAGTCATGCTATTTTACATTTAGATTCTCAGGGTTTCTCCGGTTGTCCCAAAAGGCTAGAATTTCAACGACATCTTTATTCGTTCTGTAATAGAGGGAAAATTTTTATCAATTAAAACATATCGTATGCCTTCTATTTCAGAGATGGAACCCATGTCCGGGTTTTTGGAGATCAGTTTCTCTTTCTTTTCGACTTCCCTTATTAATTTATCAGATCGGTTGTGACCAATCCAATATTTTAACGTATCAAGATAGTCAGATTCAGCCTGATGCTACCAGATTACCCTAAGCATTTTCTGGCTTTTTTACTTACAGACTCACTGGAAGAAAATTTACCTTCCGCAATATCTGAAATTCCTTTCATAATTCTTTCCTTCTGCCAATCCGTTAGATTTTCTTCTTTATTGATTTCAAAACTGATCTTGAGCTCTTTCAAAAGGGCCTTCAGAAGATTGATCTGGTTTTCGTTTTCCGTATGGATGGTAATGGTACTCATTTGTAAATTTTTAATAAAGTTAATAAAAAAATCCTTCCGGTATTTCAGAAGGATTTTGGTATGTTTTAAAGAAATTCTTAGAATTCTGCATTTTTCGGCGTTCTCGGGAAAGGGATTACGTCCCTGATATTCGTCATTCCCGTTACGAAAAGCACCAGTCTCTCCAGTCCTAATCCGAAACCGGCATGTGGCACAGAACCGAATTTCCGGGTATCCAGATACCACCAAAGTTCATGCTCGTCAACGTGCATTTCGGCCATTTTCTGCTTCAATACATCCAGTCTTGCCTCTCTTTCGGAACCGCCAATGATTTCTCCGATCCCCGGGAAAAGAACGTCCATTGCCGCAACGGTTTTGTTGTCATCGTTCAGCTTCATGTAGAAAGCCTTGATCTCTTTCGGATAATCGAACAGTACCACCGGACTTTCAAAATGCTTCTCCACCAGGTATCTTTCATGCTCAGACTGAAGATCCGTTCCCCATTCTTCCACAGGATACTGGAATTTCCCTTTTTTATTTTCTTTAGAATTTAATAAAATTTCGATGGCCTCCGTATAACTTACTCTTTTAAATCGTTTAGCCACCACATTTTCCAGCTTTTCGATCAGTCCTTCTTTTGCTCTTTCCTTTTCCGGCTTTGATTTCTGTTCTTCGGCAAAACGCTTGTCAAGGAAATCAAGATCGTCTTTGCAGTTATCCAGCACATACTGGATTACATATTTCAGGAAATCTTCCGCCAGGTCAATGTTGTCTTCCAGGTTATTGAAGGCAACTTCCGGCTCGATCATCCAGAATTCGGCAAGGTGTCTTGTGGTATTGGAGTTTTCTGCACGGAAGGTTGGTCCGAAGGTATAAATTCTTCCCAATCCCATCGCAGCTGTCTCTCCTTCAAGCTGTCCGGAAACGGTAAGGTTGGTTTTTCTTCCGAAGAAATCCTGGGCGAAATCGATGTCTCCCTGCTCGTCTCTCGGAATGTTATTTAAATCAAAATTGGTTACCCCAAACATTTCACCCGCTCCTTCTGCATCGGCACCGGTGATTACCGGTGTGTTAATGTAAAAGAACTGGTTTTGGTTAAAAAATGAATGTACCGCAAAACTCACGGCATGGCGCACTCTGAAAACCGCACCAAACAGATTCGTCCTGAATCTTAAATGCGCCTGCTCTCTCAAAACTTCCAGCGAGTGTTTTTTAGGCTGAAGAATGGTTTTATCCCGATCTTCCGTAAAGTTATCGCCTAAAATAATAATTTTCTTAGCGATAATTTCCACAGCCTGCCCGGCTCCCTGGCTTTCGACCACTTCGCCTACTACTTTCAGGGAAGAAGCGGTACTGATCTTACTGATAATTTCTTCGTCGAAATTTTCGAAATCAACAACAATCTGCAAATTATTAATTGTAGAACCATCATTAAGCGCGATGAAGCGATTGGCCCGGAATGTTCTCACCCAGCCGTAAACCGTAATGTCATGATGTAGTACTTTCTTGTAATCCTGTAGGATTTCCCTAATGGTCTGCTTTTTCATTTGTTGATTAAAATTTTTGTGTAAAAATTAATGTCTGCAAAGGTACAAAAAAACAGCGCAATCTTATGACTGCGCTGCCTGAATTAAAAAGTCCTTATCAATTATTGCACAAAAAATAATGCTCTACATACAAATCAGTTAAAGAAAACCGATTTTTTCCGCTGTTTTCCTTTTCGGATTTTCCAGGCATGATAGCAGCTCGGAACATCATACTGCCATTTCGGAAGGATTAAAATAATTAAAATAACATCTGCGTGGGCAACGAATCCCAATCCTGCCATAAGATAAAAAGCCCAACCGACTGTTCCGAATCCAATAAGATAAGTGAAGGCAAGCAGCAGACTCAGTCCCCACATTTTCGATAAAAACGCATGCGTACAGGTTTCTTTGCCAAATTTCATCCAGCTTATGATATAGCACAGCACCTCCATTATGAAAATAACAGAAATTATTTTCCAGTGATTTCTGATCAGATCAGAATTTAAAAAGTAGGCGGCAAATCCTAATGACAGCCAGAATACGAGATCGGTCTGGCTGTCAAGCCTCCTCAGTTTCTCAGAAGAGACGCCAGCCTTGCGGGCGATAATTCCGTCAAAAATATCGGTCAATATTCCGGAATACATCAGGATTAAAATTAAATGCCTGGCATTTTCATCGGTGTAATAAGCAACGAAAGCAATAACCGGCGCTAAAATGAATCTTAAAGCAATTAAAAGATAAGGTATTGTTCTCATGGTTTCTGTTTTTCAAAAGTTAAGTGATAATGGAATGTTTTCCAATCGTTCATGACGATCATTGCTCCGCGGCAGAAAAAATAATTGGTTTCGACGGTCAGCCTATTATTTTCGTCTACGGTAAAGCGGGACTTCTGGACATTCCAGCCACCAAAAATCAAAGGAAGACCATCCAACATAAGTCTCTTCTCTTTTAAATATAAAAAACCATCATTCTTCAGCTTCATCTTCATGTCTTTATCAAATAACAATTCTTCTTTTCTGTAAATTTTCACATTCATTTTATCTTCGCTGATAGATTTTAATTTAAAATGTACCGCCCTAGTATCATACTTATTCCTACGGGTGAACATATCCTTATTTCTATCAAAAATATCAGCGAGACCATCAACATATCCAGGATCTCCTTCAACAGGATAATTGTTATAACTTCCGTCTATGCGGCTTACATTCTCTCTGCTTAGGACACCGTGAGTACTTCCGGTATTCTTAAAACCGGCACAGTTAATCATCATCAGAACAAAGCATAAATAAAAACACAGTCTTCTCATAATTCATTAATTTATAATTGTTAAATCAAAATTATAAGGATAAGACGCCAAGACGAATGTGAAAAAAAATTAAAATAAATACCTACATTTGTGAAAATCGCAAAACCATGCATCAGGAACGCTTGCTTAAGGAAATCCGAAAAAAAATTGCCAACAAATCGTTGAACGACGAAATTGCAAACATCCTGAATATAAGCTATGACGCCGCGCACCGCAGAACTTCACTGAAAGCTAAATTCAGTTTTGAGGAAGCCCTTGAACTCGCAAGACATTATCAGATCTCCCTGAATCAGTTCCTGACTTCGGATCATCAGATTTTAGTGCAGAAAACCAAAGCGGTTACGGAAACAGGAGATTTGCAGTCTTTCTTTAAGCACAACCTGAATGTTTTTGAGAACCTTCCTCTTTCAGAAGGGATGATCATTTATTACTCTGCCAAAGACATTCCTTTTTTCTATACGCTTTCGGATACGCTGCTTTCCCGTTTTAAAGTTTATGTGTGGATGAATTTATTAAACTCAAGACAGGTATTTATTCCTTTTCTGCAATTTTCACCACCCGACTTTGAGCCGGCAACGCAGGAGCTAAAACAGAGATATGAAGAACAGCATGTAGTGGAATTGTGGAATGACATGACGGTATCAAGCATTCTGCAGCAGATTGTGTATTATTTTGAAACAGGACTTCTTCAAAAAAGGGAAGCCATGGTTATATTGGAAGAATTAAAGGAGCTGATCGGATACATAGAACGGAAAACCGAAAACAATCCGAAATTCCATCTGTACGAAAATGAGCTGATGCACTTGTCCAACGACATCTTTTTCCATCACCCGCAGCAGTCGCTTTTTGCGATTCCTACGAATATGTTTGGCTACATCCTCATCAATGATGAAAAAACCTGCAAAGAGACCCTGAATTATTTTGAGCACCAGATCAGAAATTCAAAATCGATGAATACTTCCGGAAACAGGGACCGGAAAATATTTTTCAATAAGATGTATCAACAGATTGAAAATTTAATTCAAAAGCTATCGTATGAAAAACCTTCGTAACGGCGAATTTTTCGGACAGATCAATGAAAAGCTCGACTTTGACGGATTGACTATTACTGATACCGAATATACGTATCCTTATGTCGATTGGCATTATCACGAAAACCCATATTTTACTTTTCTGCTTCAGGGAAATATCAGGGAAGGAAATAAAAAAGAAGTATACGATTGCTCAGCAGGAACCTTACTTTATCATCATTGGGAAGATGCGCATTACAACATCAAACCGGATCTTTTTACACGAGGTTTTCACATTGAAATTACAGAAAATTGGTTTGAAAAATTTCACCTTCCGAAAGATTTGGCGGAAGGAAGCCATAATATTAAAAATCCTGTGATCATATTATTAATGTATCAGATTTTCAAAGAATCAAAACTAAATGATAACTTGTTTGAATTGAACATTAATCAGATTTTGTTGAATCTTTTCGGCAGATTGTCCAATGTGAAGAAATCTCCTGAAAAAAAGCCTGTTTGGGTTAATGAGATTGATGAGATCCTCCACGAAAGTTTTACGGAAAAACTGACCCTTACAGAACTTTCACAACATTTGAATATTCATCCAATGCATTTAAGCCGTGATTTTCAGAAGTACTTTCAATGTAATCTGGGAGAATATATAAGAAAACTGAAAGTCGAAAAATCCTTGAAGATTTTAAATGATTTTGAATCCTTAGCGGAAGTCGCTTTAGAATGTGGTTTTTCAGACCAAAGCCATTTTATCCGTTGTTTCAAGGAAAACGTCGGGATCACACCTTTAAAATATAAAAACATTCTAACTTAACAGCGCTTTCCCACAAATTATAATGTTAATTCTATTCTATTTTCTTCGAGAACCAAAGTCTAATTTTGTCAGATAAAATTAAATCTATGCCCAAGTTTTCAAGACAATTCAACCTGTTGCTGTTTTTATCTGTACTGATGATGTATTCCTTTTCTTTCGGACAAATAGCGAATATTGTGGAAACTGAAGGTATAAAAACAGAATTACAGAAAAAGAATATCGGCAAAATATTTTTTACCGATAAGAAAATTGGGAATGATGTTTTAAAGCAGGAAGATTTTTTAAGTTCTTATACGTTTACCAACAAAAGCAATCTTTTTTTCGTTGCTTATTTTGACAATTCTCTTACCAATTATAAACATTTTCTTTCGCCGGAAACTCCGGTAGATTCCTTATTCAAAAGTGGAAATTACCAATTTACCCTGTTTGTAGACGGAAAAGAAACTTATAAAAGCAATCTGATGCCGGGAGCTCCGCAATCCGAAGTTCAGGATCAAGCGACTTCGTTAAATCGACCTTTTATAGACAATATGAACGGGCAGGGCTCCTGGAGCGAATCTTTCTGGAACCGGTTTCTGAATAATGGCGGGGATCAGGCGCTTTCGGATGGCAGCCATACGCTGAAGATGGAAATCCGCCCTTATGTAAAAACCGAAACGGTAAAAGCAGGTGAAGTAATAGCCTCCGGAAGCCTGAAACTTAACGTTGTAAGAAATCCAAAAATTGATATTTCAAACATTGTTTTAAATAAAATACTTCCTTACAATGGATTTTCTATTTCTAAAGAAAAATACGATACAGAAAAAATAAAATTCCTGAAAGGTTCTATAGACGAAGGGATTTTTAAAAAGATAAACAGCATCGTTGTTATAAAGAACAGCGGAATATTAATTGAAGAATATTTTAATGGCGAAAACAGGGCAACGCTGCACGACCCGCGTTCTGTAGGAAAATCCTTTACTTCTACATTGATGGGGCAGGCCATTGCTGATGGTTATATCAAAGATGAATCAGAACCCCTTAAAGCTTTTTACCAGCTTGATCAATTTAAAAATTTCAGTACAACCAAAGAACAAATTACAATTAAAGACCTTCTGACAATGAGCTCCGGATTCGACGGAAATGACGAAGACAGTTACAGTCCCGGAAACGAAGAAAATATGTATCCTGCTTCAGATTGGGTAAAGTTTGCACTGGACCTGCCTTTTCAGGAAAAACTTAATCATCGGTGGCATTATTTTACTGCCGGAGTGGTTGTTTTAGGAGATATTATCAATAAATCTGTTCCGAATGGTTTGAAGAAATATGCTGATGAAAAACTATTCAAGCCACTTGGCATCAAGCATTACGAATGGCAATATACGCCACAGGGCGTTCCCAATACAGCCGGAGGAATCAGGATGAACGCACTGGATTTTGCAAAATACGGCCAGCTTTATAAAAATAAAGGAATCTGGAACAAAAAACAAATTCTCGCTAAAAACTGGATCAACAGTACTTTTACCAAACAAAATCAGATAACCGGCAGAAAAGATGAATATTATGGATATTTGTTTTGGAACAAAAGATACAAATCCAACAGGAAATTATACGAAGCTTATTATTGTGCTGGAAATGGCGGAAACTATATTTTGATTTTCAAAGACCAGCCATTGGTCATTGTCATTACCGCAAGTGCTTACGGACAGCCTTACGCCCATTCGCAGGTTGACAAAATGGTTCAGGAATTTATATTACCCGCAGTTATGGGTAATAAGTAATTCGGAATAAGCAATAAAATAGGTTGAGTAATATAACAAAAGGTGAACATGCTTTCTCAGTTCATGCCGTCTTTTTATCAAAAAAAATTATTCGTCTTTCTTGGAAGGTACCAGGAAAACATCGATAAGTCCTTTCGGCAACTGCATTTTGATGAACCGTTCTTCCCGGTTTACATCAAGAACCCAGTCTTTGATCATCGGGATTACGACCTCTTTACCGTCAAGATTGGTAATAAAGTACACCTGTGCCGTTTGGTCATTCACGGACCGGATTACACCACAGTCATTGTCGTTTTCATCGAAAATGGTAAATCCTATGATTTCGTGATAGTAGAATTGTTTGCCGGTAAGTTTCGGCAAAGTGGAGAGCGGAAGATAAACGTCTTTTCCTAAAGACTGGTCTACCACGGCTTCCGTAGAATTTTTAAAGGCAATATTCAGAGCATCCAGTTTGCTCCATGAGGATTTGGCAATAAAAAAAGGAACCAATAATCCGTTGATCTCAACGAATATTGATTCCAGTTTATTGTAAAGCTCGGGTTGATCGGTATCCAGTTTAAGGATAACGTTTCCCGCAAGTCCGTGTCTGCGTGTGATTTTTCCTAATAAATAGCAATCTTCTTTACGCATACGGGATTTTTCTTAAGCTTCAGTGTTTTCTTCTGTAGATTCAGCAGCAGCTTCTCCTTCTGTAGTTTCTTCAGCAGGTGCATTGGCAGCTTCCTCAGCAGCTTTTGCATCGGCTTCAGCTTTCGCAGCAGCAGCAACTCTAGCTTCGTTTACTTTAGTTTCAGCATCCAAAGCCGCTTTTTTAGCATCGGATTTAGCAGTTGCCAAACCTTCTACTTTACCTTGTACTTTAGCATCTTTAGCCTCTACCCAAGCATTGAATCTTTTTTCAGCTTCAGCTTCATCAAAAGCGCCTTTGGCCACACCACCTTGTAAGTGTTTTTTGTAAAGGGCACCTTTGTAAGAAAGGATTGCTCTTGCAGTATCAGTTGGCTGAGCACCGTTGTTTAACCACTTCACGGCAGAATCAACGTTCAAATCGATAGTTGCAGGGTTTGTAATTGGGTTGTATGTTCCTAACTTCTCGATGAATTTACCATCTCTTCTAGCTCTGGAATCGGCAACCACGATGTGGAAAAAAGGTCTTCCTTTAGATCCGTGTCTTTGTAATCTGATTTTTACTGACATAATGTTTGAATTTTACGGGAACTCGTCCCAGTTAAATATTTAAGAGTGCAAAGATAAACAAAAAAAATTATTGGACAATCAATAAATGTAACAATTAATAAATGTAACAGTTTACCAATTTAGCAGCACAACCTTATTTATCCGAAAAGTCCTTTTATCGTTGTATCATTGTCTTATTTTCATTCTTTCACTGATACATTGCTACCCATTGTATTGGCAGATCTCTGCATGGTTAAATTGCTACACTATTTCATTGTTACATTGTTACATTGCATCTGCAACGCCCATATAAAAGAAGCCCAGGCATTTTTGGTTTTCTTCGATGGTTAGGGATTCTTTCAGATGGTCTACCAGCTTCGGAGAACTCCAGTAGCAGCCGATTCCGTTGGCGGTACAGGTAAGATACATATTCTGGACAGCCATGGAAACGGCGGCAATCTCTTCCCATTCCGGAACCATTCCGCTGAAATTCACCACAATGGAAACCACAGCATCCGCTTTATTGATTTTGAAGCCAATATCGTTGTACTTTTTCTCTAAAAACACCTGTTCGGGCTGGGTTGCTTTATAGATGGCCTGCATTTCTGCAGCAAGGCCGGCCTTTTCTTCTCCCCTAAAGGTTTTGAAACGCCATGGTTTGGTCCTTTTATGATTGGGAGCCAGGGTTGCCGAATGTAAAATCTCATCAAGGATTTCCTGAGGAATTTCCGTATCCGTATAATCTTTAGGAAAAATACTTCTCCTCTGCTCTATGATTTCTTTTAAAATTTCTGCTTTGTTCATAAAACAAAATTACAAAAAAGATGGAAGCCGAAGACGGGATGGAGAAAGTTTAATGTTTAGAAATACAGGCGGCGTGATGAGTGATGGGTGATGGGTGATGGGTTATGAGTTATGAGTTATGAGTTATGAGTGTTTATCAAAAAAANAAGCCGAAGACGGGATGGAGAAAGTTTAATGTTTAGAAATACAGGCGGCGTGATGAGTGATGGGTGATGGGTGATGGGTTATGAGTTATGAGTTATGAGTTATGAGTGTTTATCAAAAAAAACATTTTACATTTTACATTTTACATTTTACATTTTACATTTTACATTTTACATTTTACATTTTACTTAGTAATTTTTACTTAGTAATTTTTACTTAGTACTTTTTACATGGCTCTTTCCTTTACAAAACCTCCACAATCTTCTGATGGATTTTATTTAAGGTAAATTCGTCTCCGGGTTTCATGCCCATCATTTTTTGAGCCATCGGACTTTCCGAAGAAATGGCGTAGAACCGGTCGCCTTCAAAGAAAAATTCTCCCAGAGAAACCGAAATATAGAATCTCGCTTTATTGGTAATTACCAGAGAACCCAGCTGTACCCTGTTCGTAGAATTGTTCAGAACTTTCGCCATATTTCTTCTGAGGTCATGCAAAGCACCCAGCTGCCGCTGCATCTGGTAGATTTCTTCCTGCATCTCCTCTCTTATACTGTCATATTTCGGGGTCTTTTTTATTTCGCGGCTAGCTTCAAGGGTAAATTCTATAAAATTTTTAAGTTTTTCTATTTTTCCGGCAATCACATCTTTAACATAATTCCTTATGTTGTTTTTCTCAAATACTATCTTCTCCATGTATCGAATCTTTAATATAAAGATAATATTTTTTAAATAATCTGTACTTTGAAGTTAATCGAATATTAAAATAACTAAAAACGAGGCATGACTATGAATTGGCAGATGTTTTTATTGAAGATTCGAAAACAATTGCTGAATCGAATTCTGAAGAAGAAACCTTTAATATTATAATTATAAAAGAGCAGCTGAACCGGCTTGAAAATAAATAGCTCAATGAGTGTTTGGAGTCTTTAATTGTCTTCACTCTGAAAAATGTTCGGATTGGATTGAAGAAAATAGATCACGTACAGAAAATATTTCTTTAAACCGGGGGAAATTTAGCAGCAATGTCTCATTTCATTGGCTAAGAACTGAAAAACAGATTCATCTTGGCAGACCTTAATCTAATCCTAATTGCACAGACAGTATATATTTTTATACTTCGAAAGGCGAAAAATTAAATCAAATTTACGGATAATCCTAATCTGAATATTATAACAGAAAAATATCAGCGTATGTATTAAAAGAGAAAATCAAGAGCGGAAAACACCGTGAATGCTGCTTCAAAAATTTATTTAATTAAATAAGCCTTGTCCGTCGACAAGGCTTTCATTTTATTTTTCAACTAATTTTTTCAGGTTATTGAGACCTTCTTCGTAGGATTTCCCCATCTGGTAATCCATGATCGGTCTCATGATCTTCATCATAGGATCCTGTTCCGTATCCATTGTCCAGGTTACTTTCGTTTCATTTCCTTCGGGTGACAGGATCATTTCGGAAGTTGCCTGTCCTTCAAACGGCTTTTTAAAGATCATTTCCGTTTTCTGCCTTTGGTACGGAATCAGTTCTTTAATTTCCTGGCAGCCAGCGCCTGCATCATTGTTTTTGCTGTCCCAGCAATATTGATCTCCTATCTGCCCTGAAGTTCCCGAATAAACAAGCTTCATTTTGGGATCCAGTTTCAGCCAGGGATTCCATTTGTTGACGGCCTGCATGGAACTGATTTGCTGCCAGATTTTCTCTTTCGGCGCGTGGATCACCATGGATTTTTCATAGTGATAGTTTTTGCCGAAAGCCAGCATGGCAATAACAGCGTACACGACAAATAAGATAATCAGGATGCCAATAATTTTTAGAAATGTTTTCATAGTCACCGTATTTTTAGAGTTTAATTTTTAAATAAGGAGATAATCCGGATGCTGTCAAATGTAATCAATTCCGGTATATTCCGGCTTCGCATATGACAAGATTATGCAATCCCGTCAATTTTGTCACATCTCCGGGCTCAGGCATTATTTTTGAGCAATTTAGCTGTCGGTTCATCAGAATCGTTACATTTACAAATACTAAAATAAGACTATGACTATTTTAACGGAAAAATTTAATACCCCATATCATTCGGCTCCATTCGATCAGATCAGTAATGAAGATTTTCTTCCTGCTTTTAAGGAACTGATCCAAAAATCGGAAGAGGAAATTAATGCGATCGTCAATAATCCTGCAGAACCAACTTTTGAAAACGTAATCGAAGCCCTGGCTTACTCCGGAGAACAGCTGGATATTGTTTCCAATATATTTTTCAATCTGAATTCTGCCGAAACCAGCGACGAACTGCAGCAGATCGCCCAGGAAGTCTCCCCGATCTTAACGGAATATTCTTCAAAAATTTCCCAGAACGAAGCTTTATTTAACAAAATTAAAAAAGTCTACGACGAAAAGGAAAAATACAACCTTAACGAGGAACAACAGATGCTTTTAAACGAGACTTATAAAGGTTTTGTAAGAAGCGGTGCCCTGCTGAATGAAGAAGACAAGGAAAAATTAAAGAAAATCAATATGGATTTATCTTTAAAGTCGCTTCAGTTCGGGCAGAATGTCCTGGCTTCCACCAATCATTATTTTAAGCATATTACCAACAAGGAAGACCTGGCCGGAATTCCCGAAGCCATACTGGAACAATATGCCGAAGAAGCAAAAGAAAGGAATCTCGAAGGATGGGTGGTAACGCTTCAGTATCCGAGCTATATTCCTTTCATGACGTATGCGGAAAACCGGAATTTCAGAAAGGAACTGGCTTTGGCCAACGGTAAAAAATCTTTTGACGGCGGCGAGTTCGACAACCAGAATTTAATTAAAGAGCTGCTTTCCCTGAAACAACAGAAAGCGGATCTTTTAGGCTATAAAAACTATGCGCAGTATGTATTGGAGGAGAGAATGGCCAAATCTCCGGCAAAAGTGATTGACTTCCTGAATGAACTTTTAACCAAAGCACAACCTTATGCAGCAAAAGAAATCGAAGAATTAAAAGCATTGGCAAAAGCCGAAGGAATCGAAGAAATGCAGGCGTATGACCATGCTTTCTATGCGGAAAAGCTCCGTAAAGCGAAATATGATTTAAACGACGAGGAACTGAAACCTTATTTCCCGTTGAACCAGGTTCAGGAGGCTGTCTTTGGCTTAGCCGAAAAACTTTTCCATCTTAGTTTTGAGGAAAGAAATGATATTCCCAAATATCATGAAGATGTAAAAGTTTATGAGGTCCAGGAAACGATTGCAGCATCCAGCTCAGGAATGATTGAAAAACAATTCAAAGCCCTGCTGTATGTCGACTATTTCCCTAGAAAAGGCAAAAGAGCCGGCGCCTGGATGACGAGTTATAAAAACCAGTACCAGAAAGACGGCGAAAATTCGCGTCCGCATATCTCCATTGTCTGCAATTTTACCAAACCGACAAAAGATACACCAAGCCTGCTGACGTTTCAGGAAGTAACTACACTGTTTCATGAATTCGGACACGCCCTTCACGGAATGCTGGCCAATACGCAATACCCTACCCTTTCCGGAACTTCCGTGAAATGGGATTTTGTGGAATTGCCGTCCCAGTTCCTTGAAAATTTCTGTTACGAACCGGAATTCCTGAAAACATTTGCGAAACATTATAAGACCGGCGAAGTCTTACCGGACGAGAAAATAGAAAAAATCGCCCAGTCGAAGAACTTCATGGAAGGTTACCAGACGCTCAGACAGCTTGGTTTCGGATTGCTGGACATGAATTACCATACTAAGGTTAATGAATTGGAGGGTAAAAGTGTGAAAGAGTTTGAGGATGAATATACGAAGGCGACCCAATTGTACCCCGCCAATCCGGAAACCGCAATGAGCCCGAGTTTCTCCCATATTTTCCAAGGTGGATATTCCGCAGGATATTACTCCTATAAATGGGCGGAAGTGCTGGATGCAGACGCGTTCCAATATTTCAAGGAAAACGGGATCTTCAATCCGGAAATTGCCGCAAAATATAAGGTTCTGTTGTCTTCCGGCGGCACAAAAGATCCGATGGAGTTGTACAAAAACTTCCGGGGAAGTGAACCAAAAGTGGAGAGTCTGCTGAAGAGGGCGTTTGGGTAGAAATATTTTTTTTAAAAACCATTGAGTGAATGAGCTTAATGGTTTTTTTATTTTAAATTAGAGCCATGGAATTAATTATGAATATTGTCTGCCAGGTATACTTTGACGAAAAGTCAACCGAAAAGATATTTGAACTTCTTAACCTATATCTGCCGAAATACGAAGAGCTGAATTTAGATTATACCCTAAAGGAAGGCTTTAAAAGTCATTATGAAATGATTGAGTATTTTGTAATCACGGACAATATCCGCCAGACATTTTACTGGAATCAGCAGCATGATAACCCTAACAACCTTATGTTTGGCGTTAATATAACAGATGATAACAAAACCGTATTCAGCCTGACGATTGACGGAACTATTTCATTGGCGGAAATTTATTTAAAGGATCTAAAGCAGAAATTAAATTCCGATGTCGGAGTTATTACTTTTGTGAATCCTGCAGAATATCAGAATGGAGCTGATTTTAAAGAGATATCAGCCGGTTAATATTTAGAAAACGATGCATAATATTCAGAATCTTTATAAAAGCCTGAACGAGCGCAAGCGCCCGGAAGATATTGCAGAGCTCATTGCTGATCTTATGCATGATAAACTCACAGTTGCTGAAAATGAAATTCTTAAAACAGCTGCACAGAGTGCCTTAAACAGAAATTTTTTCGGATACACATCCATGCTGGAAAGTTTCGGTGAAGTCATCGGAGCCGACAGGCAGATTAACAAAGCTCTTGAAATCTTCAAGGTTCAAAACTTTTCAGATTCGGATTACAGTAAGACCGAAGGAATTGAACTTTTTTTATATGGTATTTCTCCTCTAATTTCAAAATCGGTAGGTCAGAATAATTTCAAAACGGACCGGCTGAATAAGGTAGAGCGAAAAGAAGCAGGCCTTCATATCTCAAGGAGGAGCTACAACAAAAAATGGCGCCTCCTGAAAAGGATTGAAAAAAGACTTCAGAAATGTATTGTTGAACATAAAAAACTGGAATTCCAGAAGATTTCAAAACATGGTTTAAGCCACACTATTGCTTTTAAGGATTTCAATTCAGATCTAAACACAGCCTGTTTCATTGCTTACTATAACGCACGTTGCAATGTAAGAAGTGTCTTTACCAATCATAGCCAGGAAAGACCTTTTGATGAAATCTGTGACATGTTATTTAAAAGATGCGTCCACAATAGCGAATCTACGAACTGGTGGGCGATCTCCCATATCTACACGAGTGATGAAACATTATCTTATTTAACGGAGGAACAAAAGGGGTTGCTTTTAGGAAAATGGACCTCAGTAATTCAGGAAATTGCGGAATTTCTGGGTGATTTATGGAAAAACAATGACATTAACAGGAAGACCATGACAGTACGAAGAGGAAATGATTCGTCTACATGGAATAATACTGCCGGAGCCTGGAATAAAGCCAGAGACAGCTGGATGAATCTTATCTATTCCTTAGGAATGGAATTTATTCTGGATGATCTCTGCTTTGGGAAAGCCATGAGATTGATGGCCGCTGATGTCGTTGCCTGGCATTATGCAACCGGTGGTAAAATTGATCCTGATACGGAAGTCTGGAATAAACTTCCGCTACCTTGGGAAGTTTTTGAAGGAAAAGCTTTTTGTAATAAAAAATTAATTGCTGATATTTGCAGGGAAGTGGGAACAGATCCGGAAAAATCCGGATGGATCGCCCCAAGAATGCATACGGTTGCAAAATTTAAACCTACCCCCGAACTTGTGCACGGCGTAATGGTTTCAAATCCGTTTATGGCAAAAATACTTAAAAAAAATAAATTTTTCTCGGGGAAAATTAATAATAATTAAAGACAGGTTAATTCAGTGGTAGAATGTCCGGCTCTTCTTCCGGATCGACGCAGGTTCGAGCCCTGCACCTGTCTGTTTCCCGGTATGGCTTAGCTGCAGAGCATCCGGCCCTTCACCCGGGATAGCAAAGGTTCAAGCTCTGTTATCAGAATAAAGTTTATAAAGATAAGAACCTCAATTAAAAATTTCAGATCAAACAATGGAAAATGAAAATCTCCAAGATAAAATTTTAGTTGAACACATCGAAACCCCCTTATGAAACAACCTCATCCCATTGAAATCATCCCTTTCTCCGATGACCTTCAGGACTATATCAAAATCCTTAATTATGAATGGCTGGAAAAATATTTCAGGATCGAAGAAGGTGATCGGGTTTCGTTGTCCGATCCGAAAAAAGAAATTATTGAGAAAGGCGGATTCATCTTTTACGCAAAACTTAACGGTGAAATCGTAGGAACAGCCTCTTTATTGAAAAAATCAGGCACTGTTTTCGAGCTCGGTAAAATGGCTGTTTCCGGAAAAGCTCAGGGCCACGGGATCGGAACGGTACTGCTTGAGCATTGTATCAAATATGCCGAAGAACTTTCCATCGAAAAACTGGTCCTGTATTCCAATACAAGGTTACAGTCTGCCATACATCTCTATAAAAAGTATGGCTTTCAGGAAATACCGCTTGAACCCGGACTTTATGAAAGAGCGGATATCAAGATGGAGAAACATTTAATGTAAGCATTTCACATTCATCATTTAAAATCATGAATATCATAATCAAAAGACTGGAAAACGTAAAAAAACTTCAGGCCAAACGTTGGGAAAATGAAGATCACTGGGATGCGATCAACGATCTTCTGATCAGGGAACTGGATGAAATTTTGCAGATTGAGCCGGAAAATACCTCAGCTCTGATCAATACCGGTGCGGTCTATTCCGATATGGGAGAAGACGAACAGGCACTGGCCCATCTGCACAGAGCATTACATCTCGGTTCTTCCGACAAAAACCTTTTCATCAACCTTGCGATTGTTATGGCCTACATGGGGAAACATCCGGAAGAGTACCACGAATACCTCGAAGAAGCAGAAGACAAAACGGAAGATCCGCTAACCTTTAAAGCCCATTTCAATCCCGAGTCCCGTTAGTCATTTTATTTAATTTTAAGCATCAAAAATCACTTAAAAACATCTTATCAAAAACTTTAAAAGCAAATAACTATGTTCACATTTTTTAAAAGAAAAAATCCTGAAGCAAACATCCGCTCCATTTCTGTCCCGACTTTCGGATGGGAAACCGTCGAACAGAATGATGAACGCATCGTTTGGGTAAATCCGGAGCAGAGCGCTCTGATTTCTCTTTATTTTTTTAACATTCCGCCCGATTTACCAACGGTTAAAAACGTAGAAGAATTACGGAATTTTTACCGGCAGTCGGTTGCAGAATCAGGAGGAGGCCTCGTTGAAGTGTCTGTATTCAAACTTCACGGTATCCCCAGCGTTAAAACTATTTTTAAAATGCCGCAGCCGGAACGCGGGATGACCTATCTTGCTTCCGTTACCATACCCTTTGAAAACTGCAGTTTTGTAATTAAAGCCCAGGCAGTTGAAGTGGGAACAACGGGAATAAGAGACAATCTTGTATTAAGCCAATTTCTACAGACCGGCGAGGTCACTTTCGACGATGATGGACTGAAAAACTGGTTTGAAGACCCCTATGACGCTTCATTCAGAGAGGGAGCCCTTATGAATAAATCCGAAAGAGAGGAGTACGATAACGAATTTCCCGACCATCCGCTTTCCGTGGTTCGCCACCTGATTCACAAAGCCCTGAAGGAAATGGTATTAAATGATGACATAAAACATCTGCCTGCTTTCGATAAATAATAAAAATTAACGGCAAAAACAGAGTGCGTATGAAATATTACCGCTCTGTATTTTCATGTCCTTTTTTTCACTACCTTAGTCATGAAATTTACTGAAAAACAAGGCATCACATAACAGTATGGCAGGGAAACTTTACTTCATTAAGACCAATCCGGTTGTAGCAAAAATTAATTTGTACAACACACTCTGCCGCGAAGAAGAACACGTTCTTCCATTCTTACAGGATGATAAAAAAACAAGCCTGGAGCTCATCAAGAAAAAAATGCTTCATCATATTGACGATGTTTCAAAAGAAGAGCTGCTGGATATTTTCAGGTGGTTCGATGCCAGGTGCCAGGCGGACCCGGAAGAAATGCAAGGCCAGTTATTTACTCACGGGATTGATATTTTCCATGAGATCTGTGGCACTTCAGAAGTGGAAGCATTTCAAAAAATCCTGTCAGATTACGAGAAACATTCGCAAGTCAGCCTTTGCTACAAAGCAGATTCGGAAACATTCAACCCATTCCTTATCTACGGAATCTTTTTTTCTGGATTGAGGAATGAAAAAGATGAAACAGACTTGTATTTTAATTATCTGAAATCCAGCTATTCTAATCTTTTTTCCCTGGCAGAAACAGTATATCAGGAAAATAAATCTGCTGATATGCCGAAACAGGAAATGTACCGCCATTTTTCCGAGCTGTATGATTCCACTAAATTTTATAAGGGAAATATAGTAATGCTTCAACTGTTATAGCAGGATAATTTTTTACAACAGGAAAAAAACTTCTATATTTGCAAGCATGACGCAGCTCAGTAACATAGTACAACTGCCTTTCTTCAGCAATTATTATTACCCGGCTTATTATTGTTCGGGAAAGCTTCTGTAAATATATTTCAGTAAAAAAAATTAACTAAAACAATAGAGAACCCGGACCCATCGTCCGGGTTTTTCATATTTAAAATTCAAAAAAAATGATCCGTATATTAAAAGAAAATGCAGAAATCATTCTGCCACAAAACGGCCTGGAAGAAAAAGCAGTACAGGCAGGAAAAGAAAACAGGAAGCTTATCATAAAACTGGGCTTCGATCCTACCGCTCCGGATCTGCATTTGGGGCATGCCGTCGTATTGAAAAAGCTGAAGCAGTTTCAGGAATTGGGCCATCAGGTAATCATCGTAGTCGGAAGCTTTACGGCAAGAATTGGGGATCCGACCGGTAAAAATAAAGCCCGGCAACCCTTAAATGCTGAAGAAGTGAAGCATAATGCAGAAACCTACATCAGCCAGCTTGCCAAAGTGATTGATGTTGAAAAAGCAAAAATAGTATTCAATTCCGACTGGCTGGATGCGCTGCCTTTTTCAGAAGTCATTCAGCTCATGTCTCAAGTAACGGTGGCGCAGCTGCTGCAGCGGAACGATTTCAGCAAAAGATTTACCGAAAATATCCCAATTGCCATGCATGAGCTGGTATACCCGATTCTTCAGGGATTCGATTCGGTACAGATTGAATGCGATATAGAGATGGGCGGAACCGATCAGCTGTTCAACTGTACCATGGGGAGGCAGCTTCAGGAAATCCACGGAAGATCACCGCAAATTGTCATGTGCATGCCGTTGCTTAAAGGCCTGGACGGTAAAGAAAAAATGAGTAAATCTTTAAAAAACACCATCGGATTAACAGATACACCGAATGAGATGTTCGGAAAAACCATGTCCATTCCGGATACCCTGATCAATGAGTTTATTGATCTTACTACCGATTTTTCCGTTGAAGAAAAAGAAAATCTGAAGCTCAGGATTAAAGATGGCGAAAATCCGATGTACATTAAAAAGCTTATCGCCAAAAACATCATTACGCAATATCACGATCCTGAATCCGCAGAACAGGCTGAAATGTTTTTCACGAACCAGTTTCAAAATAAAAATGATGATGAAAAAGTGTTTGAGCCGGTTTCTTTAAATTCACTGAATAATCGTCAGGAAAGCATGACTCTTTCAGAACTCTGTCATCAGCTGAAAAACAAAGAAAGCAAGTCTTTTATCCGCAGGCTCATTATCAACGGCGGGATTCAGATCAATCATCAGAAAATAACTGATCCCGATGAAAAAGTTGCAGTAACCAAAGGAACAAAAATCAAGATCGGAAAAAGAAGTTTTTTTGAACTTTTATAAATACCGGATTTTCAGAGTCAATTTTTTGATATATTCGTCAGGTCAAAAATTAATAAAAAATAAAGGATATGAGCTACATCATGGTCGATATAGAATCGGACGGCCCGATTCCCGGGGATTTTTCAATGGTCTGTTTCGGAGCGGTTCTGGTAGACGAAAATCTGGACAGAACTTTCTATGGAAGATTAAAACCGATTTCCGAAAATTATAATCCTGATGCGCTGGCGGTTTCAGGATTTGCGAGAGAGGAAACCCTGGACTTTGACGATCCCAAAGAGATCATGCTGAAATTTGCTGCCTGGATAGAAGAGCATTCCAAAGGCCGGCCGATTTTCATCAGCGACAATAATGGCTTCGACTGGATGTTCATCTGCTGGTATTTCCATCATTTCATCGGACGGAATCCATTCGGTTTTTCGTCCAGGAGGCTTTCCGATCTGTATTGCGGACTGGAAAAAGATACTTTCGCACAGTGGAAGCATTTGAGGAAAACGGAACATACCCATCATCCCGTAGATGATGCCCGGGGAAATGCGGAAGTGTTGTTGTATATGAAAGACGAAATGGGACTGAAAATCGCGCTGAGGTAATTTATTATTTTAACACTAACTATGAAAAACGATATTGAACTTTATAAAAGCTTCTTTCAGAAAAGAGATGATTATTATCTGGAAAAGCTGGACAAATATAACCAAAGCAAAAAATTTACTTTTAATTATGCCACATTAATCTTTGGAATATTCTGGTTTCTTTACAGAAAAATGTATATTGAAGTTATAATTATTTATTCATTAATTTCCTTAGAGAGTTTATTTGAAAATTTATTCCTTAAAAGACTGATTGGTGAGGAAAGAACGGTTATTTTTAGTCTTTGCGTTACCGTATTGTTTATAATAACCACAGGATTTTCAGGAAATCTGCTATATCTGAAAAAAGCAATGAGAACAGTTAGTAAAGCCCAAAAAAAGTATCCTGATTTTGAAAACCAGAATAGTTATGTCGCTAAAAAAGGAGGCACAAGTTTTATTGTAATTTCAATTATAATTATATCTCTTGTTTTAATTTTAGCACTACAATAAACCAATACAAGTATGCTTTACCTGCATAATTTTTAATACGTATACGGCACCAGTACCTCAATAAAATTATCCGTTTTATGGGGTTCCCCGATGGCACGGAATTTCCAGTCGCCGTTATAACGGTACGCTTCCGCAAAAACCATGGAGCACATACCGTTCATGCTTTCATCACCGGAAAGACTGAATTTGGTAATTTCCTTTCCCCTCGCATCAACAGCCCGGATAAAAGCATTTTCGATCATCCCGAAATGCTGCCTGTTCGCAAGTCCCTGATAAATTGACACGACGAAAACGATCTTCTGATAGCGCTCGTCCAGTTCATCCAGCTTTACAATGATCTGCTCATCATCGCCATCCCCCGCACCGGTCCTGTTGTCACCGGTAAGCCAGATCTTTCCGCTCGGATGCCGCATGGAATTAAAGTAGATCACATCACTTTTGTACAGGACAATTTCGCGCCCGTTGCCTGCCGGGAATGTTTTTCCCATATCTGCCACCTTTCCGTTTTTATCGAGCAGAAAGGCAATGGCATCCAGATCATATTCCGCGCCGCTACTACTGCCGAAAAGACGGTTGAGAAAGCCTCCGGAGCGGCGTACATCCCAGCCCAGGCCAATGGTTACGGAAGAAAGATCATATATTTCGCCACCGTTGTCGCTTTTGCGCAGATTGATGGTCTGCCCCTTCTGTAAATTGATCGCCATATTATTTTATAATTTGCCCTTTGTAATATTTTTCCAGAAAAAAACCGAGATCTGCACGGTAGCCGATGCCCGAAGCCTCAAACTTCCAGCTTCCGCCCCGCTTGTACAGTCTTCCGAATTCAATTCCCGTCTCGATGGAAAAGTCCTCATCGAGTTCATATTTGGCAATTTCCTGGTGCGTCATGTTATCGATAATCCGGATATAGGAATTTCTCACCTGTCCGAAATTCTGCTTTCTTCTTTCAAAATCTTCAATGGTTACCACGAAAAGGATTTCCTCAACCCGCGAATCTACTTTTTCCAGGTCCACGATAATCGCTTCATCATCGTCACCGTCGCTGTTTTTCCCGCTTGGATCGTCGCCGGTATGCGTAAGGGCGCCGTCGGGAGAATTCAGGTTGTTATAGAAAACGAAATATTCCTCACTTACCAGTTTACGGTCGGCATCGATCATAATTGCCGAAGCATCAAGGTCGAAATCATATCCCATGCCCTCATTAGGATCCCAGCCCAGACCGATGGTCATTTTGGTAAATCCAATTTCTATCCGCTGACCTTTCTGTAAATTAATTGCCATAATTATAAATGTGTTGTTCCCTCTAAATTAGTGTTCATCCGGGAATTTTCCAAATGAAATCTGCAAAATTATCTGGTACAAAAAAATCCGGCGATGTGCCGGGTTTTAGAATATGTCTCTTCATCTTATGATTCGGATACCGTATTTTCGGTCAGCCTATTTCTTGCCTTAGCCAGCATCGGAATGGAAACAAGTCCCATCACCAGCATGATTACGATCTGCAACGGCAGTGAAATAAAAGAATAGGTTAATCCTATTTCTCCACCCAGCTCGCCGCTTTTTCCCATGGAAATAAACAGGGCCATAAAACCGTACTTCATTGCCAGGTTAAAAGCTCCGATGCCACCGCTTGCAGGGATGATCATCCCGAAAGTTCCCACAACGAGAATCAAAAATCCGTCATCAAAAGTAAAATCCGAAGTTTCCGGCAGTGCAAAACACACGAGATAGGCTGCAAAATAATAAGAAATCCAGATGCCTGCCGTATAAAGGATGAATTTCCCTTTCTGTTTCAATTTAAATACGGAGGTAATTCCTTCCAGAACACCATCAATGAACCGGATGATCTTATCGAGAACAGGAACATTCGCCAGTTTTTTTTTAAACACAAAAAACAATATCGCACCGACAGTTAAAACCGCTGCACCCATCAGAATTTTATCCGGATTAAGTTCTATTCCTGAATTTTTATAAAAAGAATAAATCACCTCTCCTTTAAAGATCAGGGTCAGGCCGAGGAATACGACCATACACACCAGATCCACAACCCTTTCCAGAATAATGGTCCCGAAAGACTGGTCTACCGGAACTTTTTCAACCCCATATAAAGCGGTTGCCCGTGCCACTTCCCCGCTTCTGGGAATGGTAAGGTTCATCAGGTAACCGAATGAAATCGACCACAGCGAATTGGAGTCTGAAATATGATGTCCCATCGGCTCGAGCATCAGGTTCCACCGGATGGCCCGGAACCAGTAGGCTGCGATTCCGAAACAGGCCGCCAGTAAAACCCACCAGTAATTGGCTTTTGCCAATGATTTTTGGATCACCTTAAAATCCAGTCCTTTTAGAGCAAACCATAAAAAAAAGCCTGCAAAAGCAAGCGAGATTACAATGGTAAGGATTGTTTTTAAAGGCTTTTTTGATTTGTTTTCCATCCTGTTACGTTACGTCAAAAGATTGGTTTTTTCGTCCGGGAAAACGATTTTCGGCTGAAAAGCCTGCGCTTCCTCGGGAGTCATCTGTGCGTAAGCGATGATAATGATGATATCGTCTTTCTGTACTTTTCTTGCAGCCGGCCCATTAAGACAAACCTCGCCCGATTTTCTTTTTCCTTTGATCACATACGTATCAAAACGCTCTCCGTTGTTTACATTTACGATATAAACCCGCTCTCCCACTACCAGTCCTGCCGCTTCGATCAGCTCTTCATCTATGGTAATACTTCCTATATAATTAAGGTCAGAAGCCGTAACTCTCACCCTGTGAATTTTAGACTTAAAAACTTCTATTAACATGGTGCAAATTTATTAATAATAATTTACAAAACCGCCTTTTACAATGAATTTAAAACTAACAGATACACAGCACATTAATTTCTTTAAATATAATTTTTGAAGATTTTACTTACCGAATTTATAAACATATCCTGAAAACCCTTAATTCTTGATATTAAATTCAGGATTTAATAAATGTTAAAAATAAATTTCAAAATTTACTAAAGTCAATACAGATAAGCAATTGGCATGATTTTAGCAACGTGTAACGTAGATTTTTCGTAAGATCCTGAATTATGATATTTTAACCAATTTTACTTAAAATTAAAAAAATTAATTATTTTTTTACAATAAAATTGCACATTTATAAAATAGTATTATATTTGCTATACTAACGAACTAACTTTAATAATAAAAATTATGAACAAGTCTGAATTAATCGACGCAATCGCAAAAGATGCAGGGATCACTAAAGTTGCAGCCAAAGCTGCTTTGGAATCATTCATCAACAACGTAATGACTACTTTAAAGAAGAAAGACGGAAAAGTTTCTTTAGTAGGATTCGGAACTTTCTCAGTAGCAGAGAGAGCAGCAAGACAGGGAATCAATCCTGCCACTAAAAAGCCGATCAACATCGAAGCAAAAACCGTTGCTAAATTCAAGGCAGGTGCTGATCTTTCAGCTGCCGTAGCTTCAGCTAACGCTCCTGCTCCAGCCAAAAAGAAAAAATAATCAATTAAGATTATAATAATAAACCTCATCATCCGATGAGGTTTTTTTATGCCTGATACCGGTTTACGGTGCCAGTCTTGAGATCTTCCATTCGAAATCGTCTGTCAGTTCATAGATAATCCGGTCGTGCAGACGGTTCGGCCTTCCCTGCCAGAATTCTATTTCATAAGGTTTTGCGATATATCCGCCCCAGTTTTCAGGTCTTGGAATCTCAGTACTTTCATATTCCTTTTCAAGTTCCTTAAGCCTCGTTTCCAGAAATTCACGGTTGGGAATTTCACGGCTCTGCGGAGAAACTATGGCACCGAGCTGGCTTCCTTTCGGTCTGGAATGAAAATAGCCGTCGCTCAGGTTTTCAGCAATACGTTCCAGGTTCGCTTTTATGATGATCTGCCGTTCCAGGCCGGGCCAGAAAAAATGCAGGCAGGCTTTATGGGTTTCCTCAATAGCACGACCTTTTCTGCTGTCGTAATTGGTGTAAAAAATAAATCCTTCATAGGTATAAGCTTTCAGCAGAACCATCCGGGTACGCGGGCAGCCGTCTTCCTCCAAGGTAGAAACCGCCATTGCATTGGCTTCGGAAATGTTCGGATTTTCGCCGGCTTCCGCATACCAATCCCGGAATTGCTCCATGGGATTTTGTTTTATCTCACTTTCAATAAGTTGGGATTTATCATACACTTTTCTTTTATCGTGCAGGTTTTCCATAAATATTTTTTATTAAATTTGAGTATGAATTACTCTTACAAAGGTAAAATATTAATTTCCACACCTGACATTTCCGGCGATATTTTTTCCCGATCGGTAGTGCTTGTTGTTGAGCACAATGAAAATGGTGCTTTCGGTTTAATATTGAATAAAAAGAACAGCCAGATGAGCAGTAAGTTCAAGGATTTTTTTGATTTTAAAATCGAAGTGTATGATGGAGGACCGGTGGAAAATGACAAAGTTTTCTTTATAGTAAAAGGCAAGAAAGTTACCGAAATTTACACGGAAATAACTTCTGAATTTTATCTTACGGAAGATATCGAAAACATTATCAGTGCCGTTCTAAACGGGGAGCTGGATATTAACGATGTAAAGATATTTTCCGGATATTCCGGATGGACAGCGTTGCAACTCGACGGCGAGATCCAGCGGAAAGTGTGGACCGTAGTGGATGTCTACAATCTTGATTACACTCTGCCGAATGACCAGACCTTATGGAAATCGATTATGCAGAATCTTGGCGGTGAATACCTGCTGTGGGCCAATTCTCCTGAAGATATTTCACTGAATTAAAATTTATCTTGCAAGCTGAATAAAAATTTAACAAATTTTAAGAATCCATTAACTAAGTTTAAGCCTGGAATTGCCGTTATTTGTTAAACCAAAATCTCAGCGATATGAAAGGAATAAAACTATTGGCTTTAGCCGCTTTTTCAGCAGCATTTTTATCCTTTACCCCTGAAAATAAAAAGCTAATCGTAATCGATGCCGGCCATGGCGGAAACGATATGGGAGCCCATCGAAACGGGATTTATGAGAAAGATATTGTCCTCAGCATCGGAAAAGAGATCCAAAAATTCAATGCTACCCAAAGTAAATATGAAGTTATCTTGACCCGCGATAGCGATACCGACCTCCCGCTGAGCGAGCGCACCATATTTATTAATCAGCTTCATCCTGAACTGGTTATTTCTTTGCACATCAACAGCAGTGCCGACCGTCATTCTACACAGGAAGGCCCGGAAATATACACGCAGAATACAGAAAATTCAAAAAAACTTGCCGAAAGAATTTCCAGAAAGTTCAATGTTCAGAAGATCGAAGATAGAAACCTTCATATTTTAAGAGAATCCAAAGTTCCTGCGGTCATTATGGAATTGGGATTTGTCAATAATCCAAAAGATGAAACCTATATGAGCAGCGAAGCAGGCCAAAAGGAAATTGCCCGGAAACTAACAGAAGTCTTCAAAGAATATTAAGATAACAAATTCTGACCTGTTCAGAATAAAACCCGGTAAAGGACTGTGATACGTTGTTTACCGGGTTTGTCAATTTAGAGTGATATATATTATTGATTTAGAACTTTGTTGTTATCTAGAAAGGATCTTACAAAATATCTGTCACAAATAATAACTCCACTTTTAGAATAGCATGGGATTAAAAAAATTAATAATTTGTTCATAAATAATTTTGTGGTACCACAAAAATTTACATATTTTTGCTCTGTTAAAAAATTAATTACAATGAA
Source organism: Chryseobacterium sp. sg2396 (assembly GCF_042610505.1). Lineage (NCBI taxonomy): Bacteria > Pseudomonadati > Bacteroidota > Flavobacteriia > Flavobacteriales > Weeksellaceae > Chryseobacterium > Chryseobacterium sp. sg2396. The sequence goes on along the minus strand of NZ_JBHGAQ010000013.1, from coordinate 121,527 downwards.
AAAAACTCTAATCATGAGCTTGGTTGTCGGCTCATTATTTTCTTCTTGTTCTTCGGAAAGAGAATTTGACACTGAAGCAAATTATAAATCAAATGCAAAAATATCAGCTTAAGGACGTGAATCCGTTTGTGATTTCTTTGAAAATTCTACCGCAAGTACTGTTATTCCGGGCATAAAAGCTGTCAATTTAGATACAGTCTCGCTACTTCATGCCAAAACAACATCTTAGTATTTCCTACATTGCAGGATTATGAAACAGCTATTGTAAAATTAGATCAGCAGATTGAAGATTACAATGATGCTTTTGATCAGCAAACTGCCGGTATGACAGATGAAGAAGCAGATGATTATGCTGAATCAGTAGGCTTTGATGAAAATCAGCCACTAATTGATTTTGAAAAAGATCTGCATTTTTGCTCCCTAAGACAATACCTGGCCGAACTGGATGATACGTGGCTAGATCAACAAGGTGACGGAGCATGGGATTTAAATACGGCTCCTGATGAATATTATATAGACGATGAAACAGAAAGGGCATTATTAAGCTTAGGTTCAGAATTTATTGTTGGTGACTGTAAAAACGGTTATACGCTTTATAAAAGATATGATTGGGGATACGCAAGTTTTCCTATCAATGATATCGGAACAGCAACTGATATTCTGACTGCCTTAAACAACATTACCAACCCTACACAACAACCGATCAATATTGTCGGAGCTACTCAAGGACAAGTATCACAAGCTGTAGAGCCTTATAAAGATTCAGGGGTAACCGTTGTTGCTACTGTCCCTGCTCCACAAGGCGGTTATTGCCACAGTGAGATTAAAGATAAAGGTGAACATTTATTTAGTTCTGAAAGGAGAATAATGTGGAAGCATAAGTTTAAAGATGCTCATTTCCCTAATTTTTCAGGACAAACATTAATGAAAACTTTTACAAAATCATTTAGAAAGAAGAAAGGAAAGTGGAAAAAATTTAAAGCTACTATTTTTACAGGTTTTTATGGAAAAACGGCAACAGCTTATCAATGCAACGATTATGGTGACCAACCATTAACCGGCAAAGAAAGAAGGAGGAAAAAAGTTAAAAAAAGAGAATATATACTTGGGGATTTGGCCGTGAAACAGAATGTATTTTTTAGTGTACATAAACAAGAAGGAAATTCTTATCAAAATGAAGTGTATTAATATAAATAAAAACATTGAGAGCAAGTCTCTCAATGTTTTGTTTTTGTTTTTAACAATCTTTGCATATTCACAACAATACCCTTTAAAATACGGTGTAAAAGCAGGCTGGAACTATTCTAATGTAAACGCAATAGATGAAAACGGTGAGCCGTCAGGATATTTAAGCGATATTATTGATGAAGCCTATGCAGGTTTTGTTTTGGAAAAGCAAATTTCCAGGAAATCATATCTGCAAGTTGCTCCTACTGTCTCATATACGGAATCAGTAACCTTTGTTGAGTTACCTATATATTACAAACATGATTTTTACAGAAAATTTTCATTTGTAATAGGCCCGAAACTCAATTATATTCCGGATGAACAGTATAATAATTTTTATTATTTCCGCAGAAGATTTGGCATCAGTGGAGACATCGGGTTGAACTATAAAATATCCGATCATTTTACTTTGGAAGGAAGCTTTTCAAAAGGATTCACCAAACAGTTTGATCAATTGATATTAACTTATTACCATGCGCGGCGGGATGTTTACAGAATTGGATTAATTTATTTCTTCTGACATTTTTCATCGCATCAAAAAACCCGACAATCTCTGCCGGGTTTCATTTATTTAAAATTTATGAAAATGTTCACTATAAAAAACTGTTTCTCCAGTTTTCCGTCAGTTCTTTGAGACGGGTATTTCCAAAGGTTTTATTCCTGATTTTGCCCACGGTGAAAATTCCTTTTTCATCGGAAATCAACAGGATCTCTTCAGCTTTCTGAGATTCAAAAGCAATGATCTCATGCTCCTGGATATCGGCAAGGTTGTTCTTATGCAGGAAGGTTACAAAATTTTCCATCAAAGGCGAAATGTAAGCTCCTTCAGTCTGTTTAGGGATTTTAATAACGTTTCCTTCCAGAAAAAGCAGATTTCCAAAAGTCGTACGGGCAATCCTTTTATTAGGATTCAGGAGAATTACATCATCCAGGTCATTTTCCTGGGCATAAATCTCCCCGTAAATGTTTTCCGGGCTATGAACACGGATATTGCTTAAAAGGTTATTATTAACGTTAATTTCCTTTATTAAATCAAGCTCCAAAGGTCTTTCTTGAACCGCCAGTACATCTGCCGTTTCAGCGATTTCATAAAAATAAGAAACCGAAGACTTCGATAAAGTGATGCCATCCGTATTCCGGAAAACCAGGAAGTTGACGATTCCGTCCTGGATCCCTTTTCCTTCGATTATCTCCGTTCTGAAAAGTGACTGGAAAAATTCCAGGGTATAGCTTAAAGGGATGTTCAGCCTCATTTTCCGCATGGAAGCCATCAGGAAGAAATAACACTCTTCATCCATGATCAGCTTACCATTCCTGATAAAAAATGAAACCTTTACCGCATCTCCTGAAAGGAAAGCCCTGTTCCGTACCGCTATTTCGTCTGATGTAAAATATTGATTGTCCACTTGTTTCTGATTTGTTTATAAAAAAATAATGAACGATAAATCGTTCATCAGTTTTATCATGCAGTACAGCCTACGTTTAGGCAGCACCTAGTTTAATTCTAAGGTTTTCAATAAGGTTTTCCCAATACATGGCGTTTTCATTTTCATCACCTTCCTCACAGAAGTCGGTAATGTTAAGGGAAAGATCTTCGGTAATATCGTCAATGGTGATCGTCATTTCAAAGAAATTTTTCGTTCCTTCATCTTCTTCCCAACGGAAACGCACAAAGCCTTCAGGCTTATACCTGATCAGCGTTGCCTTCTCAGCAGGTCCTCCGCCCCAGCTGAAAAAGAAGTCATCCCCTTTCTCTGTTACCTCATCCGCAAACCATTCAGACAACCCCTCCGCAGTCGCCAGATATTCGTATAAAATCTCTGAAAGACAGTGCATTGGGAATTCGTAATGGACTTTATGTTTCGCCATATATCTTTGTTTTAATCGTCCCGCAATATATAAATTAATTTTTTTATTACACAAAAATGTATTTATTTTTTTACATAATCTTTATGATATTTGTCAGAGATTTTTACATAAATGTTTAATAATAAATTCAGGAAAATCCGCCAGTTGCTCCCAATGAAAAAACGCTTCTGTGCAAAGCGTTTTTCCCTTTTAATTTTCGTTCAATATCTCAATAATGATCCTGCAGCCCTCTTCAATCTCCTCCCTGGAAATGTTGAGCGGCGGGGAAATCCTCAGATATTCATTCCTGTAAAGCTGCCAGAAAACGATAAGGCCCTTGTCCATACATCGTTTAGCTACATCGAGGGTATATTCCGGCGATCCAAGATTTACGGCCAGCATCAGGCCTTTGCCATTAATATTTTTAATGTTGGGATGCACCAGCAATGTCCTATACAATTGTTCTTTTTCTTCCACTTCATCCATCAGCCCGCTTTCCAGTACTTCCTGTAAAGTAGCCAGGCTGGATGCGGCGATCAGCGGATTTCCGCCAAAAGTGGTAATATGCCCCAGCTTCGGAGAATGGGTTAAGGTTTCCATAATTTCTCTCGAACTCATAAAGGCGCCTACCGGAACACCTCCGCCCATGCCTTTTCCCATTACGAGGATATCCGGAACAATTCCGAAATGTTCAAAAGAAAAAAGCTTGCCGGTCCTGCCGAATCCAGGCTGTATTTCGTCGAGGATCAGCAAAGCACCCACTTCCTCGCATCTTTTCTTTAATTTAATTAAATATTCCTTATCCGGAACAAGAAAGCCTGCTGCTCCCTGAATGGTTTCCATGATGACACAGGCCGTTTTCTCCGTGACTTTATTAAGGTCATGTTCATTATTGAATTCAATGAAAGAAACCATCGGCAGCAAAGGACGGAATTCCCTTTTGTGGAATTCATTTCCGGAAACGCTCAGCGCGCCGTGCGTATTCCCATGGTATGAGTTTTTGAAGGAAACGATCTCTTCTCTTCCGGTATATCTTTTGGCGAGCTTCAGGCTTCCATCGATAGCTTCTGCCCCACTGTTCACCAAATAAGTAATTTCGAGAGGCTCCGGTGTTGCTTCGGCCAGCAGCCTGCACAAAGCCACAGGCTTTTCCTGAGCGTATTCCCCATATACCATCACGTGAAGATACTTTTCCGCCTGTTCTTTGATGGCCTCAACAATCCTGGGATGCGAATGCCCCAATGTGTTTGCAGAAACCCCTGCTACGAAATCCAGGTATTTCCTTCCGTCTTTGCCATAAATATAGCTTCCTTCCGCTTTCTCAACTTCAAAGCCTGCGGCAAATTGTGTCGTCTGGGCCTGATAGGTAAAAAAATCTTTTTGCATGTCTGTTTCCTGAAAAATTTAAGCAAAGCTAAAAAACATTCGCCATATGCAGAAATAATCCCGATAGAATAAAAAAATCGCTTACAGTAAATCCTGTAAGCGATACCACCAAATCACAAAATATTAATATAGTTTTCGTATATTTTCTATGATAAATATATAGAAAAATTTAGATAAAAATACACATTCAGTAAAAAATATTTTATTTTTATAATGATATCCTACTTCAATTCATTAATCCATGAATATTTTCCAATCCTACAACCCTTTTGTAATAAGCTTTCCGCCTTCACTTATTTTTGAAAAATTTATGATTAAATTTTTATCATTTGAGTTAAAAAAAGTCCGTAAAGATTTATCAACACAGTATTTTTATAAAAATAATTCACCATTTCCCTTAAGAAAATGGTGAATTGATTCCTTTTTTTAACCGCTTATCCGGTGATAAACGAGCTATCTTCGGGTCCGTTTAGGCTTTTTAGCTTCTTCTTTGGCCTTTTCTTTTGCTACCGCTTCCTGTGCTTTATCGTATAAAGTATTGTCGGATTCGTATTTTATTTCTTCGTAATTTGGTGTATCGACCAAGATATCCTGCCATTTGAGGATACGGTCTTTCGTATTCCAGTTAAAGTCGGGGAATTTACGTTTTTCCGGCTCGATCATGCTCATCGGATAGGTATCCGATGCAGCACCAATGTTACACTCTACTACATACAGGAGCTTTTCCTCGAACACGGCGTCAATAATTCCACAGGAAGTCAGGGAAATTCCTACTCTTTCCTTTTCACCGGTCTGCTTGTTTTCGTCATCCGAATATGAGATTGCCTGTGCATTTCCGATTACTTTGGCTTCTTTAATATTATTGTCCGGTCCGTAATACACCGTCATCAGCTTTCCTTTTACCTGGTTGAATTCATCTTTCAGGTTCAAAGAATCTACCTTACTGATGGCAAAGGCATTTCCGATTACCTTTAACGAGTCAATGTTTTCGTTCTGGGTATTGAAATAAGCTTCCACTTTATCGCCCGTTACCTGTTTGCCGTTGCTCCAGAGAATAGGATCCGTGTACATATGAAGTATCCCATCCGTTTCGTTAAAGGCAATAGAATCTGCCCTGCCCTGGGCATTCGATTTATAGAACCTTCCTTTCCGGAAAGCTCTTAAAAAACTTTTCTTGACTTTAATATCTGCAGAATCCGGCCGCTGAAAGGAGATAATTTTTTCCGCCGCAAAATACATTGAATCTTTTTCCAGCGCTTTTACAGCATACGGATTTTTAGTCATCATGGCAGAATCTTTCTTCTCAAAAATTTCTCCGTAACCGCCTTTGATCCATCTTCTTTCATTAGGATCATCGAGGGTTACGTTTCCTGTGGCTTTTCCGAAACCGGTCAGCTGGTTATAGTACATTTCATCGCCGGTAAGGATCTTGTCATTATAATAAACCCTGGAGTTCTTATAAAGAAAAGCCTCCTTTGTGTTCGTATTATAGTTCCCTTTGTCGGTAACGATACGGTTCTTCGGATTTTTTTTATTGATAATGGTTGTAGGACCATTAATATTCACGATGTTGGTGTTCTGGTTCTGCACTACATTGTCACCTTCCAACGTATACTGATTGTCTTCAATTTTCACTCTTCCGGTAAGATCAATTGTTCTCGTTGCCAGATAGTAGGTTCCTGATTTTGAATAAGTCGTGCTTTTACCATCATTAATGGTTCCTCCGGTATTGTAATAGGCCTGATTTGAAATCCTGTCATAATACATGGTTTCAGTTTTGATGACAGTTCCTTTCGGATCGGTAAGCACAACATTTTTCCGGGCAATCCCTTTCTGTGTGTTTCCGTCATATTCCATTTCGTCGGCCGTAATTACGGAGCCGTCGGCATTCTGAAGCTTCACGTTTCCGATAGCCTTGATGAAATTCTGCTCTTCGTAAACAATCACAAGATCCGCATTCAGCAGAGAACCCTGATGGGAAAACTGCACGTTTCCTACAAAGTAATTATTGCCCTCGTATTTATCGTCCTTGCGCAATTCATCGGAATGAATATGCTTCACTTTTTCTGCAGGGGCTGCATTTTTCTGAGGCGTTGCAGGGGTAAAATAAGGGTCTTTCTGGAATGGCTTCGGCTGTTCCTGTGAAAAGACAAACGACGAAATAAAGACCGATATAAGAAATACCAGCTTTAGCGGAAATGATAGATTAGTCATTCTTAGTGCCATAAAAATACAGCGAATGGGAATCAATTTTTACGCCGAATGCTTCTTCAATAGCTTCTTTGATTCCCTGGATTCTAGGATCGCAGAATTCGATGATTTCTTCAATTTCCTTGTCGGAATCTTTTTTATAGATCACCAGGTGATCATGCTGTTTATCAAAATAAGATTTCTCATAAGATGAGGACGTCAGCGTTTTTTCCCCGAACTGGTGCTTACGGATCAGTCCCGCATCCAGGAAGATCTCAATGGTATTGTAAATGGTTGCCTTGGAAACATGGTATTTTTTCTGCAGCATCAACAGGTACAGATCATCCACATTGAAGTGATGATCCATACTGTAAATTTCTTCTAATATTGTATATCTTTCCGGCGTGTTCCTAAAACCTTTTTCCAGTAAATAGTTTCTTAAAACGTCCTTTATAAGTGCGATATTTTTTTCTTTCTGTATCGTATCCATCAAAAAATTTATCTACAAATTTATTGATTTTTATTTAAATACTTATGGTCTGCCGGTGTTAAAGAATTTAACTGTTATGACGGATAAAATCGCACTGCTGGATTTTCGAACTTCCCACACAATCTTCCGTGATAGGCGCGGACTCCACCACTACATTGTGTGAAGTTACCCCCCAGGCCTTGAAGTCATCACTGCCTATGTATTTAACAAAATTATAGATATTTAAGATAATCTTCTCTTTTACGGTAAGAAGAATATCGTTGATATAGGTATTGTCTATGATTACATATTTCAGATCCGGCGGAATATTGTGAGCTCTTAACGACGGGTGGCTGCTTCGTGAAGGAATTGTTCCGTCTGCCATCAGATCTCTTAAAACCATATCGAAATAGTCGTTGATCCTTCTGTCGATCTTAAATCCGAGCATGAAATTAATCTTATAGATGGTTCCGGGAAGAACTTCGTCCACTACATATTTGAAAGTATATGGATCTTCCTGGTTGACAATATTCAGGATAAAATAATGATCGGCCCTTTTCGGCTGTTTCTTGATAATGGAATAGATGATCTTTGATTCGATCTCGTCATTTCTTTTAGCGCGGCTCAGATAAGCCAGGTTTGTCGCGTATTTAGGAATGGTTTCATCCAGCTTCATATCTTTAATGATCGGAATATATTTATCCAGCTTTATAAACTTAATGAATTTCGTCTTAATAAGCCTTCCGTTGTACCATGCGTACATGCAAACTCCGATAGAACCTGCCAACACAACGGTAATCCAGCCTCCTTCAAGGAATTTGATGACATTTGCACTGAAGAAACCTAATTCAATGGCCATATAGACTAAAGCAAATACCAGAATGAAAAGCTTGTTTACCCTGCGCTTCAACAGCCAGTACACCAAAAGTACGGTAGTCATCAGCATCGTTACGGTGATGGATAATCCGTACGCTGCTTCCATTTTCCCGGATTCCTTGAAATGCAATACTACGATGATGCAGAACAATAACAGCCCCCAGTTGATTCTAGGAATATACATCTGCCCTTTTACTCCGGACGGATAATCGATCTTCTGGTTCGGCCATAAGTTCAGGGACATCGCTTCGGAAAAGATGGTGAAAGATCCTGTAATCAAAGCCTGGCTTGCGATAATCGCCGCTGCCGTTGCCATAATTACTCCCGGAACCACCATCCATTCTTCCATAATACCGAAGAAAGGATTTACGGCTGAGAAACCGGGTTTATTATAATTAGTCAGTAACCACGCACCCTGTCCTAAATAATTCAGGATCAGCATTATTTTAACAAATCCCCAGCTTACCCTGATGTTTTTTGCCCCGCAATGTCCCAGATCGGAATAAAGAGCTTCTGCCCCTGTCGTACAAAGGAAAACCGCACCTAAAATAACGATGGCACTCGGAGAATGGGCAATCAGTTTATAGGCATAATAAGGGTTGAAAGATCTTAGAATCTCCATATTTTCACTTAGATGCGACAGTCCCAAACCTCCCAGCACGAGAAACCAGATGACCATAACCGGCCCGAAGAATTTCCCGATAAAGCTCGTTCCGAACTGCTGTACTACAAAGATTACAATTAAGATACCGATGGTAATAGGCACTACCGGCGTATGCGGATTGTATATTTCGAGACCTTCGATGGCCGACATTACCGTAAGAGAGGGGGTTATTACACCGTCCGCGATCAGGGCTGCCGCGCCGATGATCGCGATCAGGTACAGCCAGCCTTTTTTAAGGTTTTTTACAAGGGAAAACAAAGCCAGGATTCCGCCTTCGCCTTTGTTGTCCGCTCTCAATGCGATAATCACATACTTGATAGTGGTCTGAAGTGTAAGAGTCCAGATGATACAGGAAAGCGCCCCTTCGATATATTCATTGAAAGGCATCGTACTTCCGCTCTCTCTGGCGTTTACAATAGCTTTCATTACGTAAAGCGGTGAAGTACCGATATCTCCGAAAACGATTCCGAGAGAAACTAAGATTCCAATGAAAGAAAGCTTTTTAATGTCAAAGTGATGACCGCTTTCTGCAACGTCTGCCATACCAGCTAATTTAATTTTTAAAAGCGCAAATTTAAGTGAAATTTACAACCCTACGAATTTTTCTTCATGAATATAATAAATGAAAAAACTTCCTTTCGGAAGTTTTTCTCTATAATCGTTTTGTTACTTAACGTACATTGCTTTTTTAATTTCCTCTTTCACTTTTTCAAGCTTAGGGAACCAATCTGCGAATAAGGCAGAAGAATAAGGTGCAGGTGCATCAGGGGTTGTAATTCTCTTGATCGGAGCATCCAGATAATCGAATGCTTTCTGCTGAACCATATATGTAATTTCAGACGCTACGGATCCGAATGGCCATGCCTCTTCAAGAATTACCAGTCTGTTGGTCTTTTTAACGGACGCCAGAACAGTTTCATAATCCAAAGGACGAACGGTTCTAAGATCAATTACTTCTACGGAAATCCCTTCTTTCGCCATGTCTTCGGCAGCCTGGATCGCCAGTTTCATTATTTTTCCGAAAGAAACCAACGTTACATCGGTACCTTCTCTCTTGATATCGGCCTTTCCGATTGGTAAGTAATATTCTTCTTCAGGAATTTCCATCTTGTCTCCGTACATCTGCTCGGATTCCATGAAAATCACCGGATCGTTATCCTGAATGGCTGTTTTTAATAACCCTTTCGCATCATAAGGGTTTGAAGGAACCACTACTTTAAGCCCGGGAATATTGGCGAACCAGTTTTCAAAAGCCTGGGAATGGGTCGCGCCCAACTGTCCTGCAGAAGCGGTAGGACCACGGAATACGATCGGACAGTTCCACTGGCCTCCGCTCATCTGGCGGATCTTCGCTGCGTTATTGATAATCTGGTCGATCCCCACCAAAGAGAAATTGAAGGTCATATACTCTACAATTGGTCTGTTTCCATTCATCGCGGCACCTACAGCAATCCCTGTAAAACCAAGCTCGGCGATCGGAGTATCGATTACTCTTTCAGGACCAAATTCATCAAGCATTCCTTTTGAAGCTTTATATGCACCGTTGTATTCTGCAACTTCCTCCCCCATTAAAAAGATGGATTCGTCTTTACGCATTTCCTCGCTCATTGCCTGTGCAATTACCTCACGAAAAGTATATTCTGCCATATTTATTTGAAAAATTTAGAGTACAAAAGTAATGTTTTTTTATTATTTACATAACAAAAACGACATTTCATTTGATGAAATGCCGCGTATTACTTGTAATTAATCCTGATCAGGTTAATTCACTTTCTGCCAGGTCTGCGTTCTTCCAAAAGCGGAGATCCCCAGATACCCTCTTACATTCAGCTTATCGCCTTCCCTTTTGATGGTACATTTGTAAGTTTTACCGGTTTTCGGATCCGTAATCGTCCCGCCGGTAAATTCGTTGCCTTCTTTTTTCAGCCCTCTTATGATCTCCAGTCCGAGGATCGGCTTATTTTTACGGTCGTCCTTGCATTCCGTACAGTTCGGATTGGCGGGCTTGATCAGCAATTGGGATACTTTTCCGTAATACTGGTCTCCTTTTTTATAGATTTCTACAATAGACTTCGCCTGCTTTGTTTCATCATCTATAGTTTTCCATTTTCCTTCAATCTGTGCAAAGGTCATGACACCAAACAATGACAGGGCGAAGGTTAACAATAATTTTTTCATATTCTTATCTTTTAATTCTAGTACAGTTTTTCGATTCTATATATTGCTAAAAATATAAATTAATTTCAAAACGGCAAAAAAATTTATTATACAAAGCATATATTACAAAGGATATTCCAAAAAATCATGAAAATAACTATTATTTGATTTAATGTAACTTTCTGTTGATCACCCGGTCCATATAATCCTGATACCAGGCTTTTGCGACTTTTTCGCCCCGTGCAAATTCATCATTTCCTTTAAGCTGCGAGATCAGGTTTTTTTCCAGTCCGAGGTCATCTTTACTGAAAATGCCTACAACCTGCTTCCCGTCGAAACGGTAAATATAATTCCCGATGATAAACTGCTCAACGGTTCCGTCCGAATTGGCAATGATCGGCGGATATTGTTTTTCACTGACCAGGCTCCTGCCCCAGCTTCTGATTTTTTTGTTGTAACCGATTAAATCTGCCAGTGTAGGATAAATATCGATCTGCTGGGCCAGTTCCTGATTCACCCCTTTTAAATGGTATTCCGGATTTGGAGAATACAGGATCAATGGAACGGCAAACCGGTTCATCGCTTTTTCATATTCAGGATAATACATTTCGTTGGTATGGTCGCCTGTAAATACAAAGATCGTATTATGGTACCAGGGTTGTTTTTTGGCCGTTTCAAAATACTTCCTGACAGCATAATCCATATATTCGATCGGTTCGTGCATCACGATTTTTCCTTTTTTAAATTTTCCCTGATATTTTTCAGGGATTTTAAAAGGATGATGCGAGGAAGCGGTAAACACGGTTGCCATAAACGGCTGTTTTTTGCCTACATTTTTAGCAAAGTATTGTAGAAACGGTTCATCCCAGATCGCCCAGATCCCGTCGAAATCCTGGTCGTTGTTGTATTCTGTCTTGCCGAAATAATGCTGAAAACCCAGGATATTCCCGAAGCCGAGGAAGCCCATGGAACCGTTCGGAGCCCCGTGGTAGAAAGAGGTATCGTAGCCCATATCGTTGCAGACTGAAACAATCGACTGTATCTTCTGGTTGGAATACGGCGAGCTGGTAAAGGCATCGGTAAGGCTCGGAATCCCGGCAAGCACGGAGCTCATCCCGTGGATCGACTGCCGTCCGTTGGCAAAGGTATTCGGAAAAATAAGGCTTTCGTTGGCCAGACTGTCGATAAACGGCGTATAAGAAACGTAATCTTTTATTTTTTTATCTTTATTAAAAGCCCCGGAATATTCCCTTCCAAAGGATTCCACGATAAAGATGACGATATTGGGTTTATCCACCACATTCCGATCGTACAATTTATATGGATGTATGTTTTCATCGATAAATTTCTGATCGACGAAATGAACTTCTTTAAAATTATTGGTATTTAAAGTCCTTAAAAAGGAGAACGTACTGTTTAAAACGACATTTCCCTGGGCAGGCAGCTTTACAAAGCGGTTGGCATCCACCAGGTTAATCGGTCTTGTGCTGTGTTTGAAATCGCCCCGGATCCCGCCGACTGCCAGAACTGCCGTAGTGCAAAGCACAAGAACCGACCAGATGAAGTACGGAACCAGCTTTACGGGTTTTTGTTCCTTGACTTTTACCTTTTTATAAAGGAAAATCCACAATGCCATCAGCATCATAAACCACAGCAGAATGAAAGGATTCTGGATGATGGAAGCCATAAATACCCTAAACATATTGTTCTCATGCTTGGCTACCTGAATCGCCGCGGACGTCAAACGCATCTGCGAGAATTTAAAGTAAACGAAATCCCCGAAATTCATAGCATAGGCAATACCGTTGGTGATAAAATACAGCCAGAACAGGAATTTCTGATATCCTTTTCTTGTATTCACGACAATCGGAATAAGACTTAATAAGATAAACAGCGCATTTACGTACAGAATAGCCGTGGTATCAAATGCAATCCCATGATAGGCCAGGCTGAAATATTCTGACACAGAATCTATTTTGATCAGCCCCCGGTTGAAAAACCAGAACAGGAATCTTGCGATCTGGTAGAAAAAATAGGCCAGAAAGATCCTGTACAAAAGCACCAGAACCTCCTGTTTTCTAAATTCTTTAAACAATTTCATGCCGCAAATTTACAAATTAATATAGCAGTTTATTAATGTAACAGTGGAACAATAGAATAGTGTAGCAATAAAAACAATGAAACAGTATACCACAGCAAATTAATAATTGAAATTCCCGGCTTGAAGTTATAATAAACAATTAATCATCGTTAAATTATTTTTTGAATATTCTCACTACATCGATACATTGTTACACTGTTAAATTGTTACATTAATAAATTGTTTTAATTTTGTGACTATGAATTTTATTAAAAATAATCTGGCCAACGCCATTACGCTGGGAAATCTGTTTTCAGGATGTGTAGGCGCCATCCACCTTATTCTGGGCGATTATCAGACGACGGCAATCTGCATTATATTCTCCCTGGTCCTGGATTTTTTTGACGGTTTCGTGGCAAGGGCACTGAAGGCAAATTCCAATCTGGGAACACAGCTGGATTCGCTTGCGGATATGGTAAGCTTCGGGCTGGTGCCGGGACTGACGATGTTTAAAATTCTTGAACCGTTCGGAACTGATCTTTTAGGTCTGTCATTACCTTTTGAAATTAAATATTTCGGATTATTAATTACATTATTCTCATGTTTAAGGCTGGCTATTTTCAATCTGGATGAAGATCAGAAATATTATTTTAAAGGCCTGAACACGCCAAGCAATACGATTTTAATTTTCGGGCTGTATTATGCTTTCAGAGAAAATCAAAGTTTTTCTTTCTTGATGAACAGCGAAATACTGTTAATCACCACCACCCTGTTTTCATCCTGGCTTTTGATTTCCCCTATTAAAATGATTGCAATGAAATTTAAATCGAAAAAGCTTCAGGACAATTACCCGAAAGTGGCTCTATTGGCAGGAGCCGTCCTTATTCTGCTTATTTTTAAAACGCTCGGAATCCCGATGGTGATTCTTTATTACATCTTCATTTCAATGATCTTTCAGAAACAGTTAAAGTGATGAGTAAGATGGAAGTTTCCGTGTCAAATTCATATTCTAACATTATAAAATAAACATAGGCGCGAAAGCAATCAGCCAACCGCTAAAAGCAATTTAAAAATGAACTTAAAATTACATAAACCGCTTTGTATTTTTGATCTTGAAACCACAGGAACCAATATCGGCAAAGACCGTATTGTTGAAATCTGTATTTTAAAAGTAAATCCCGATGCTTCAAGGGAGAGCAAGACCTGGAGGGTGAATCCGGAAGTGCCGATCCCGAAAGAGTGCAGCGAGATCCATGGAATTTATGATGAAGACATCAAAGATGCACCGACCTTTAAAGAAATCGCCTCCAAAGTGATGGAAATGATTTCGGGAGCAGACCTGGGCGGCTTCAACTCGAACCGTTTTGATGTTCCTTTGCTGGCCGAAGAACTGCTGCGCGTAGGAATGGATTTTGACCTGAGTAAATTTAAACTGGTGGATGCCCAGACGATTTTCCATAAGAAAGAACCGAGAAACCTGGGTGCTGCTTACCAGTTCTACTGTGGAAAGACTCTGGAAAATGCACATTCTGCGGAGGCCGATGTACTGGCTACTTTTGAAGTACTGGACGCGCAGATCGGAAAATACGACGATATCCCGAATGAAATTGCCCAGCTAAGCGAGTTTACCTTCCATAATAAAAATGCCGATCTGGCAGGGTTTATCGGATATTCCGACAAAGGTGAGGAGATCTTCAATTTCGGAAAATATAAGGGACAGGGCGTAAAAGCAGTCTTTAAGAAAGATCTTGGGTATTACGGATGGCTTCAGAATGCCGATTTCCCGCTGTACACCAAGAAGGTGTTCACAAAAATTCAGTTGTCGAGTAAATTTTAGAACATGAGCGAACTGGTAAAATTCAAATTCTATGAAACGGCGCTTCAGGCGAACCGGGACAAACAGATCCTGGCGGAAAGCGGCATCAACAGCTTTATTGCGAACGAGCAGCTGATACAGTCGGATTGGCTGCTGTCTCAGGCCGTGGGCGGGATTCAGCTTCAGGTGTTTGAAGAAGACCTTGAAAAAGCCCATCAGGCTTTGCTGGACTACAAGGAAAATGAAGAGTTTCCGCTGGAAGTGGAACATACGATTGAAAACCCTCCGTTTGATTTTGTATGCCCGAAATGCGGCTCCAACCATATTTACCGGGACGACAGCGCCACGAGCTTTTTCGGGATTTCGATCCTGACAAGCCATAAGTTTGTGTGCTATTACTGCGGGAATGAGTTTATGCATTAAAGAGGAACATAAGGCCGGTCCGGAAAAATATTTTGAAAGAGGGGAAAGATATTTCAGTGGAATTGTAAGATAAGCAATGATCGATCAGCCGGATTCATTTTGATACATGCCTCCTTCTCCTAGCCCTGATTGCAGTGGCATCCTTTTGTGAAGCGCAGCGGAGCAAAAGATATAGCGGAAAGCAGGAAAAAGCTCCTAAAAAAACAACCAGGAAACCGGAAGTTGCGCTGAGAGCAAAGTAAATCGGAAGCAGAAACCTGATAGCTGGAAGAATGATGCTGGAAGCTGGAAGTTTTTATCAAAACGATGACCATAAGTTTGAAATAACAAATGATTTGTTTGTTATCTTGCTAAGGTTATCATTGGATTTAATTAAAAAAATAGTATAAAAATAAATTATGAAAATCATCTGCATAGGACGAAATTACAGCGAGCACGCCAAAGAGCTGGGCAATGAAATCCCGGAAAGACCGGTAATTTTTATGAAACCGGACACCGCCGTACTGAAAGGAAATGATTTTTATATCCCTGAATTTTCAGACGATGTGCATTATGAGCTGGAAGTCGTGGTGAAAATTTCAAAAGGCGGAAAATATATCCAAAAGGAAACGGCAGCCAAACATTACGAAGAGATCGGCCTGGGTATCGACTTTACGGCAAGGGATCTCCAGAGCGAACTGAAATCCAAAGGGTTGCCATGGGAACTGGCCAAGGGCTTTGACGGATCGGCTGTCGTAGGGAATTTCTTCAAAAAAGAGAATTTCAATCTCGGATCTCTGGGATTTTCGTTACTAAAAAATAAAGAAAAGGTTCAGGATGGCAATACGAAAGACATGATGTTTACCATCGACGATATTATTGCGTTTGTTTCCCAATATTTTACGCTGCGGGTAGGGGACCTTATCTTTACCGGTACTCCGAAAGGTGTAGGAAAAGTGGAAGAGAATGACATTCTTGAGGCCTATCTCGAGGATAAAAAAGTTCTTGACATCCGCATTTTGTAAGCCTTTTTATGGGCCGTTTGGCATAATTTTCCTATCTTTAATATACAAAATTAGAGATCATGGTAAATATAGTATTACCCGTAGATTTTGGGGAAAAGACCGATCAGCTGTTAGAGGGCGCTGTACGATTTGCAAAGCAGATCAACGGCAGGATTTATCTTATTCACGTGGCACCTTCCGACATCGGTTTTGCCATCGGCGATATGGGCTTCCAGTATTTTCCGGAAGTGGAGGAAAACGAAATCCGTGAAGAGCTGGTACAGCTGAACAAACTTCAGCAAAAGATCCTGGCCGGCGGCGTGGATTGCGAGCATATCCTGAAACAGGGTTTGGCAAAAGACATCATCCTTGAGCACGCCAGGGATAAGAAAGCCGATTTCATTGTCATGGGATCGCATGGAAGGAGTGGCATCTATGACGTTTTCGTAGGAAGCTTAACCAAGGGAATCACGAAAGATTCGGATATCCCCGTGCTGGTACTGCCTATCCATGAGAAAAGTGAACATTAAATTTTAACCGCTAATAAAAAAGCCGATCAGATATAAAATCCGATCGGCTTTTTACTATATAACCAATTAATTAACCTTCGTTTTTGTAGATCGTAGGATCGTAGTAAGGATGCTTGCCTTCCGTTGGAGAATAGTAGTCTTTATCTTTATTGTTCCCTAAAGTGGATACCAAAACATAGCACCAGTAGGTGAACATTATACAGCAGACGATAAACAGAACCCAGTTCAGAACGTTACCGAAAGTATCAAAGAAACCGAAAGACCATTTGAAAACTTTGCTTAAGAATAGAAAGAAAGACGTCATTATTTTCCTTTTTTAAATTAACTTTGTACAAATTTATAAAAAATGTTTAAATTACTTTCAAAAGAAAGCAATATTTTTTCAATCCCTGTGTACATCGGGTTTCTTCTTTTAATCGTAATAACTTTTAATTTATTGAATTTCAACACTTATGAGGCCATTATTGCCGGGATTACTTTTTTAGGAATTGCTTTGGGATATTTCTGTTTCCACAGCATTGCCCTGAATTACCAGACGCACCTGCCTCTTTTTCTGTATACATTTTTTATTTCCGGTCTTTACCCGGGACATTTAGATATCGGGATTGCCGTCTCACTGCTTACGAATTCTTTCCTGCTGCTTCTGCTTACGAGTACCAATGAAGATATCAGGAAAAGATCTTATGTACTGGTCGGATCAATTGTGGCATTAAACTTTATTTTCCTACCAACCACGTGGCCGATGGCAGTTTTTGTGATTATCCATGTTATTGCCACTTCGGAGCGGATCGGACTGAACATCTTCAGGTTCCTGCTGGGTATTATGCTGATCGTCTTCAGCTATTTCTCCGTGATGTTCTTCTTTGACTTTACCCAATGGAATATCGATTATTTCCCGTTTGGCAAGCTGAAGCCGGCCGAAGATTACAAAGAACTGATCCCACTGATTCCCGTTATGCTGATGCTGATCTACGCGATCTATGACCACTTCCGGAATTACAATAAAAAGAGCCCGATCAGCCGCTACAAATATACATTCCTGCTGGTATTCTCCGTGGCACAGCTGATCACGATTGTGCTTTATATGAATAAAAGCTACGAATATCTGCTGCTTCTCGCCTTTCCTTCGACGATTATCATCAGCCGGATGCTGAGGTTTCTGCCGAAGTACTGGATGCAGGAAGTAAGCTTATGGTTGATAATTTTCAGCTTAACCGGTTTTAAAGCCGGAACTTATTTTAATTTATTTTAAAGATTATGATTCAGATTGACGATAAATTGATCTCCGAGGATATTTTTTCCGAAGAGTTTGTTTGCAACCTTTCAAAATGCAAAGGCGCATGTTGTGTGGAAGGAGATGTAGGTGCTCCTTTAGATAAAAGTGAGCTGGAAATTTTAGATAATATTTTTGATAAAATCAAACCTTATCTTACCCAGGAAGGCATCAAATCCATCGAACAGATCGGTACCTGGACCACCGACCCGACGGACGGCATGTACGTAACCCCGATGGTAGACAACCGGGAGTGTGCCTACGTAACTTTCGATGAAAACGGAATTACGAAATGCGGTATTGAAAAAGCGTATGAAGACGGCGCCATAGACTGGCAAAAACCGATTTCCTGCCACCTCTACCCGATCCGTGTCACGGAATATTCCACATTTAAGGCCTTGAATTACGATGTATGGAAAATCTGCAGCGATGCCTGTGCACTTGGCAAAGAACTCCAGGTTCCCGTTTATAAATTCCTGAAAACCCCGCTGATCCGCAAATACGGAGAAGATTTTTACGATACACTGAGCGAAGTGGCTGAGGAGTGGAAGAAGGAATATGGAGGATAGTTGTGTCTGAGGTTTTTTGGGGTTTGAGAGTGTTAGGGCCGGAGGATTTTTGTGTTTTATAAGTCTGTTCGTTTTTTATTACGCAGGTCATGAAGATTTCGCAGATTTTTTTGTTAATGAGAAATATTAAAAAAATCAACGCCAATTTTACGTTCGGGGATGTACGATCTCTTATAAGCGAAACAGCTCTGTGAACCTTATACAATACACCTTATTCTTTGGGAACGTTGCGTTCCCAGAATTCAGAAAATAAACAAAACCGTCCCATAAAATTCACGGGACGGTTTCTTTTGAAATTTATATCGAATATCAATTAATTCGCTGCTCCGGTTTTTGTAACCGCTGTATCTGTTTTTGTTTCCTGCTTCTTGGCATTTTCCCATCCGTCTTCCGGCATTAAGGTCGCTACGATCCTGCTTTTGGTAAGATATTTTTTGGCTACCTCCTGAAGGTCTTTCACCGTTAGAGCCTGTACCTTTTCTTTATAATTAAGGATTTCGTACTTATCGGTACCGTCGAACTGGTTTTTGGTAAGATTGCTCATCCAGAACATATTGTCTTTGATCTGGGTATTGTAATCATTCATTTCCCCTTCTTTGTATTTGTCCAGGTCTTTCTGCTCCGGGCCTTTGTCGATTAATTTCTGAAGTTCCGCGATCGCACTTTTCGTAAGTTTATCCACATTTTCCGGTCCGCAAGGGAAATTGATGCTGAAACTGTAGTTTCCGAAAGGCACTTTGTACATTCCCCCTCTGGCACCGCCGCCATAAATTCCGCTCTCGTCTTCTCTCAGTTTTTCAATTACTTTGATGGTAGCCACTTCGCCAAGGGCTTCCATAGCCAGGGCTTCTTTCTCATTAAAAGGGGCTTCTCCGCTGTAGGAAATGGTCACCATGCTTTTAGGGTCTTTTCCTTTTTTGTAAACCTTTGTATAATCACCGGTCATCTGCCTGTATCCGGTATCCCTGAAATTAGTAGTTTTTCCTGTGGACGGAAGGCTTGCGACATACTGCAGCACTTCGTCCTTCAGCTTGGCTTCATCGATGTTTCCGATAAAGTAGAAATGGAAGTTTCCGGCGTTGGCAAATTTCTCTTTATAAATATCATACGCTTTTTTATAATCCGTATTCGCCCATTCTTTTTCGGTTGGAATAACCCCGATGAACCTTGGGTTTTTCTGGTTCATGAACTTGGCATGCTCGCTGGAGAAATAAAACTGCGGATTTGAAAGCAGATTGTCCAGCATTGCCGACTGCTTTGTTTTATAAGCATTAAAGGCATCCTGATTGTAGTTCAGTCCGGTAAAATAAGCATACATCAGCTCCATAGCCGTACTGAAATCTTTCTGGTTGGTTCTCCCTGAAATCCCTTCGTAATAAGGCCCTATCATGGCGTTTACATTTGCCTGCTTTCCTGCGAGGTAATTGGTAAGGTCGGCTTTTGTGAAACCGTTTACTCCTGCTTCGGATAATGCCGGAAAGGCAAACTGTGTTGTATTGAAATCCGCATCATTGATCAGGGAACTTCCTCCCATACTTCTCGCGGAGAATACGATTTCGTCGTCTTTAAAGTCTGTTTTCTTAAATGTAACTTTCGCTCCGTTGCTTAGGGTCCATGTTGTTGTTCCCAATTTCGCATCCGTTTCGGTTTTGGCTATTTTCCCTTCCGATTTGAATGGCTTTACCAGGTTTTTGATGGAAGCTTTTTCCTGATACGGTTTAAGATCAGCCATTTTCACGGCGTCAAAAGTATTCATGACCATGGCTTCAGTCGGCATCTGGATATTGTCTTTTTTAGGACCGGTAATTACCACTACCCTGCTGTCGTCTTTTACGAACTTTTTAATAATTTCGTTGGTCTGCGCCAGCGTTACGGACGGAAGGAATTTTTTGGTATCTTCATATTCCCAGGCAATTCCCGGCATTGGCTCATGTTCGAGGAAATTTCTTACATATTCATCTACCAGATCATCGCTTTCCGTTTTATCCCGGTTGTTGTAGGTTCTTTCGATATTGGAGATGACCTGCGCTTTAGCGCGATCCAGTTCCGTCTGGGTAAATCCGAATCTTTTTGCTCTTTCGACTTCCTCTAAAAGAACCTTCAGGGCACTCAGCTGGTTTCCTTCTTTTACCATTGCAAATCCCTGAAACGCTTCTTTGCTTCTGGCATAAGTTCCGCCATGATAAACCGACCCGTACGTAAACGGAGGATTATTGGAATTAACAAGCTCTCTAAGCCTGTTGTTGAGCATGGTAGAGGTAAGCTGTTCTATTAAGCTCTGATTATACTGCTCTACGGTAACATCAGGCTGATAAGCGTCTGCATCTTTCATGATGAACTGTACCATAGAATTGGTTGCATCAGGATCCGTTTCAACAGCTACGAGGGTTTCCTTATGATTCGGAAGATCAAATGTTTTTCTTTCTTTCGGTTTTGAAGGATTTTTGTATTTACCGAAATTATCCTTGATTTTCTTTTCTACTTCATCCACATTGATGTCTCCTACCACAACAATGGCCATCAGGTCCGGTCTGTACCAGTCTTTGTGGAACTGTCTGATCACATCAGGGCTGAAGTTCTCCAGCACTTCTTTTTTACCGATCGGCAGCCTGTTGGCATACTGGGAATTGTACAACAACTTCGGAAGGTATTTATCCGACATTCTTTTATCCGCTCCCAGACCGAGCCTGAGCTCTTCCAGCACGACTCCTCTTTCCTTATTGATCTGTTCATCGGAAAGGGTAGCGTTAAATGCCCAGTCTTCCATCACTTTAAGCCCGGCATCCAGATTTCCCGGCTTATCCAGCGGAACCGGCAGCATATACACTGTTTCATCGAAACTGGTGTACGCATTTAAGTGCTGCCCGAATTTTACACCGATCGACTGCAGGAAATCCACCAGTTTGTTGTCGGGGAAATTTTTGGTACCGTTGAAATTCATGTGTTCCATGAAGTGGGCCAGCCCGCGCTGGTTTTCATCTTCGAGAATGGATCCGGCATTGATGGCCAGACGGAAATCCACCTTTTTTTCGGGTAATGTGTTTTTCTTAACATAGTACTTCATTCCATTAGGAAGCGTACCGGTTTTTACAGAAGCATCCATAGGAATATTCTGAGCAGAAACACCTGCAGACATCAGAACGACTAGGGCAAGTGACGAAAACATTTTTTTCATTGCTTGTTTTTTTGATTATTAATTTTATGGGGTCAAAAATACCATTTATTCACATAACTATGAAATGCACATTATATTATTTAAAGTTAAATTTTCGTAAATTTTCGTTAAAATTGAATCCATGATACAAACAAAACAATAAAAACAAGGATAAAAATTAAAAATTTAATACCTGAAAATCTGACTGTTTTTTCAAGACAGATAACAAAAGTTTTGATATCAAGTAGGATATATTTCAACGTTAACCCCAAAGCAGAATCAGGTTGAGGATTGGGTAAAGAAAGCCGGAATTTTCATATTTAATGCCCATAAAAAAAGCCGGGAAATACCGGCCGTAATATGCAAATAATTGATTTTTTATTTAAAATCCGCATCCGTTACACCTGAATTAAGGGTAACCTTTATTGTTTTGATCGTCACCTTCTGTCCGTTACCTTCCGCCTGGATTTCCTGAGGAAATTTTATTCCGTCTATTGTCATATAGCTTTTGATTGTAGCGTTTCCTTCTTTTCCTAACGTTTTGTAGAGTAATCCGGTAGCTGCATCAAAGTAAAATTTACCTTTGTCGGAATTCAGAACATTATAGTCTTTACCGTCCAGCTTCTCAGTGGTAACAGAGGAATAATTGGCCGCATCGTAAGCCAAAGCATCAATGGCTTTTCCTTTTTTGAGCTCTGCCACTTTGTTCGCAGGAATTTCATTTTTCTGTCCCATTTGCTGGAAATAGCCTTTTTCTCCGTCAAAAAGCTGGGATGCAGCCACCTGTCCCATAAAAGTCTGTTCGGATTTGTATTTATTTCCCATTTTCTTAACCGTCATTCCAATCTCACCCGGCATGGCAGCACCGGTAATGGTATTTTCAATAATGACGGTACGTACGGATTCCAATTTATCTTTTCCGCCCAAAGCCTTCAGATAATTATCTATTACTTCTTTCGGAGTAAGTTTCGATTGTACTGCTTCCGTCTTGGCGGCAGCAGTATTGGCAGTTTGTGCCGCGACTGTAGTAGAGAAAAGCACTACGCAGAAAAACGGAACGATGATCTTTTTCATAAATTAAGTTTAGATGGTAAATATATGAATATCGGGTGACTTTAAGCAGAACATTACCCATAAAAAAACCACCGCTGATGCAGTGGTTTCCAAATATTTATAATACAATAATTATTTTTTAAGCTCTTCTAAAAACTCGTCGTGAGAAATAGCTGTTTCTTTTTTAGTCGCTTTTTCAAGGATAACATCCTTAAGTTTTGCCATCGCTACTTCAGAAGAAATCTGTCTTACCTGCTCCTGATCTTTCAGCATTTCCACTGCATATTTCTGGATTTCTTCATCTCCTAAATGGTGGATTCCGTAGATTGCCAGCTGGTTTCTGACCAATTGTTCAGCCTGCGCCAATACGTCTGCGTAATCCAACTGAATTTCATTTTCCGTCATCAGTTTTCCTTCGATGATCTGGTATTTCAGCTGGTTTTTCTCAGATTCAAGGATTTCTTTAGCCTGTTCTGCAGACTGGATGTTCTGGTTGGAGAACATTAACCATTTTACCAGGAATTCTTCAGGAAGCTTTACTTCTTCTTTTTCAGAAACCTGCTCCAATACTTTATTCACGAAGTGAACATCGGCATTCTGCTGGAAGTATTCGTCCAATTCGGATTTCACTTTTTCTTTAAGCTCTTCCTCAGATTTGATGTTTCCTTCCCCGTATACTTTGTCGAATAAATCCTGGTTAAGCTCAGCTAAGTTAAGACCGTAAAAATCTTTTACTTTCACTTCCACTTCATTGTGGTGAAGGTGCTCCACTTCTTCTTTGGAGAATCCAAGTTCTTTAGCCAGCTCTTCGTTTTCCGCAAGGGTTTCTTTGGAAACCTTTACCGATCCGTCCATCTTAAGGGACTTTACCAATTTGAAAGCTTCTTTGTTTTCAGCAGTAATGGTAACGTTCTTCGGCTGGTGGTGGTGCTCTCCTTCAGCGCCTTCTTCCACAACCTGGGAAACTTCTAACGCGATGTAAGAGTCTTTATTGATTTTGTCTTGAGGAGCCTGCTCTGCGAAACGCTTCTGCATGTTCTCAATACTTTTGTTGATTTCTTTTTCGGAAGCCTCCACTTTATAGTGAGGTGCTTCATATTTAGATAAATCGATACTGAATTCCGGCTCAAATCCAACTTCGAAAGCAACTTCCAACTGATCTGCATTGTAATCGAACTGGTTTACCGGCTGCGGTACAGGCTGGCCTACCAGTCTTAGTTTGTTCTCATTTACGTAGTTGTTTAAAGCATCAGAAACCTGCTTGTTGATTTCTTCAAAAGCAATACCTGCTTCATATTGTTTTCTAACCATACTCAAAGGCACTTTTCCTTTTCTGAAACCAGGAACCTGTGCATTTTTAGCATAATTAATCAACTGTTTCTCAACTTTTTCCTTATAGTCAGATTTTTCCAATGTCACTGTAAGCAATGCACTTACATCATCATGGTTTTTTGCAGTAACCTTCATTATTGATTAAAATTTTAGGTTGCAAAAATATGAAAATTTTATGAAAATAAGTCATTTCAAATAAATTATTAAGCATCAAATATTTATCCCGAAACAGATGTGTTGATTTTCCCGGCAGATATTTGAAATCACCGGAATTCATTTATTCCGGATCTCAGAGAAATGTTTTTCTGATCAGCGTTTATTAAAAAAGATCAGCCTTACGACTGATCTTTCCATATGCTTTACCGTACTGCAGACGATATTAGAAATTTTTAACCAGTTTTATACTGATATTTCTTCCCATATTATAAACTCCCAGATGTCCGTTAGGAGATGCCGAATACTGTTCAAAATATTTTAAACGGCTCAGGTGATCCTGATAAGCAGTATCAAAAATATTATTAGCCAGAATATAAATATCGAAAAGATTCTTACCATTCTTATTATTCAGCGAAGTTCCCGCTCCGAAATTGATAAGAGTATATCCGGGAGTTCTGGTCTCCGTATTGTCGTAACTGTAAACCCTGTTCTGGGCAGCTGTGTACTGTAGCTGAAGTTTTACAAAGGCTTTTTCAAATATACCGGAATTTTCGCCCAGCTCATAACGCAGTTCGGAAATGTATCTGAACGGAGGCATCAACGGAACATATTTCGTCGCATCTGTTCTTTCGGCACCCGTAAAACTTTTATTATCTCCGTAAATTAAAGAAGCTGAGTTTTCAAAATGCAATCTTTTTACAATATGGAGATCCAGATTTGCTTCCAGGCCATAAAGCAATACTTTGCCCTGCTGAAATTTGTAGGTAGGATATTCCTGGCCGCCGCTTACGCTCAAAGAATCGGCCCCTGAAGCAGATAAAAGTCTTGAGTTATAAATATAATTATCTATACTGTTAACAAAAAAACTGGCTCCGGCATTAACAACCCTTGAAGTGTAAATTGCACCCACGTCCGCCTGATTGCTGAATTCCGGCTTAAATTGATCATTCCCGATCTGATAGAAACCGGTTCCCGGATGTACTCCGTTTGCTGAAATTTCAGAAATATTCGGTGCACGGTATCCACGGGCAAGGTTAGCCTTTACCGTAAAGTTCTTATTGACTGCATAGCTTGCTCCCACGCTTCCTGTAACTCCGTCGAAAGAAGTGGAATACTGAAGAAACGGCTGATCTGCCCCGTCACGGTCTGCCCCATACACCGGCATATCGAATCCGCTTACGGGATTCGGTTTAATATAAAGGGCATCATTACGGAACCTCCTGTAATCGTAACGGATTCCCCCACTCAGGCTCAGTTTGTCGAAATCTTTTTTAATGGTTATAAAACTCCCCAGATCGAACTGATTATAAGAAGGGATCACAAATTCGGTTCCCTGGGTTACATCGTTGGTCTGGTACATTCCGTTAGCACCGATTGCGACTACCCACCGGTCTATTTCCGGCAGAAAATATTTCACGTCATAGTTAAAGGTATTAAGCCGGAGATATAAACCCGGTGTATCCTGATAAGGTATTTCCGGATGGCTGTATTCTCTACGCAGGCTTCGCTGAAAAGCAAAATTGGCGTCCAGTCTGCTGCTTCCGAAGAAAAAACTGTTTTTGAGGAATGCCCTGTAATGCTGAACACGTTGATGAATTACGTTGATTTTATAGGAATTGAGTTCTCCATTGCTGACAATCGGCCTGTAATCATCAAGCTCCGTAATCTGTTTGGTAAACTGTCTTGAAAGGGAATCTCTGGATCCGTCCGGAATTTCCTGCAGGTCGTCGTACATGGAAAGATTCAGGTGGCTATATCCCCATTTTTTATGGATCCCGAAAAAAGCATTGGCAGCAGTTTCGTTAAAACCCGTATTAAAAACCCTTCCGTCTATGCTGTTTTTATAATCCTTTGCAAGCTTTTTAGAAAATCTTGCCCCGTACTCGAAACCGTTTTTATTTCCGGAAAGAAACAATGAACCACCAAACATCCCGTTATTGGTCTGATATTCCGTAGTGGCAGATCCTGATAATATTTTGCCAGGAGTTCCTGCAGGCGAAGGAATAAGGTTTACTACTCCGGCCAGAGCATCGGAACCATACATAAGGCTCGCAGGCCCTTTGATGACCTCTACCCTGTCTATCCCGTAATCATCCACTTCAATTCCGTGCTCATCGCCCCACTGCTGGCCTTCCTGGCGGATGCCATCGTATAAGGTAAGGATCCGGTTGAAGCCCAATCCACGGATATAGGGTTTGGAAATATTTGGCCCCGTAGTTACTGCACTTACACCGGGAGTTTTAGCAATGGCATCTATAATATTGGTCGAAAGATTGGTTGTAAGATACTCTTTATTAATGCTTACGATAGGCAGCGGTGATTTTTTGATCTGTGTTGCTTTGGAAGATCCGGTAATGACAACTTCTGCAATTTCCGTTGCGCTTTTATCCAGTTCAAAATCGGCATGGGTCTGCCCGTTGATCGTAACAGTCTGAGACACGGTTTTATATCCCGGCTGGCTTACCTGTACTTCATATGATGCAGCAGGCAGATTCTGAAACTCATAGTTTCCGGAGGCGTCTGTCTGGGAAGAGACATGCAGGTCGGTAATGGTAATACGGGCTTTTGACAATAACGTATGATTGCCGACGTCTGTTACTTTGCCGGAAAGAGAATTTTGCGACTTTACGGAGTGAATTCCGGCAAGTATAAGAAAGAAGATGAAATATGCTTTCAGATTCATTTTTTAATTTTTTGATTATGAATAATGTAATAGGAGATATCTTCCTGAAACATAGGTTCCCGAAGATTAAAGTAAATCAAAAAGACCTGACTCTAAAGGAAGCCAGAGCGGTTATGATAACTGATTTTGTAAAAATTAAGAAATGGCAGGCGGCCCCCGCAGCTGAAAGGTAAATTTGGTCTGAGACCATATTTTTTCCTGAACAACAATACGCTGTTTTACCTCGTGGGTAAAATTTTCAAAGGATAAATTCAATTCTTCAGGAACTAAAGTATGTCCTGTCGCTAAGAAATGACAGGCCAGACAGTCGGCCGCTTTTTCCTGTGTCGCATTCTTGGTCAATATATTTTCTGATTTTTTAAAGCTGAAATTTTTGAAAACCTCCTCCGAACTGTGGCTGTGGAAGTTTTGGGAAAACAGCGCAAGAAAGTAGATCCCAAACAGCAATTTGGAAATGAAATTCTTCAGATTTCTACTTTCTTTAAAAATCATGTTTCAAAATTATAAAAATATTTTAAAATCAGGATTAAAGTTTTCTTAAAATACCTCAATTAGGCAGAAATGATGATGCTACAAAAGCACTGTACCTTCCTAAATGCCATTCGTCATTTCTTCATCTATTGAAAACTTCAATCCATATCCGGGTTGGCATTGACTATTCAGAATGTACGATTTCCCGCACGGCAGGAACCGAAACATTGTATTTAGATAACCAACTGGAGAGATTTGCCGTTAAATTCCCTCAGAAAAAAAATCAATCCAGCTGAGTTCCTAAGTACTCCCATTCCTGCAGAGCCACTTCCAGCTCTTCTTTGGTCTGGCTGTATTTTTCCAATGTTTCCTCAGAGGGATTTTCTTTGGCAAAAGAAGCCTCGAATTCTTCTACTTTTAATTCAAGCTCCGAAATTTTTTCTTCGACTTTCTTTATTTTATTCTGGATATTTTTATGCTCTTTACTGATAATCGTTGCCGGCTGACCGCTGTTGGCCGCTGGTTTTTCTTCCGTTTTTTTCACGTCAGCCTTAGGAACATCATTATGAAGCTTTGCCTTTTCAGCCGAGATTTCACGAATTGATTCTTTTTGTCTGAATTCCAGATATTCGTTGATATCGCCTAAGAATTCTTTCATCTTTCCGTCGCGGAATTCGTAGATTTTGTCACAAAGTCCCTGCAGGAACTCCCGGTCGTGCGAAATGACGATCAGAGTACCTTCAAACTTCTGCAAGGCCAGCTTGATGATTTCCTTGGACTGGATGTCAAGGTGGTTCGTAGGTTCGTCCATAATCAGGGTATTGAAAGGACGCAATAGTAATTTACAAAGTGCCAGACGGTTTCTTTCTCCTCCGGAAAGCACTTTTGTTTTTTTATTCACCGCTTCTCCCTGGAAAAGGAAAGAACCTAAAAGGTCACGGACTCTCGGTCTCGTTTCTTCCGTTGCGGCATCTTCTGCTTCTTCCTGTACGGTTTTATTCGGAGTTAAAACTTCCTCCTGGTTCTGGGCAAAGTATCCGATATTTACATTATGGCCCAGGTTCCAACTTCCGGAATAGTCTTTAATATCCCCTGCTAAAATTTTAGCCAGTGTTGTTTTCCCCTGTCCGTTCTGACCCAGCAAGGCAATCCGGTCACCCCGCTGAACAATGAAATCCACATCGTCAAAGATCTGCTTTTCGCCGTATGCTTTTCCTAAATTCTCAGCTTCAAAGATTACTTTCCCAGGAACAACAGACTGTACGAAACGGATATTGAATTTGGAAACGTCTTCATTGTCTACTTCGATGCGCTCGATTTTATCCAGTTTTTTGATCAATGACTGGGCAAAAGAAGCTTTGGTAGCACTGGCACGGAATTTATTGATGTTGTCTTCCATCTGCTTGATCTCAGCATCCTGATTCTTTTTAGCCTGGATCAGTTTCTCACGGCGGTCCTCACGCATGATGAGGTATTTGGAATAGTTGGCTTTGTAATCGTCTACTTTTCGGTTATTCACATCAAAAGTACGGTTGCAGACTGCGGTCATGAACTGCTTGTCGTGGCTTACCAGAACAATCGCTCCGGGATAGTCTTTCAGGAAGTTTTCCAGCCAGATGATGGATTCCATATCCAGGTGGTTTGTAGGCTCATCGAGAAGCATAAGGTCGTTTTTCTGAAGCAGTAGCTTGGCCAGTTCAATCCTCATTCTCCAGCCTCCGGAAAATTCATCGGTGATCTTCTGGAAATCATCGGCTTTAAATCCTAATCCGAAAAGAACTTTCTCCACGTCACCTTCCAGGTTATAGGCATCATGATGCATCAGGAGATCGTTAAGCTCGGTCATTTTATTGATCAGATCCGTGTAAGAATCACTTTCATAATCGGTTCTTACCGTCATCTGATGATTGACTTCCTCCAGTTCTTCTTTCCATGCATTGATCTGCTCAAAGGCCTGCATCGCTTCTGCCCATACGGTTCTTCCTTTAACGAAATCGAGATCCTGCTTCAGGAAACCGATGGTAATGTTTCCTTCGGGAACCACGTTTCCTTCATAGAAGGTAATTTCTCCGGAAAGCATTTTCAGCAAAGTGGATTTTCCCGCTCCGTTTTTACCGACCAAACCGATTTTATCATCTTTTTTGATTGTAAAATTTACGTTTTGAAACAGATAGTTTCCCGAATGATGTAATCCTAAACCTTGAACCGAAAGCATGTGTTAAATAATGATTAATGTGAATAATGAATTTTCGGGTGCAAAAATACGGAAAATAAAGCAATTTAAGCCAAACAAAAAGAGCCACTTAAAAAATGGCTCAAGGGGGGAAAACTTATACATATTTATAAGTTGAATAAGGCAAAATTCGGTAAAACAGAGAAAATGTGGTATGGTAGAAATGACTAAATTTCCGATTAGGTATTTCTACGGATAAAGGAAATTTTTAGTTACAACAATAATTCGACATTCATAAGCCAATAACAGCAATCTTAATACGTTTACAGCCCTGCGAAGAAATCAGGGGCTTATTAGTTATAAAGTCCTGAAAAACCTGCTGCTGTATCCTGCAGGCTTTGATTAATTTAGATAGAAAAATTAAAGCACACCTTTTAATCTGATAAAAATTCAATCGATTCTCAATAGTTCAGTTCGGTTACTTTTTTTTATTTAGATGATGGGTAGGGGAACATAGTTCCAGATTTGCAATATCAATATTCCATAGAGGCTCATTTTTATTAATGATAACAATCGAACGGTCATTGAGATCGAATTTTTTAACAAAACAGTAATAAAGATATTTGTTCAGTCTTATCTGGACCCGTTTGCATTTATGACTTAGGTTGGCATACAGATAGCACTTGCTATTAAAATTATCCACAAAAAGAGAAATGATGTTTTCTCTGAAAAGAGTTTTGTTTTTATTTTCAGTCCATGTATCCAGCCGCTTTATTCTTCCTTTATTGGATATGGCAAAATATCCTTCAAGATTAGGAATTGGTTTCCATATTTCGCCGGGAATATCTTCCAGCGATAAATTCAGGCAGGCTGGAGGGTTGTTATGATCAACGGGCGGTTCTCCGATCTTTTTCCACAGGCTTATATTAAATGCTTTTTTTGATCTACTTTTTTCGTCCGGTATAAAATCTTTTTTCGTGGGTATATCATCTTTTGCAAACCACCGGAATGTTCCGGCGGTAGTTCTTTTTTTGTTGATAACAGCGAGTATATGTACATGGTGAATCCCCAAAATCTCACTTGCGGCATAGATATTTTCATAACTGGCGACAAAACCGCCATCAACGGTATATTGGCTCACGGCCTGCCAATAATTCCCCTTTTTTCCTCTTCCTGTATTGAGTACTTTATTACGAAGCTCGATAGCTGTTATCTTCCCAAGATTACTATAATGCACATTGAAACGATTTTCATCTTTAAATGATACACGATAGGAGTGATCATCCATATCAAATTTTTCAACAAAATGATAATAAACCAAACGGGCTGTTGATCTTCCATATACTTTTCCATCGAGACAGAGATTACATCTTACACTATAGAAATGAGCCTTTAAATGCTTATTAAAATATCTGAAAACTTGCGGCTTGATAATCCTATCCAATATTTTCTGTTCTCCATGGATGGGAAGCGGGACCATTCGTTCCAGGCTTTTCACCCGTCCGTAATTGGAAATGGCATAATTCTCAAATCCTTCAATAAGCTCCCACCGCTCATCCTGAAGATCTTCTAAGGAAAAATTGGAAAGGACGGTATCGATATACTTATCTCCTAGTTCTGTAGGCAGCTTCATAATTTGAAATATTTTTTCTGATTGTTTTTTTAATTTGTATCCCAATAAAAATGATAAGACAAAAATATACATTTGCCATTAAAATCATCTACACCTTTTAGGTTAGCCCTTTATCCTGGTTTCTGCTTCGCGCTTAAGTTAATCTGGCCATACCCAATAAATAAAAAGAGCTGCCAACTGTGGCAACTCTACACCTAAATTTAAAACTGAAAAAGTACTAACATTTATTGTAAAGACTTTCTTTTATAAGTATGGTCCGGTTCCAATGGTCGTTATTGGGAATATTTGTTCCGTATGCATAATCCACCACAGAATCTTCTATATGGTGTATTTCCGACTGTAACCTGGTCTGAGACTTATTATACTGCTGATCTGAATGCCCGGGAACATTCAGCCCGTTGTTAATGAATTCTGCATGGGCATCATCTTTGGAATGCCGAAGCAAGGCATCATGGTACAGTCCGAAATTCGCGGAGATATGGGTATAGTCTGTCAGCATTTCATAATTATAGTCCGGTTTTGTATCCGGCGACGGGTTTTGCACATATTGCTCAAGCGCATCCGACAATCCCGCAAGGCAGGGATGTTCATATTTTTCGATTTCAAAATCAGATTCCCTGAAATCTGTCCTGAAGATTTGTTTTTCTGCATTGGTCTCAGAGATCATCAGTCGGCCATAGACTTTCGGAAGCCCGTTGTACACCCAATCCCTGATCACGTAAGCCTGCGAGGAAATACCATTATGCTCTACGCCGCAATTTTCCAGCAGATTGTTCCAGATCTTATTTCCTTCAGTATCTTCCAGCGTGGCCCTGATGCTTTCCATATAGCCGAAAAGATCATGGTTTTCCGTAAAAGTCGGGGAAATATAGACCGACTGCGAGCTTTCCAGATAACCGCCTCCAATATCGGCATGGGAGCCGGGTACGAAAATTTCTTTCCACACCGAATGTTCCGTTGCATAATGTGAATCGCTTCTTTCTTTTGAATCTTCAAAAAGACCGGTAAGCGGAAAAAAATAACGGCATTCATTCAGGGCACAGATATGCAGTACCTTTTCCGTTTCCGGAAGTACGGTTACTTCATAATTGCTGAACGCTGCGGATTCTACGGTATCAAAGAGCCCGAGAAATTTTATTTTTACAGGGCTTCCGGAAAACTCCGAATATTCTTTTAACAGTTCATAGCAGAAATTTCTTGCCAGCATTGCGCCACGGCTGAATCCATAGACATAAAAATGATATTCCGTCCCTCCTTCAGCGGTCAGATTCCGGGCAAATGAGAAAGCCTTTTCCAGCTTGTCATCAGAAGAGTAACCTGATACGCCTGAAGAATTCTTGCAGGTCGCTATGGCAAAATCGTCGTCTTCGGATCCTGTAACGGTTCCTATTCCTTCTATATAAATTTTTTCATCACCGCTGAAAAGACTGAATAATTTATAGATATTGGTAATCCCGCTGTAATAGCTCTCATTATTTTTGTCTGGCTTGCGGGGAGAAGCTGCGTTCAACCCGTTGTTTCCGGTACCGTCGAAAAAGATTCCGGCAGAGATAATTTTATATTTCATTTCACTTTGTGGTTTTTATCTTGTCTTCATTAAGGATAACGAAGTGCTTTATTATATGAACCCTCCAAAGTAACGATGAAAAAAACTCTGATAATAGCGTAGAAAATACCAAATAAAAAATTCCGTATTTCTACGGAATCATATTCTTTCTAATGGGTGGATGTTATTGATAATGGCATAGATAACGATACCTACCGTGTTTTTTGCGCCGATCTTCTCGACAATCCGCTGCCTGTGGCTTTCCACCGTTCTCGGGCTGATGTAAAGCTTTTCTGCAATTTCATTGTTGGTGCATTCCTGGCATATCAGCTTTACCACTTCTTTTTCGCGGTCGGAAAGCTCATCATCCATCTCGAAAAGGGTTCTTTTCTTTGTAGGGCTGTTCATGTAGGAAAAGATCATCTGGTGATCTTCCGGCGTAAAGAAAATCCCGTTTTTATAGACCATGGTAATCGCTTCAATAAAGGCATTCCTGTTGGAATTTTTAGGTAAAAAAGCAGAAACGCCCAGCTTTACCATATAACCTAAAATTGTCGTCTTATAATGGGATGAAAGGATAATAATCTTCAGGTCGGGATATTTCTCCTTGAGTATTTCCACCAGTTCAAAACCATTCATCGGTAACATCTGTACATCTACCAAAGCAATATGAGGGAAATCTTCAGGAGCAGAATTTTCAAGGGTCTCGAGAAAATCCGGCCCGTTGTTTGCCATCGCCACTACGGAGATATCCTTTTCAGAGGAAAGCAACATTTTAACTGCTTCCAGGATCAGCTGTTCGTCATCAACTAATGCTAATTTGATCTGAGATTTCATTGTTGTACGGAATTTTAATAATTAACCGGCTGCCATGCCCTAAGACATTTTTCCATTTATGTGCCGCATTCATCGATTTTATTCTGGATTCGATATTTTTGATACCCATCCCCTTTTTCACTTCTTCATATTCAAAACTGTTCCCGTTGTCTGAGATTACAACAGCAAGGTTACCGGTATTATCTTTAATATAGATCCAGACCCGGGACGCTTCCGAATGCTTGAGGACATTCGTAGTAAATTCCTGAATGATCCGGTATAACTGAACTTCTATAAAAATTTCCTTTTTCTGAAATTTCGGGCTTACATTCAGCGATATATTGATCCTACCTGCCAGGTTGGCAATCAGCTCTTCAATATACAGCACCAGCCCTACCGATTCCAGATTCACGGGATATAATGAGTGAGAGATGCTTCTCGCCGAATCAATAAGGGAAGACATCTGCGTCGTGATATTTTTCTTAATAAGCTCATCCCCTTTGGTGTCGAGGTTGTTCAGCCATAAAGAAAGAATATTGAGACGGTTTCCTATATCGTCGTGGATCATGACCGCGATTCTTTTCCGTTCCGACTCCTGCGCTTTTATGTTTTCCAGTACGATCTGTTTCTGATGCTGAACCTCTGCCTCATACTGTGCATTTTTTTCCTTGAGAATTCTCTGGATAAAGCTTCTGTAAGCCAACAGGACAAAAGACATGATAATTACCAGAACGGCAATCAGCGCAATGAAGAAGGTAATATTTAATGTTATTTCTTTAATTTTAAAAAGGTATAAATGATGGATACGTAAAGAAAGCAGCACAGGACATTATTGATGCTCCAGATCATCCCGGCTTCTTCCTGCCCTAAATCCACAAGTTGCCTGAGAAGGAAAAACAGAAAGACCGACAATCCATAATACAGGAAAATAAGACTGTCTACCGCTATGAAACGGTCATCGACTTTTGTATTTTTAATTTCCATTAACAGTGCATAACCCGCAAAGCAGATGATGATAATGTTTGATATTACTTTTTTTACTTCATTGGCAACCATGCCTGTATCCAGCAGAAAAAAGGCGGCAAGCATTATCATCGGAACGTATAAATACTGAGGCAGCGCTAATTTTCTGATAAAAAGAATCACCAGTAAAAGAAACTCTCCCGCAACAAAATACGGAAACAGAAAGTTAAGGTCTTTTACATTCAGTACATTCATGGAAATCCGGCTCGCTGCTTCTATGAAAAAAAGAAAAATGATATAATATACATACCATTTTTCAGTATTTCTAAAATTTCTGAACCTGATAATTCCTATCAAAGCACAAACAGCAAGTAGTGCATTATTAAGATAAGCAATTACATAAAAAATACTCACAATATATTTTGGTTAAAAAATTATAAAAGCTGGCAGATTGGCGGACAAGGGTACGACCAGTCATAAGTATTTGAAGTCTTCAGCACGCTTCCTGAATTGGTAAGGTCCTGATAAAAAGAAATAAAAATAAGAGTTGGTAACACCCTCTGGTATACCTCAGAAAATTTCAGCCCGAAAGAACATACCATATGGGTAAGGCCCTCTTTCGGCGGATTAAGGTTTTCTGCGGGCACGAAAAACTTTTTGAAGATCCTTGTTCCCTGTAATTCGGAACATTCTCTGTAGAACCACATCATTCCTTCATCTCTCCAGGATTCAATGGCTTCCACTGCTTTATCCTGTTCCATCATCGGCTTATCGGCGATCGGCCAGAACATATCGGAACTGTCATCAATGGTTTTTAGCTCTTTGGAAAGAACCGCATTTTTCACAAGGACATATTTTTCTGTTTCTACCAGATTCAAGTTGGTATCCAGTTCATTAAAAAAGCTGAAAGGATAACTGTCTGAGGACTTTTTCTGCCCGTAATAATCCAACGGACAAAGGATAGCTACAAGCTGGCTCTGATATACGCCAATCTCAGCACAGAATTCATTACACTCGTTCATTCTCTTCATCCAGTCGATCTGCTCGGAATCAAAATTAAAAACATAATTGGTATGTACTGTATTCTTAATCATTTCAAAGTCGCCACAGCAATTTCCCCATTCTGCAATTGCAGCGCTACATTGTTCCCTGTTTAATGTTTCCATATTCTAAGTTTTTTATTGCGATAAAATTATATAAACTATATTACGTATGCAAGTATCTCACAAATAATTGAAAATTAATTAATAGTTTCTTACGGTAATATGAAAGCAACTCTGCTGTCTCTCTTTGATATAATAAATCTTCCCTGCATCGTTATAATATTTAAGTACCTTTTCCAGAGCACTTTCCATTTTCGGATTATATTTCAGGACATCGTTAAAGCGAACATAAGAAATATCAAAAGAATTTCCGTAATTATGAGAACTGATTCCCAGGGCAGCGTTGGAGTTCACCCTGCGCAGCCGGCACTGGTCTTCCAGTGTTCTCGTAAGGGACGAAACGGTAAAGGTATTGCCGTTTGTTTCTTTGCTGAAACGTGCCGCGATTTTTTCCAGCATCAGCTTACCCTTAGGAACCATCCATGCCCTGCTATAATCAAGTTTCTGTACGTGATACCCTTTTCCGGATTTTTTTATTTTGTGGAATTTTCCATTGTGAATATACTTTTCTACAGATTTTGAATCTTTCAGCAGCTTTATGCCAAAACTTTTCGCAGCATCCAGATGCGGCTTATAGAGTGCGGTAGGTTCTACCTTCACGATTTCCTTCAGGTCATAACAGGGAAGCTCCCTGTCAGCTTTCTGAGCATAAAAAAACGATACTAAAAACAGAATATGGATATACAGCAATTTTTTCATCTGAGAAACCGGGCAAAAAATAATACATACAGCATCTGCCTTATTCAAATATATTAATTTAAAACAAAATCATAAATTTTTATAAAAACATATAATACGTTAAAAACAGTTAATTTAAATTAGATAAATCAGTAAAATCACCAAAACCACGATAATAAAATTTGAAAAATAAAAAATAATTTGATTTATTAATTTTTGTACTTTAGAGGATTAACAAAAAAATATACGATGATGATTTCAAAAACATCCAAATTTGTCGCAGAAATGCTGGGTACCATGGTACTTGTTTTTATGGGCTGCGGAAGTGCCGTTATTGCCGGTGCCGATGGCACTACCGGAGTCGGACTTCTGGGAATTTCTTTTGCGTTCGGGCTCAGCGTAGTAGCCATGGCGTATGCAATTGGGCACATTTCCGGCTGCCACATCAATCCTGCCATATCCATTGCTATGGTGGCCGCAGGAAGAATGAAAGCCGACGAGGCGGTCCGGTATATTATTGCCCAGATTCTTGGAGGAATAATCGGTAGCGGAATCCTGTATATTATTTTCACAGGACATCCCGGCGCTGAAATGAAACCATGGGCATTGGGTTCCAATGGCTGGGGAACGGGCTATCTGGACCAGTACAATACGCTTTCTGCATTTGTGGCAGAATTTGTATTTACCTTTATTTTTCTGATGGTTATTTTAGGAGCTACCTCCAGTAAGAATATCAACGGAGGTTTTGCCGGCCTGGCTATCGGTTTTTCCCTGGTACTGATTCACATTGTAGGTATTAAAGTAACGGGAGTTTCCGTAAATCCGGCGAGAAGCATCGGCCCTGCAGTATTCGCAGGCGGTGAAGCCCTGAGCCAGCTATGGCTGTTTATTACAGCTCCCGTTCTGGGAGGTATTGCTGCCGCATTTACCTATAATTCCCTGATTGAAAGGCCGAAAAAACAAGCATAGATCAAGCAACATCACTTATATCAGCCTTAAACAGGCTGAAAATGATCCATAAAGAAATCCTGTTTAAAACAGGGTTTCTTTATTTCGCTTTTTTAATCTCAAAAGGACTCCTGAAAATAAGTTCCTCATGTTTCCCTTTGATTTCCAGTTTTTTCTGCAGGAGGCTCAGCGCCATTTTCCGGAGAAAAACATCTTTATCATTAAGCTTCCAGTACGAATCTTCGTGAACACGTTTCGGTTCCCGGATCCTATAAAATTCCGTATCCCAGCGATCAATGTTATGATAAAATTCGATAATCCCACAATGCAAAGGGATCAGGCTATGATCTACCATCCCCATTGGCAACAGGAAACTGAATGCATTGCAGATATAGTCTCCGCATGAAATTTTATCGTGTTTCAGAAATTTTTCCCCCGTATTTGCGTTGGTATATGATTTTTTAAAGTCGTTCTTAAAATCGCTTTTCGAGAGCTTAATCTCGATTTCATGGCTGAAACCCTCTGCATTCACCAGCAGAATATCGGCTTCCCAATCGGCCTGAAAATGATTGGTTAAAACAATCTCCTTCTCAAAATCACACTGAGAATGGATGAACGCATGCACCAATTCTTCTATTTTTAACACTTTTGCTTTTAATTAATTTAATTGATTACCCTTTTAACGGAGAATTTCCCTATTTCTTTTATCTCCCTCACACTTCTACATAACTCTTCTACTCCCGATCACTCCCACTATCAAACACTCTCACACTCAAACAACATTACTTCAACTCACCAGCAGACTACACCCGCGGATGTCCGAATGATCGATCCTGCCCAGTACCTGGAATTTGGATCCGGCTGTTTTTCCCAGATCCTGTGTAGCAATGAACGAACAGGAATGAATGTTTGCCAGGTCAATAATATTAATGGCTCCGGTACGGCCTTCATTTTCATAGCTGAAAGGGTCTTCTGCATTCCGGATCATAATCTTCATCCAGTTCGGGCATTCATATTCATTGTTCCCTAATGAATACGCCTGCGAAAGAAGCTCGGTCATCGAATATTCCGAATAAATTGTATTGGTTTTAAAACCTTCCTGCAATATTTTCAACAGTTCGTCTTTGGTCATTTCCTCTTTTCTCCCCTTCATTCCGCCGGTTTCAATAACAGTTATGTTTTCCGAAGCAGCCAGCGATACGCCGCTTTGCATGGAATTACAGAAGTCTATAAAATCCAGCAGGGCAAAAGAAACACCGAAAAGAATTACTTTTTTGTCACCCAGCGTATTTAAAAGATTAAGAAGATCTTCGTGGTTATACAGGAAGTAACCATTCTCAGGTCTGCCCGATTTCTTCATCAGATAATCGACCATGTAAATCAGTGAAGAATTCTGTCTTTCCAGGTAGCTTGGCAAAAGCCCGAGAAAAATAAAATCTTCCGGCTTGCCGATAAACCGTTCAAAACTTTTATAAATGCTTTCTTCATAAAGTTCAGGCTTAGCAATGAAATGTTTTGAAAGATTCATCTTTGTGGTACCCGAACTCTGAAAAAACAGATCTGTGGCTGAATTTTCATCTAAAATCAGGTGATTTTTAAACATTTCGATCGGCAGAAACGGGATATTCTCCAAACTTTCCACCTTATCCGGATCAATGTTGAGATAATCCACAAAACGCCTGTATACCTCAACATTTTCATACTGGTAAAGGAATGTATCGAGTGCTGCCGTTAAAAAATCCCGCTCTGTCTGTATGCTGAATATTTCTTCCACTTTTGAATATTTTAACTTTATTATCTCATTATGAGTAAATTAACAAAAACAAATCCTGTTTTAATATTTTTTTAATAATTAAATTAAATTTTGGTCGGCTTCTTGTATTGAACTCTACAGAATATGGATTAAAAACAAGAATGTATTATCATTCGAAGATTACCTCTTTTTGAGGTAATTTTTTTGTGCCTTCCCCAAAGGTCTTCAGCTCAAAATCCTGTTCGAAAACGCCATAGGTAAAGTAGGTAATCCAGTCTCCCAGGTTAATGTATTTTGCTTTTCCCTCCAGATCCAGGATCATGGGAAGATGGCGGTGCCCGTAGATAAAATAATCAATAGGCTGGGTTTTGAGCTTTTCTTTGGAATAAATAATTAAAAATTCCCTGTCTTCACCCAGGAATTCTTTGTCTTCATCTCCCGAAATCATTTTATTTTTCTGCGACATGTATAAGGCGATCTTCATGGCAATATCGGGATGCAGCCATTTAAAAAACCACTGCGCCACCGGGTTGGTAAAGACCTTTTTCATCCTTTTATACCCTTTATCGCCCGGACCTAACCCGTCACCATGTGCCAGTAGAAACTGTTTTCCGCCCATTTCAAAGTACTGCTTTTTATAAAAAACCGTACACCCGATTTCATCTTCCAGGTAATCTTTCATCCATAGATCATGGTTTCCCACAAAAAAATAAATGTGTATCCCACGGTCTTTCAGTTCGGCGATCTTTCCCAGCACCCGGACGTAACCTTTCGGGATCACATGTTTCCACTCGTGCCAGAAATCAAACAGATCTCCCATTAAAAACAGCACCTGTGCATCATGCTTGATCCCGTCCATCCACCGGATGAAACGCTCTTCCCGCATTTTGCTTTCCTTTGGGGTGGGTGCCCCGAAATGCTGATCCGAAGCGAAATATACTTTTTTTCCAGGTTCCAGGTTGATGGTTGTCTTTAACACCTTCTGAATTTTTGTTGAATAAGTTACTGATTATCCTCTGCAAACCACTCTCCGTAAGAGTTTTCGGTTTCATGAAGCTTTAAGTAAGCCAGGGAAATCCCTTCCGGCAGCTTCGATTTTATTTTTGCTACGATGGCATACAACATATTCTCGCAGGTCGGCTGAAAAGTACAGTAGATCACTTTGTGCCCTTTTCCTTCCAGGTCTTCCCCCAGTTCGCGGTGCGGCGAAAGTCCGTTGATAAGAACGGCATGGTCCCAGACATCTACAATCTCAGACTTTACGATACTTTTGATATCTCCAAAATCCACCACCATCCCATTCTTGGGATTCTCCAAATCATTAACCGGCTTTCCTTTCACCGTTACAAACAGTTTATAGGAATGCCCGTGCATATTTTTACATTTCCCGTCGTAATTGTACAGTACGTGAGCGGTTTCGAATGTAAAAATTTTTGTTATACGTATCATATTGCAAAGATAGGGAATTTGGTTTGAGTTTCGGTTTGCTTAATTATCCGTCTTCAGCTCGGGAAACTATTAACTTTAATCATGAATTGCTATACAATAATCACAGTTTATCCAGCCAGTCACTTTCCAGTCTTTTAATTTTCTTTGTTTCGGCATCTACCAAAACCCACAATGTGGTAGAATCCACAACCAACTGATCATTACAGTAAAACTCCACTTTGCGGGGCTGACGAATTCCTTCCGGCGATCTGGGGTAGGTTTTTACCGTAATGATATCATTAAGATACACCTGCTTTTTATACTGAATATGGTGATCCAGGAGCATCCAGATATCGTTGGGGTATTGGGTTTTATGTTTTACAAAATCCCAGTGTTCTCCGGCAATTTCTTCTACCCAATGAACATACTGGACGTTGTTCACATGATTGTTTCCATCAATATGCTGCTCTGTAACCCGTATCTGTTTTTCAAAAATCAAACTCATTTCCTTCAAATATACATTCAAAATTAGCACATAAAAAATAAAACCTTCCCAAAATCGAGAAGGTTCTAACAATTAAATTTAATTAAAAACGGAACTTTTTAGTGAAATTGTGCGGTTTCCGTAGAATCTTTCATGGCAACCGTTGCGGAAGAACCATTAGTAACAATATTCTGCACTTCATCAAAATAGCCTGTACCTACAAACGACTGGTGTTTTACCGCACGGAAGCCTTTTTGCTGCAACGCAAACTCGCGCTCCTGCAATTCAGAATATCCAGCCATTCCCTTTTCTTTATAAGCCAAAGCCAGCTCGAACATCGCTGTATTTAGCGCATGGAAGCCTGCTAAAGTAATAAACTGGAATCTGTACCCTAATTTCGCCAGTTCTTCACTGAAGTTCTGCATTTCTTCAACGGAAAGTCTTGCTGCCCAGTTGAAGGATGGAGAACAGTTGTACGCCAACATTTTGCCCGGAAATTTCGCATGAATGCCTTCTGCAAATTTTCTTGCCTGCTCCAGATCCGGATTAGAGGTTTCCATCCAGATGAGATCTGCATATGGCGCATAAGACAAACCCCTGTCGATTCCCTGCTCCACTCCGTTTTTCACGATATAAAAACCTTCGGAAGTTCTTTCGCCTGTTACAAATTTTTTATCTCTGTCGTCAATATCGGAAGTCAGCAAATCTGCTGCATCTGCATCTGTTCTTGCAATAATTAAACTTGGAACACCCAAAACGTCCGCCGCCAAACGCGCAGAAATTAACTTATTGATGGCTTCCTGCGTAGGAACCAAAACTTTTCCGCCCAGGTGGCCGCATTTTTTAGCAGAAGAAAGCTGGTCTTCAAAATGCACTGCCGCTGCTCCGGCTTCAATCATCTGTTTCATCAGTTCATACGCATTTAAGTTTCCGCCAAAACCGGCTTCTGCATCGGCAATAATCGGAACCAGATATTCCTTTTCGCCGCCGCCGTTCACT
Source organism: Chryseobacterium sp. sg2396 (assembly GCF_042610505.1). Lineage (NCBI taxonomy): Bacteria > Pseudomonadati > Bacteroidota > Flavobacteriia > Flavobacteriales > Weeksellaceae > Chryseobacterium > Chryseobacterium sp. sg2396. The sequence goes on along the minus strand of NZ_JBHGAQ010000013.1, from coordinate 79,603 downwards.
GACTGGATCTGATCTGCCCTCAATAAAGCATTGTTGATTTTCTTTACTACCGAAGGAACCGAATTTGCGGGATACAATGACTGGTCAGGATACATTTCTCCGGATAAATTGGCATCTGCCGCAACCTGCCATCCGGAAAGATAAATTGCCTGCAAACCGGCATCCACTTCCTGAACAGCCTGATTTCCGGTTAAGGCACCAAGTCCTGCAACAAAATCCTGAGTGTTCAGTAAATTCCAGAATTTTTCAGACATTTCCGATGCAATGGTGTAATCGAGTTTATAGGAACCACGAAGTTTTAAAACATCTTCTGCCGTGTAAGGACGTTTAACACCGTTCCAGCGTGGGTTTTCAAGCCAGTCTTTTTCGATCTCCTGAATTTGTTCTTGTCTTGTTTTCATACTATTTTTGTTTAGTTAATTGTTTGGTTGATTGATGATTGATAGTTATAATCAGATTGAACACTAAAACGCTCCCATTCTCATTACTCTCCTACTTTAAATAAAAGGATACGCTTTTAAGGTTAAAAATTCTTCAAATTTTTCGCAGAAAATCAGTTCATTGAAAAGTTCTTTGGCAAGATTGAATTTCCCTTTCCGGAAGCGTTCTTCGCCTACATATTTTTCAATTCTTTCGAGTTCTTCAAATTCCCACTGAAGAATCATTTCTCTGGTTAAAGTGCGGTCGTCATTTAAAACAGCATCATTTTTCAGCCATTGCCAGATTTGCGTCCTGGAGATTTCAGCAGTTGCCGCATCTTCCATGAGATGATAAATTGCCGCGGCTCCCGTTCCCATTAACCAGGATTCGATGTAGAGAATTCCGACGTTGATGTTTTTCCGGACGCCCTTTTCTGTGATTTCTCCTTTGGGAACTTCCAGCAGATCATTTTCGGTGATGTAGTATTCAAATTTTTTATTGATCTGATTTTCGGAAGGCATATATGTATCAAAAATATCTTTAGCCACGGAAACCAAAGCAGGATGAGCCACCCACGTTCCGTCGTGTCCGTTTTTTACTTCCCGTTCTTTATCGCTTCTTACTTTGCCGAAGGCAATGCTGTTTGCTTCATAATCGTTTTTAACAGGAATCTGTGCTGCCATTCCTCCAATCGCGTGAACATTTCTTTTGTGACAGATTTCGATGACGCGTTTTGAATAAGCATTCATAAAAGGAGACGTCATGGTTACCTGATCTCTGTCCGGAACAATAAACCGGGGAAGATTTCTGAATTTTTTAATGAAAGAAAAAATATAATCCCATCTTCCGCAGTTGAGTCCGGCACTATGGTCTTTCAGCTCAAATAAAATTTCGTCAAGCTGAAAAGAAGCGGTGATTGTTTCTATTAAAACCGTTGCTTTAATGGTTCCCTGCGGAATTCCCAAATAATTCTGAGCAAAGACAAACACTTCATTCCACCATCGGGCTTCCTGGTAATGCTCTAATTTAGGGAGATAAAAATACGGACCGGTTCCGTTTTCCAGTAACTGTTCAGCATTTCTGAAAAAATAAATCCCGAAATCGATTAATGACGCCGAAGCCTGTTCGCCATTAATTTCAATATGCTTTTCATTCAGATGCAAACCTCGCGGGCGAACTAACAGGACAGCCGTCTTTTCATTTAGCTGATAAGATTTTCCCTGCTCAGTTGTAAAATCTATCCTTTGATTTATAGCATCAGAAAGATTTAACTGACCTTCCATACAGTTTTTCCAGGTCGGAGAATTGCTGTCCTCGAAATCCGCCATAAAAGTAGAAGCTCCGGAATTTAAAGCATTAATAACCATTTTCCGGTCGACAGGCCCTGTAATTTCTACTCGTCGGTCGAGCAAATCTTCCGGAAGCGGGGCGCAGGTCCAGTTTCCGTTTCTTATTGCTTCTGTTTGCTCTGAAAATTTCGGGAGAATTCCTTTATCAAATTCCCTTTGCCTGATTTCCCTCTCTTTTAAAAGTTCTATTCTTTCCGAATTAAAATTCTGATGAAGCTCTACCAAAAAATCGATCAAATCATTGGTAAACGCTTCTTCAAAATTTTGCTGATCGTTGATTTTCAATTGAGTTCTGGTTTGCATATCATTCTTATTTTGTAATTCAACAATACAAACATAAATAAAAATTTTCACAAATAGCGAACGTTCGCTAAATTTATTTAAAAATTATTATGCGAATAATCGCTTCTAAATATTTATATTTGAATTATGAATTCGGACAGCGACTTTATTAAAACGGTTTTCGGGCTGAAACTGAAACAGCAGAGACAGAAGAAAAACTGGTCTTTGCAGGATCTTGCGGTAAAAACAGGATTATCGAAATCTTACCTTAACGAAATTGAAAACGGAAAAAAATATCCGAAGCACGATAAGATCATTCAGCTTTCAGAAGCACTGAACTGCACTTTTGACGATCTGGTTTCCACGAAACTGGACAAAAGCCTAACGCCTTTTAACGAGATTCTTCAGTCTGATTTTTTCAAAGAGATTCCTCTGGACCTTTTTGGGATCAATAAAAATAATCTGATCAGCATCATCAGCGACGCGCCAAAGAAAGTAACTGCTTTCATCAATGCCCTGATTGAAATTTCACAAAACTACAATCTAGGAAAAGAAAGATTTTACTTTGCTGTTTTACGTTCGTTTCAGGAACTTTATGATAATTATTTTCCTGAAATTGAAGAAAAAGTTCTTCTTTTCGCTCGGGAAAACGGATTGCAGATTGACAAAAATCTACAGGCTGATGCGCTGGAAAATATTCTGAATGAAAAATTTAACTATCAAATCCAGTCAGCGAATTTTGAGCAGTACGGAATATTGGATAATCTGCGGTCGCTATTTATCCCTGAAAAGAAATTATTGCTCTTGAACGTGAAATTAGAGAAAGACCAGAAAACATTTATTCTCGCGAAAGAGATCGGGTTTAATGTTCTGGAACTGAAAAGCCGTCCGAATACCTATTCGTGGCTTGATTTCGGAAGTTTTGAAGAAATATTAAATAATTTTCATGCTTCCTATTTTGCCGGAGCCCTGTTGATTCCAAAACAGAAAACCATTGAAAAAACCTCAGAATTTTTCCTGCAAAACGAATGGAACCCTCAGCATTTTGAAAACCTCATCGAAAATTTTACGAATTCTCCTGAAACTTTTTACTATCGCTTGACGAACATTCTTTCCTCTGAACCGGGAATAAAGGATTTGTTTTATTTATGTTTGGTTAAAAAGAAAAACTCCGATAAAATACAGATTTTAAAAGAGTTACACCTCAATCATCAACAAGCTCCTCATGCGAATGCAACCAACGAACATTATTGCAGAAGATGGATCGCCGTGAAAAACCTTCACCATTTAAAAGATAATGAAACGTTGACAGATGCCCAGATTTCGCATTACAAAGATCAGGGAATCAGTTATCTGGTGATTTCCACTTCACAGAAAAATCCTTTCTCGGACGGAAGCAACAGAAGCTATTGTCTGGGAATTTTACTGAACTCACAGACCATCAAAAAAATAAATTTCATCAAATCTCCCACTCTGAAAACCATTAATGTTGGAGTAACCTGCGAATCGTGCAGCATTGCAGACTGCGAAGTAAGACAATCGCCACCGATCCGTCTGGAAAAGGAATATTTTAATTCAGGAATGAAAAATGCGATTGAAAAAATCAGGAAAGATCTGTTGTAAATTTTCTCAAATTTTTAATTCTTCCCATTCTTTTCATTAAAAATGATTATTTTTATACAGCAAGGGATAAAAGATTTTAATCGAACGCTGAAATTCCAAATATTTATTTATAATCCTGATCTTATTTTTATTTTTGGGGATACTTACTTCATTCAGCGAATACAAAATCTGCATATTCCTGCAATAAAAATTTTATTTTAGTTATTCAATTCGCAAATGATGCTGGATATTTTATTCCCGAACCGATGTATTTCGTGCAACAGAATTATCGAAGTCAATCTTTTGGTCTGTCCGCTTTGTATGGAACAGATACGTTTCACCCACACCGGATATTCCGAAGACAGTTTCATGAAGCAGAGATGCAAGCTTCTTTTTCCTGTTGAAAACGCTTTTGCCCTGATGAACTTTGAAAAGGAGAATGTGAGCCGCAGCATAATCCATGATTTAAAGTACAGAAACCGGGAAAACATCGGAAAAATACTGGCAGAGTGGACCGCCGGCCGCCTCGATTTCCGATACGGAAAACCTGATCTGCTGGTTCCCGTTCCGCTTCATCCTAAAAAGCTGAAAGAACGCGGATACAATCAGCTGCACCTTTTTACAGAAATCCTCTCATCATTTTATGACATCCCTTTTGATCATGACCTGATCAGAAGAAACCATTACTCCAAAGCACAGGCCTTAAAGGACAAACAGCACCGGTTGGAAACAGGAAACACCTTCTCCATAACTAAGAACATTTCCGGCAAGCATATCCTGCTGATCGAGGATGTGTTTACCACGGGAAATACCCTCGCTACCATTGCCTGGGAAATCCTGAGTGCCGGAAATAATAAAGTGAGTGTACTGGTTATGGCAATAGATGAATAAAAAAGCTGCTCTACAAAGAACAGCTTTAGGAAATTGCAATTATTTAAAAGGATTGCTCCATTTTTTGTTTGTATAGACATCGCTCCCGGAAAGTGTTTTCAGAAAAGCGATTATGGCATTTGTTTCCTGTGCCGTCAGATTAAGTTTCTGGCCGTTTCCGTTAGGTGCCAGACGAGGGTCGAGATTTGTATTTCCTGGAGCAAGATTAATATTGGCGTAATGCCCGATTACCTGCTGGAGGTTCGTGAAATTCCCGGTATGCATAAACGGCCCGTTTTCTGTACCGCTGCCGTTGGTTACATTCCTTAAACTCGGCGCTTTTGTATTGGTGATATCGATTCCCGTACCACTGATTTTACCGATGATGCCGTTATTTTTAGAGTTCGGGTCGATATCAAATTCGGGCGCTGCATGGCAGGCCGCGCATCCAAGTCCTCCTCCCGTTCGGTTTCCCGAAGCATCAAATACCGGAGGGGCCAGAAATAAATTTTTTCCCTGATTTTCCTGTGCCGTAAAATTGGCAAATGGTTGCTGGTCATTGGCACTCGCCGCTCTCCCTGCATCATATCTGGAGTCGAATGACTGGATGCTCCTGATAAACTGCGCCAACGCATTCTGGATTCTTGTCTGTGTAACAGCAGCATCTCCGTAAACATATCTGAACATTTCCTGATAATACCGGATGTTCTGCAGTTTGGCGATCAGATCCTGAAGGTTACCGTCCCCGTTTATTCCGCTAAAGCCCATTTCATTATGATCCTGGATCGGAAAAGTAGTCTGTGCTTCAAGATTTGCTGCCCGTTCGTCCCAGAAAAATTTCATTTCATTACCAAACCTGGCATTCACCAGCCTCATGGCGTGTCTTCCCGTATTCCCGTTTACCCCTACACTTGCCACAACATTATCCCCGAAAGCCAATTCCTGCTTATGACAGCTTGAACAGGAAACGGTATTGTTTTTTGATAGGTTTTTATCATAAAACAGCATTCTTCCTAACGTAGCACCTTTGTCCGTAATAGGATTTCCCATCGTATTATCCCTGGTTATGTAAAAGGGTTTCGGCTGATTGGCATAATTCTCAAGACTGCTCAGATTAATATTGGATCCGAAAGCAGCCAGAATACCCGGATACTCATCCTGGGCAACAGGCTTTGTTTCGTAAACATCGTTGCCTGAACAGGAATATACCGCCACTGCAGCAAAGAAAGCAGGAACAAGCCATGATTTTAAGTTTTTTTTCATAAGGGGTTTTTAGAATATTTAGTTTAAAAGCTTTTAATTTCAAAATCACCTGAACCCGGAAAATAAAAGCGGAATGTTTTTTCATCGTTCATGTGGAGGTTTCGGTTCCGGAGCAAACAGAGATTCAAATTCATCAATAAGATGATCGAAAGCCTGTACCTGATCAGGACGGCAAATTTTTCTGATATTCTGAAAATGTTTAAAATTTATTTTCTCAGTTTCCATGCTTATCTTTCCAATCTGCTGAACCAAAGCGTCTCCATTTTTCTGATCTTTATTTTTTAATAATGAATAATACTGCGTTTTAGCATCCATCAATTCGTGTTGCTTTTCCATCATCTGCATTCTGTGCTGCCGGATCAGCCCGTCATATTGCTGTACCTGATTTTCATCAAAATGCAGCCTTTCAATAATGAGGTTCCGTGGGCCTTCATGATGTGGAGATCTTGCAATGAGTATGAAGACCAGCAATAAAAGATTGGAAATCAGCAAACCGATGATTATAAAAATATAAAACCTGTTCTTAGTCATAAGAAAAAGCATTTTGTGATTTCATCATGAATAATGTATCAAAATCTGATCTTGAAGAATATTTTGCGTTTTGAATAATTTTAACATTAAGACTGATCAGCATAACAATTATCGCTGCAGCTGCAAAAATCCATTTTGAAGAGACAATATCTCTCTTCTGTTCCTGAATTTTACCGAGAACCTTTCCGTACAATTCTGCAGGAGCCTCAACGCTCTGAATTTTCTCTAATATCTGCAACTGATCTTCCATTACATACTTAGACGACTTATTTTCCATATTCCTTCTGTTGATTTAGTTTTTGAATAAGATTTTTTTTAGCCCGCTGAAAAAGGGATTCTACTGCTTTCCGGCTGAGATTCATAATTTCTGCGGTTTCCTGCTGCGAATTTCCTTCAATTTTCAATAAAATAACAGCAGTCTTCTGATCATCAGGGAGCAGATTAATGCAGCTGAAGATTTTCATAACCTCCTCCTTCTGCTCCAGAACAACACCGGGATGATTGAAATCCACAGGTTCATTCGGTACGTTTTCCTGTTCAGAACTTCTGAACACCCCGAAAAAAAATCTTTTTTTAGAATTTTTATGTTTAAGAAAATCCAGCGATGTATTGACCGCAATGCGGTAAATCCATGTTTTTAAAGACGACTCATTCTTGAAGCCGTCCAGTTTATGGGATACTTTCACAAAAACATCCTGAGTTATTTCTTCAGCATCCTCCGTATTCTGGGTATATTGCAACGCGAGGTTATACACCATTTTCTGATACTGATAAAAAATAAGCTCGAAATTCATATCTCAGTGTTCATTTCGGTCACTTTTTATCTTAGACGAAAAAAAACACTTTTTCCTTCGGTCTTTTTAATATCAATAAAAATAGCAGAATTCCTTATACAAAGAATATGGCCGGCATAAAATTTACCGCTGCAGCTTTTCCCCGTAGCTTAAATCCCCGGCATCACCCAATCCGGGAGTGATATAACCTTTTGAAGTTAATTCCTCATCAATGGCACCTACCCATATTTTGGCCTCAGGATACGCATTGGCAATGGTTTCAACACCCTGCCTGGAAGCAATGGCTGCTACAATATGGAGAGATGACGGATTTCCGTTCGTCAGCAAATCTTTAATAGCCTCGATCAGCGAGGCACCGGTCGCGAGCATCGGATCTCCGACGATCAATGGCCTTCCTTCGATGTCCGGGCATGTAAGATAATCCTGTTTGATGGAGAAATAATCGTTGGCGTCGTGTTTCCGGTAAGCAGCAACGAATCCGCAGTCTGCCCTGTCGAAATAGTTCAGCAACCCCTCAAACAAAGGAACTCCCGCTCGTAAAATGGTCGTGATTACCGGCTGTACTGCAATTTCTTTTACTTTGATTTTATCCAAAGGTGTCTGAATATCCGCTTCCCGGTATTCCAGGGTTTTGCTGATCTCGAACGCTGCGATCTCGCCTATTCTTTCCATATTTCTTCTAAAACGCATCCTGTCCTGCTGCACCTCAATATTGCGAAGCTCATTGATCCATTGGTTGACTAAAGAAAAGTCCTGTGATAAAATAGTAAGCATGAATATCTTTGTTTGATTTTGCAAAACTACAATTTACTTGCGGAACATAAATACAAATACAGTATATTTATCATGTACTTTACCATTAAAGAAAATAGCCAAAAAGCATAAATATCTGCCAATGATGAAAAGTTTGATTTTAGGAAAAATATGTCCTGAATTTATAAAAGACGAAACACTCCCTCAGCTCTTATCCCCTGTTTTTAAACAGTATAAAAATAAAACAGCTTTTATCTACAAGGATAAAACACTTACTTACGGTGAGCTTGACAGCTGGAGCAACGCCATTGCAAGACAGCTTCAGCAGGAAGGCGTAAAGCCCGGCGACCGTGTCGGCGTATGGTATCCGAGAAGCCTGGAACTTCCGGTTTGCATCCTGGGAATTTTAAAAGCCGGGGCCGCATACATCCCTCTCGACCGTGAAATGCCCGAAGACCGCATTAAGAAAGTCTTTACGGATATTGAGGTTAAAACTTATTTTTCCGATACCGATGCACACATTCACTGCAATCCGATCAGCATAGGCTCTCAGCCGGAAGAAACCGTTCCTGCCGTTCCGGTACATAATACGCCTGATGACTGGGCGTATGTGCTGTTTACATCCGGAAGTACCGGGAACCCAAAAGGCATCCCGATTTCCCATCGTAATATCTGCCACCTTATCCGTTCCGAAGAGGATTTTATCGGAATAAAGGATACGGATATCGTCTATCAGGGATTCTCCGTGTCTTTTGATATGTGGTGTGAAGAAGTATGGGTCAGCCTTTTTTCAGGTGCCACGATCTGGATTGCCGACTCCGTTACCGTAAAGGCCATCGATGAACTTAGCGATGTTTTAACTCAAAATAAAATTACGGTGCTTCATGCAGTCCCAAGTATACTGGCGATTATTGATGAAGTTCCCCATATCCGGCTGATTAATACCGGCGGCGAAGCCTGTACCCGGCAGGTACAGGAAAAATGGGCAAAACCGTACCGTACCTTTATCAACAGCTATGGGCCCACGGAAACCACTGTATCTTCCAATATGGCGGTTCTTACGGCTGACCAGGAACTGACGATCGGCGGGCCGCTGCCCAACTATCATATTGCTGTTGTTGACGAACAGATGAATATGGTTCCGTGTGGTGAACGGGGTGAAATGATTATTTCCGGCCCCGGAGTCAGCAACGGTTATTTTAACCTTCCTGAGCTTACAGCACAGAAATTTCTGCCCAATCCTTTTCCCGAAATGCCGGGAGAGACCATTTATAAAACCGGAGACGCTGTGGTGTTCCGGGAAGACGGATTTATCGACTTCCAGGGAAGAATCGACGATCAGATCAAGCTCCGCGGCTACCGGATCGAGCTTGGTGAAATCGAATCGAGGCTGAACCAGCTTCCCGGCGTGTCTTCTGCGGCGGTTGCCGTGAAAGAAGATGCCAATGGACAGGGGCAGCTTGTCGGTTACACAGTGATGACCCAGAATTCTTCTTTTGACGAAGGAAGAATGCGGAAAGAAGTGGCTAAATTCCTGGCCCCTTATATGGTTCCGATCGCGATTATCGATATGAAAGAAATGCCGCGAATGCCGAGCGGGAAAATAGACCGTAAAAAATTGCCACTTCCGGAAAGTTTCACTGTTCATCAAAAAACCGAAGAGATTTCCATAGATGCGGGGGCTTCCATTGATGAAAAACTGCTTCAGACGCTTCAGTGGGTGTTTCCCGGTAAACCGATCAGTTTAGAACAGGATTTCTTTACGGATCTGGGAGGCCATTCCTTACTCGCGGCTACTTTGGTTTCTCATTTAAGACAAAAAGCTGGCATTCCGTATGCTTCTTTAAAAGATATCTATGAAAACCGCCCGCTTTCGGCTTTTGCGGAATGCCTCAGCCATAAAAAACCCGGTGAGAACCATCAGCAAGAGCCTTTCAAACGGGTCTCTACCTTACAGTATTATCTTTGCAACGCTGCGCAGACCCTTTGCCTGTTCGTGATTTTTTCATTGCTGAGCTTCCAGATCTTTTTCCCGTACCTGAGCTACTATTATTTTCAGCTGAATGATTACGGAACCTGGTTTGCCCTGCTCAGTGCAATTCTTCTGTATACACTTATCCCTCCTGTATATTCACTTGTGATAATAGTAGTAAAATGGTTGGTAATCGGGAAAATTAAAGAAGGAGATTATCCGCTCTGGGGCTGGTATTATTTCAGGTGGTGGCTTTGGAAAACCGTTAAAAGGCTGATGCCTTCGGAATTTATCGTTGAAACGCCTTTATATCCGAAATACCTGAGGCTGCTCGGTGTAAAAGTACATCCAAGCGCACAGCTGAGCCTTCTGCCTATTGCAGCCGAAGACCTTGTAACGATTGATGAAAACGTGAACACCAGCTCCGGATGCAGCATCGACAATGCTTCCGTAGAAAACGGAATCCTGAGAATCAGAAAAGTACATATTAAAGCACACGCCTATCTGGGCTCTTCCGCGATTGTGTGTGGTGATACGGTGATTGACGAGTTCGGCGAACTTCAGGATCTGAGCTGCCTGAATGAAGGGAAGAGAATCGGCTTCGGCGAAGTATGGAACGGCAGCCCTGCGGAGAAATTAAGAATGAAATCCGGGGAAGAACTGGAAGCCCCTAAGCTTTCTTCCGCCGGAAAAAGGAACCGGTTTGCCATGCTCTATGCCTGTTCCCTGTTTTTCTTTCCGCTGCTTATCGTATTGCCGCTGGCTCCTACCCTGTATACGCTGTATTATCTTGACGAGCAGTCACCGGATTACAGCTTTTACTATTTATGGCAGGCTCCGATACTTTCTGCCGTGTACATTTTATTATTCATTCTCATTGTCAGCCTGGTAACAAGAGCATTACAGTATAATATGAAGCCGGGCGTATATCCGGTGTTCAGTTTTACCTATTACAGAAAATGGGTGAAAGACCAGATTTTTAATTTGTCGCTTGTGGTGATTCATCCTATCTTCGCTTCGGTATACATCAGTAAATTTTATAAAATGATGGGCGCGAAAGTCGGGAAAAATTCTGAAATTTCTACGGCAAGCGATGTTTCCCACCATTTACTGGAAATCGGTGAAGGTTCCTTTATTGCCGATGCCGTGATCCTGGGCGAGCATGATGTGAGAAATGAAAAGCTGATCCTGGAAAGGACCAAAATCGGAAACAACAGCTTCGTAGGGAACAGCGGACTGATTCCCCAAGGTTATGAACTGGGCGACAATATGCTGATCGGGGTGCTGAGCAAGGCTCCTACGGAAGAACAGCTTAAAAATTCGCAGGAAAAAGACTGGTTCGGATCTCCTCCGATCGGACTGCCTTCAAGACAGAAATCAGAAGTTTTCAAAGATAATCTTACATACAATCCTCCTGTAAAGCTGAAAATTGCAAGAGCACTGGTGGAAGGCATCAGGATTATCCTTCCCCAGACCGTGGTTATTATCTGCAGTGTTTTGTTTGTAGCTTATACCAGTAAATTTATGGAAGGAAGAATTCACCACTTGCTGTTGTTTTCACCATTTTATTATCTGGGAATTGTAGCACTGCCAAGCTTCTTTTTTATGGTGCTGCTGAAATGGATTTTTGTCGGGAAATATAAAAAGTCGGAAATGCCGATGTACAGCCTCAAAGTATGGCTGAGCGAAGGGGTTACCACCTTTTATGAAGCACTTCCCGTACAGTTTTTCCTGGATTTCCTGCGGGGCACTTTGTGGCTTCCGTTTTTCATGAGGTTCCTGGGGGTAAAGATCGGTAAAAAGGTATGGCTGAACACGACCGACATTACGGAATACGATATGGTTTCCATCGGTGATGAAGCCATGCTGAATGAAGACTGCGGCCCGCAAACCCATCTTTTTGAAGACCGGATCATGAAAATCGGGCCGGTAAAAATCGGTAAGCAGACAACGATCAATACAAGAAGTATTATCCTTTACGATACGGAAATCGGAGACCATGTGACGGTGGATGCACTGTCGCTGGTAATGAAGGGAGAAGTTTTATCAGACAATACGTCGTGGCATGGAAGCCCTGTAAGGGGGAAATGAGTAATAGGCAATGAGTAATAAATGATGATTGATGATTGGTTTTAATGATTATTTAAATGTAAACGATGGAATATACAATCCGGAAGATCAATATAAAAGAAAATCTTTCTTTGGTGGATGAACTGGTGGGCGAACTTCACCTTTCGGAAAAGGAAATGAACAGCCACACTGCCGACTGGCCGCTGATCCGTGAAAATTACCTTCGCTTTATGAGCGAATGTGAGGAAGAAAACAACGGCACTTTTCTGATCGCTGAGACAGAAGGCCGTGCCATCGGTTTTATTTTTGGATATATCGATGAAAATGATGACAGTAATTTTGAGCTGGGTGATGCTGACGATCTCTATGTTTCGGAAGGATATGTGAAGCCGGAATACCGTAAGCAGGGGATTTATTCCGCACTCAACGAGGCTTTTGAGACGGCTTATAAAGAGGATGACATCAGGCGGATCTACCGTTTTACTTTATGCAACAACCATACGATGCAAAGCTGGCTTTCAACACAGGGCTACAGTCCGGTACGGATGATGTATGAAAAATGGCTCTGAATCAGAAAATGATTTCTTCAAGATGGAGTGCCGTGATGATTTCAGGAGTTGCCAGATGTGTAATGATATTTCCCGACAAAGTTATTGGCATTGTATAATATAAACTATTGTTCGCGATCACCGTATCAGTATGTGCATCAATGGAGTTCAGTTCGCAGGATATTCCCAGACCTGAAGCTTTCAGCACTGCCTCTTTGCGGGTCCAGATTTTATAAAATGATTGTGCCGGATCTTCACAGTTGGTGATAAGATCTTTCTCGCGGTGATGCAGGAAATCAGCATATAAAAGCGGGTCCACCGGCTTTAAAAGTTCGGAATCGATGCCGCATGAACTTCCGGAAGTAATGCATACAAAACTGATTTCTTCATGATGCGAACTGCTGAAGTGAATGTCCGAACCTTCAAAATAAGGCTTTGCTAAAGCATCTTTACGGTAACGATTCCATGAAAAACCCTGATAAGGAAAGTATTTCTTTATCAGGGTTTCTAACAGTATTCTGGAGATCATCCTTCCTGTTCTGTCAGCAGGATTTTTATATCGGTACACCGGCTCAGTGATATGAGCGGGAAGCAAGGCAAATTCTTTTTCCAGTTGTTGTTCATCAGTCTGATGGAGAAAACTGTAGGCTGCCCAAACTTCCATGACGGCTTTTTATTTCTGTCTGAAATATACTTCAATCGGTACTCCGGTAAACCCGAATTCTTTTCTCAGCTGGTTTTCAGTAAATCTCTTGTATGGCTCCTTCACATACTGCGGCAGATTGCAGAAGAACACAAACTGCGGCGATGGGGTCGGAAGCTGTACACAATATTTAATTTTAATGTATTTTCCTTTATTGGCCGGCGGCGGCGTTCCTTCAAAAATCGGAAGCATTACTTCGTTCAGTTTGGAAGTCTTGATTTTCTTTTTACGGTCTTCGTATACTGCCATGGCCGTTTCCACCACTTTCAGGATTCTCTGCTTCGTCAGGGCGGATACGAAAAGAATAGGAATATCGCTGAACTGACCGATTTTATCCCTGATGGCACTTTCAAAATCCCGGGTGGTATTGGTCTGCTTGTTTTCCACCAAATCCCATTTGTTGACCACAATCACGATTCCTTTTCTGTTTTTCTGCGCCAGTCCGAAAATATTCATATCCTGGGATTCCCAGCCTAAAGTAGCATCCACCATAATAACGACCACATCGGAATATTCGATGGAACGGATGGAACGCATAACGGAGTAAAACTCCAGGTCCTCGGAAACTTTTGACTTCCTTCTCATTCCCGCCGTATCTACCAATACGAATTCATGTCCGAATTTGTTGTACAACGTCTGGATACTGTCACGTGTGGTTCCTGCAACATCCGTTACGATATTCCGGTCTGTATCCAACAAAGCATTGGTCATCGTGGATTTCCCTACGTTCGGACGTCCGGCAATGGTGATTTTCGGCAACCCTTCGAACGGGTCTTTATATTCTGTGGTTGGAAAATCTCTAACGATATCATCCAAAAGATCACCGGTTCCTGAACCGGTAGCCGAAGATAAAGTATAATATTTTTCGATTCCCAACTGGTAAAATTCGGTAGCTGCAAGTTCCTCTTTGGATGAATCTACCTTGTTTACGACGATGTAAACCGGCTTATTGGACCTTCTCAGCATCTCATAAATTTCGTAATCGGTATCCGTAAGGCCTTCTTCCACATTCAGCATAAAGATAATAGACGTGGCTTCATCAACTGCCAGCTGAACCTGTTTTGAAATTTCCCCCTGGAACACATCATCGTTGTTCACATCATACCCTCCGGTATCGATAACTGTAAAATCTACCCCGTTCCAGTCGGATTTCCCATAGTGTCGGTCACGGGTTACCCCAGCCGTGGAATCTACGATGGCCTCTCTCCTTTCCAGTAAACGGTTAAACAATGTGGATTTTCCTACGTTGGGACGCCCAACGATTGCAACAATATTCGACATAAAAAAATGTTTAATAATCCCTCGACAAAGCTCAGGACAAGATTATCAATGGGTTACTCCAACTTTTGGAGCCCAATTTTTTTGCAAAGATAGGATTTTTATTTCATGTAAAGCCCGATACCTTCCGAAGCGCTTTTGAAGATCAGCTCAAAATACGCTGTATTCCGGCATTTCCTTTCTGAAAAAACCATAAAATTAATTCTTTGACTATCAATAAATAAAAGCCGCCACCTCCATTTTTTATCAATTAATCTCGATGTATCACTTTTATTTTTAAAATAATTTTTCTAATTTCGCGGTACAGAAATACAGACCCATGGTGTAGCGGTAACACTACTGATTTTGGTTCAGTCATCTGGGGTTCGAATCCCTGTGGGTCTACGAAAGCCATCCTGAAAAAGGGTGGCTTTTTTTGTTACAAGTTGCACAATATTTTTTATCTACCTATTCTTTATTACCTCCAGAGGATAGATAATAGCAGCATCCTTTTTCCCCTATATAGAGCTGGTGTCCACTGTATTACAGTACTCTGAACGGTCACTGCTTCCACCTCCTGTTTCTCCACAGGAACAAATTATCAATGTTGCTAAAGCAATTCCATACTAATTTTTTCATAATCAAATTTACACTAATGAGACGGCAAAACTAGGTCAGAAATAGTTCTGAAAAATACCGAAAAACAATAAGGAATAAAAAAAGCAGCCCACAGGCTGCCTTCATCACTTAAAACACTATCGATATAAATTACTTGATATCAAACCGGTCCAGGTTCATCACCTTGATCCAGGCTGATACGAAATCATTAACGAATTTCTGTTGGGCATCGGCGCTGGCGTAAACTTCAGCAATGGCCCTCAGTTCGGAGTTGGATCCGAAAACCAGATCGGCGCGGGTGGCCGTCCATTTTTTCTCTCCTGTCTTTCTGTCGGTGCCTTCGTACAGCTCGTTATCATCGGAAGTAGCTTTCCACTGCGTGCTCATGTCCAGAAGATTAATAAAGAAATCGTTGCTTAAAATACCCGGATTCTGTGTAAATATTCCGTGGGAAGAGCCGTCGTAATTGGCGTTTAACGATCTCATTCCGCCGATCAGGACGGTAAGTTCCGGAGCGGTAAGGGTTAAAAGCTGCGCTTTATCGATCAGTAAAGATTCCGTAGAAACGGAGAATTTTTTCTTCAGGTAATTTCTGAATCCATCGGCTGCCGGCTCAAGGTATTTCATGGATTCCACATCCGTTTGTTCCTGTGAGGCGTCCATTCTTCCCGGTACAAACGATACGATCACATTATGGCCTGCATCTTTAGCAGCTTTTTCTACCGCCGCACTTCCGGCCAGTACGATAACATCGGCAAGGGAAACTTTTTTACCGCCGGTCTGGCTTTCGTTGAATTCTTTCTGAATATTTTCAAGAACGCTCAATACTTTTTGCAATTGGACAGGGTTATTCA
Source organism: Chryseobacterium sp. sg2396 (assembly GCF_042610505.1). Classification (NCBI taxonomy): domain Bacteria; kingdom Pseudomonadati; phylum Bacteroidota; class Flavobacteriia; order Flavobacteriales; family Weeksellaceae; genus Chryseobacterium; species Chryseobacterium sp. sg2396. The sequence continues at coordinate 63,717 of NZ_JBHGAQ010000013.1, read as the reverse complement.
CTTCCCAATCTTTTTGAGGAGCCAGGCGAATCCGTGCGCCGTTCGCACCTCCTCTTTTATCACTTCCCCTGAAAGTAGAAGCTGATGCCCATGCGGTAGAAACCAGCTCGGAAACACTCAGTCCTGACTCCAGGACCTTTGATTTTAAGGCTTCAATATCGGAATTATCGATCAGGGCATGATCCACTTCCGGAATCGGATCCTGCCAGATCAGTTCTTCCGCGGGAACGTCCGGGCCCAGGTAACGGGCTTTCGGTCCCATATCTCTATGCGTCAGTTTATACCAGGCTCTGGCAAACGCATCGGCAAACTCTTCCGGATTCTCGTAGAAACGTCTGGAAATTTTTTCATATTCAGGATCTATTCTCAGGGAAAGATCCGTCGTCAGCATCGTCGGCCTGTGTTTTTTATTAGGATCGAAAGCATCCGGAATAATGGCTTCTGCATTCTTAGCCACCCACTGATGGGCTCCGGCAGGGCTTTTGGTAAGTTCCCATTCGTTTTCGAAAAGGTTTTTAAAGAAATAATTGCTCCATTCGGTTGGGGTTTCCGTCCACGTCACTTCCAGTCCGCTGGTAATGGTATCGGGACCTTTCCCGGATCTGAAGCTGTTGTTCCATCCGAATCCCTGCGCTTCGATGCCGGCTGCTTCAGGCTCTTTGCCCACATGATCGGCAGGTCCTGCGCCATGAGTTTTACCGAAAGTGTGACCTCCGGCAATTAAGGCAACCGTTTCCTCATCATTCATGGCCATTCTTCCGAAAGTATCACGGATGTCTCTGGCTGCGGCTACAGGATCAGGATTTCCGTCCGGTCCTTCAGGGTTTACATAGATCAGTCCCATCTGTACGGCAGCCAGCGGCTTTTCCAGATCGCGGGTGTGGATTTTTCCGTCTGCATCATCATCCGCTGAAAGCACACCGTGTCCTTCAACACCATCAGATCCCTGGGAATACCGGAGATCTCCGCCCAGCCATGTTTTTTCCATCCCCCAATACACATCCATATCCGGCTCCCAAACATCTTCACGTCCTCCGGCAAAGCCGAAAGTTTTAAAGCCCATCGATTCCAGGGCCACGTTTCCGGTAAGGATCATCAGATCGGCCCATGAAATTTTCTTTCCGTATTTCTGTTTAACCGGCCATAGCAGTCTTCTTGCTTTATCAAGGCTTACGTTATCCGGCCAGCTGTTCAAAGGAGCAAAACGCTGCTGACCTGCTCCGGCACCGCCTCTTCCGTCACCCACCCGGTAAGTTCCTGCACTGTGCCAGGCCATACGGATAAACAAAGGACCATAATGACCGAAATCGGCAGGCCACCAGTCCTGGGAGTCCGTCATTAGTTCATGAAGGTCTTTTTTTACCGCTTCAAGATCAAGGCTGTTAAAAGCTGCCGCATAATCGAACCCCTCATCCATCGGATTAGAAAGCCGGGAATGCTGGCGAAGGATATCTACACGCAGCTGATCCGGCCACCAGTCTTTGTTTTGAGTACCGCCGCCGGCAACATTTTCTTTCTTTTCTTCCTTCATGCTTCCGTTGTGAAAAGGACATTTGCTGATGTCTCCTGAAGTATTTTCCATATCGTTTAAATTTTTTATGTTGATAAACAGTTTTTTATTTTTGAATAAGACAAACTTACAATTGATTATCCATAAATACAATCTATCGAAAATATTTTTAAAATAGTTAAAAACAATAACAATCAAGTTATAAAATTACTCAGTTCTAATTCTCCTATTATAATAACTATGCAATTAAATTAATCATTTTACATGAAATAAAACGTAGGGAAAAGTTAAATACTGATATTTAGAATAATTCGACATATAAATCATATGGGTATTTTCCAGTATTGAAAATTTAATTAACTTTAAAGATTAAATGGGTTTCATATGAGTAAAAATTTTTATTTTAATGGATAAAAATTTGCTCAGAAAATGATTATTTCCGGTAAAAATTTACTATGATCCTGAAATTTAATCTTAACTTCAAATTTTGAACATTGAACTTTAAATCTTGAATCTCAAACTTTAAACCCTCATTATGAAAAAAATACTGACCGTTGTTCTTGTCGCTTTTATCATCATCCAGTTTTTTCCAATCGATAAGACGAATCCCGCTCCGACACCGGGAATGGATTTTATAAAAATTAAAAATACACCACCTGAAGTAGCAGCCATCATCAACCGTTCGTGCTACGACTGCCATTCCAACGAAACCCGCTATCCCTGGTATTCCAATATAGCGCCTTCGTCATGGATTCTGAAAAACCACATTGATGAGGGAAGAAAAGAACTGAATTTTTCCACTTTTGCCGTCTATGAGCCTAAAACACAGGCACACAAATTGCAGGAATGCATCGAAATGGTAGAGAAAAAGGAAATGCCGCTGGAATCTTACTTTATTGGCCATCAGGATGCTAAGCTGACTGACGTACAAAGAAAACTCCTCACAGATTATTTCAAAAGGGAGAAACAGGAAACGGAACGTAAAATGTCACTTTAAAAACAGTAATATGGAAGCGAACTGGCAGGATAAACATATTGTATTCTTCGACGGTGATTGCGGAGTCTGCAATTTTTGGGTACAGTGGATTTTGGAAAGGGATAAAAAGGACCGGTTTATGTTTGCTTCCCTTCAGTCGGATTTCGGACAGCAGTTTTTATCGGAGAGAGGACTAAATACAAAAGTTTTCAATACGATGTACCTCTGGAAACCTCAGCAATATTATCTGGAAAAATCCAGAGCCGTGCTGAAAATAGCAGATCTGCTGGGCGGAATTTACAAACTTTCAGCAATCGGAAAAATCATGCCGAAATTTCTCAGTGATAAAGTATATGATAAAGTTTCTGAAAACCGGATGAAGCTGGCAAACCAGAAATGCTATTTACCGACTCCCAAAGAACGGAAAAAATTTATACAGGTTTAAAAAATAATAATAACAGGCTGGAAGAGGGAAGCTGGATGCCGGAAGTTTCTTTTGTCAACATAATTACTCAAGCTATTGGTTTATTAAATGAGATCTTTTCTCAACCAAAAAAAGTTCTAATTGATCAGCTAATTTTTAACTCATTAAATAACTAAGAATAAATTAAATATGATCGAACTTAATTTAATTTAGTTTATCAGCTAAAAATAAAATTAAAGACTGCTTTTAAAAGGCAGTCTTCAGTTTTATGATTGGATAATAATTACTGGTTTAAAGACCAGACCGAATAGGAATTCGGAGGACATTGGATCTTCACCCATTTATCGCCCTGCGTTGTCGGATACCATGAGGAATTTCCTGTGAAGTCTTTGATCTGCTGGCTGGCCCAATTGGTCTGAATCCACCGTTCCTGCCAGCTGGAAGAGCTATTGATATAGACAACCAGTCCAGGATTTCCGTTATAGCCGTTTCTTCGGGCAATGTATTCATCAGTATCGGTGTAGAGAATCGAAGTGGTTCCGGTGGCTTTGTTATTGTGAATCCAAATGAGGTTGTTCAGCCTTTCTTTGTTCAGCCATTCCTCGTAGTCCCTGTAGAAAATGGTGGGATAACCTTCATGAGTCAGGATGTAAGCATACGCCGGCATTTTATTATAAATGATATCCGTATCGTGGTTGGCTACAAAAGTAACCGCTTTAAAGGGATTCCTTTTCCACATCATATCATCGTTCAGGACGTTGAGGTTTCCGTTATCAAACGCCTCATCCATTTTGTAATAAGCGGCAAAATCAAACACTGAACTGTTGGCATTATTGGCCCATGATTCCAAAACATTCACATTGGAATCCCATAGTTCACCGACTGAAAATCCCCCAACATTGGAATTCCAGTTATTTACCACCCAGGCTCCGAATCCTTTCACATAATCGAATCGCCAGCCGTCAAATTTCATGACGTTCTTATAATATTTTCCTACCGAATCATCCCTTCCCCAAAGCCAGTCCTGCACATATGGATTGGCATGGCACAGATCCGGAAAACCGCCAAAAGCCCCTTCGTCGTTATTCCCGTAAGAATTTTTATAAAAATCATTATAATTTCTCGGGAATTTTCCTGAAGCTACCCCTGAAAAATTGGTCCAGGTATTGGAACCGACGTATGGATTGTATTCCGACTGCCCGCCGCTGTTGTGGTTGATAACAATATCCGCATAAACCTGCATGTTTTCAGCATGCGCTTTTGTGATCAGGGCTTCCAGCTCAGCCCTTGAGCCGAAACGGGTCTCCACACTTCCATTCTGGTTATAGTTTCCAAAATCATAATAATCCGTAGGATCGTACCCCATAGAATAAGCGCCGTTCTGCGCTTTTGAAGCCGGAGGAAGCCATACCGCACCAATTCCGGCATTTGACCAGTCGGTAAGTTTTGAATTTACGGTATTCCACCAGTTGCCGCCATCCGGAACATCCCAGTAAAATCCCTGCATCAGGACACCTCCTCCCGGCCCTGCTACAAATTTGCCTGTTGTGGAAGTTCCGGTACTGAAAGGGTGCCCGTCATGATGGGTAACGTTCACTATTTTATCATGAACACCCGGGTCTTTCCGGTCCTCAGAAATCACTTCATCGTTTGTACGGCAGGAATTCATCATTCCCAATGCCAGTAGAGAAAGTACATAGTATGCTTTTTTCATAAGGAAAGTTTTAATTATTAATACATTACCTAATTTACACTTTTATTGATACAATCTCTACATAACGTGAAATAATTTTTATTTTTAACATAAAATCCAATTAAATTGTTGCATAACATATTCATTAAAAAATCATAAACTTTTAAGATTTTCGGTACAATTTTTCTATTAATGCATATATTTGCAGACTATGGAATACAACACCCAAAAAACTCAGCTTCATTTGCCGGAATACGGCAGAATTATACAACAGTTGGTTGAACGTTGCAAAGAGCTTTCCTCCAGAGAAGAAAGGAACGAAATGGCAATGGCGATCATTGATTTTATGGGTCAGCGAAACCCGCAGCTGCGAGACGAAGATAATTATAAACATAAACTTTGGGACCATCTTTATATTTTAGCCGATCATAACCTGGATGTAGATGCGCCCTATCCTTTTCCGACCAAAGAAGAACTTGAAGAGAAGCCTAAAAGAATGGAATATCCCAAGCTTCAGGGCGACTTTAAATTTTACGGAAAAAGTATTCTTCAGCTGATTGAAAAAGCGATCGAACTGGAACAGGGTGATGAAAAAGAAGCCCTGATTGAGGTAATTGCCAACAATATGAAGAAATCCTACAATGTTTATAATAAAGAACACGTAACGGATGATGTGATTTTCCGTCATCTGAAGGAACTTTCGGAAAACAGGCTGGACCTTACCGGAATCGATACGCTTGAAAAGAGTAAAATCTACTATACCAGTAATAACAACAACCGGAACAACCAGAATAACAACCGGAATAACAACAACCGAAACCAAAATAACCAGAACAATAAGAGAAGGCACAATAATAACAATAACAACCATAATAAAAACAGAAAGTAAACATGAGTGGAACATTTCAGATAAGAGGAGGAAAGAGACTGCAAGGTGAAATCACTCCACAGGGGGCAAAAAATGAAGCCCTTCAGATTCTGTGTGCCGTTTTATTGACTGATGAGGAAGTAAGGATCAAAAATATTCCGGATATCCACGACGTTAATCGATTAATTGAGATTCTGGGCGACTTTGGCGTAAAGGTTACCAAGAATGCTCACGGCGATTATACTTTCAAAGCCGACAAGGTAAATTTTGATTATATAAAATCCAGCGAGTTTAAAAAAGACGGGGCCAAACTGAGAGGTTCCATTATGCTGATGGGCCCCATGCTGGCTAGATACGGCGAAGCTTATATGCCGACTCCGGGCGGCGACAAAATCGGAAGAAGAAGGTTAGACACCCATTTTCAGGGGTTGGTAGAACTTGGTGCGGAATTTCATTACGATGAGGAAGAATATTTTTATTCTTTAAAAGCAAAAGAACTTAACGGAAAATTCATCCTTCTGGAAGAGGCTTCCGTAACAGGAACTGCCAATATCGTAATGGCTGCGGTTCTGGCAAAAGGAAAAACAAGAATTTACAACGCTGCGTGCGAGCCTTACCTGCAGCAGCTTTGTAAAATGCTCAACCGCATGGGCGCCAATATCTCCGGAATTGGTTCCAATCTTTTAACCATCGAAGGTGTTGAATACCTTCACGGAACAGAGCATACCATGCTTCCGGATATGGTGGAAATAGGATCATGGATTGGTCTTGCAGCCATGACCAAATCTGAAATTACCATCAAAAACGTCAACTGGAATCAGCTTGGCGTAATTCCGAATACCTTCAGAAAACTGGGAATCGAACTTGAACAAAGCAATGATGATATTTTCATTCCTGCCCAGGAACATTATAAAATCCAGAAGTTTATCGACGGATCTATTTTAACGATCTCCGATGCTCCGTGGCCTGGATTCACTCCCGACTTACTATCCATCATTCTGGTAGTGGCCACACAAGCCAAAGGAAGCCTTCTGATTCACCAGAAAATGTTTGAATCAAGATTATTCTTTGTGGATAAACTGATTGATATGGGTGCGCAGATCATTCTTTGCGATCCACACAGAGCAACAGTAATCGGTCTGAATCAGGAAACTCCTTTAAGGGGAACCACAATGGTTTCCCCGGATATCAGGGCCGGAAACGCGCTTCTGATCGCTGCTCTTTCCGCAGAAGGAAAATCGATTATCCACAACATCGAACAAATCGACAGGGGATATGAAAATATTGACGGCAGACTGAAAGCTATCGGTGCCGATATTGAGAGAATTTAACTGAGACGAAATAATGAAACCGCCCTTTTTCGGCGGTTTTTATTTTTGTATTCATAATGCTTTTCTTTGAAAGGCAAAATAAAACGGCAGCCATGAACCGACAGCCGTTTCCTGTAATCAAAACCATATGAAATCACTTATAAATATTTGCGGCAGGTATAGGCTACCGCGGTATTCAGAAGCTTATTTTTATTAAGGAAAAATTCCAGCTGCTCAAAATCATCCGGATATACGTTGATATACAACTGAACCGTTCCGAAGTTTCTTCCGTTTATATATTCAACATTTGCCGACAGCACTTTATGACAGATCCCGAACTGATGGTAAATGGTATTCATCAAATGTTCAAATTTCATCTTTCCATTTAATTCTATTTCCACTAACAGTTCTTTTTTAGAGAGGTTAAGCGCATTCTGCAAAACCTGAAGTCCGGGATTAGGCGTTATCATATCTGGCAATTTCTTTTAAACGTTGTTTACAAAGCAGACCGAAGAAATTTCTTTTTCTCAATGCTTAGCTATGACAAAAATATAAAAAATAATTAGTCTACAAAATTAGTAGGATAATAATTTTTAATTTTAACATTTAAACCAAATAAAATAGAAGAGGAAGCCGGAAGTTTCTTTTATCAGCAATCGTCACCGACAGTATCAAATATGAAAACACTCTTTATTACCCTTTACCTATTTCAGCTCCCTTATCCGCTCCAGCTTATCGGAAGATGCCAGGCCGTTCGGATTGCATCCGGACTCACCTTCCGGGACTTTAAGGTTTTTCTGATGATAAAACCCTTCCCAGAATGCATTGGTTTTTCCGGTTTTTGGATCAATAAAGGTCATCGGTTCCAGTTTGAAGACATGATTGTCCCTGAATGCTCTTTCGACGAAATCTGAGCAGTAATAAGAATTTTCATTTAAGATATAGTTGAAATTATAAGGTTTTCCCAACATGGAATTTGCTCTTTGGATAGCAGCAGGAACAGCTTTTTTAAATTGAGGTTTCAGCCGGTACACCACTACCCGCTGCCCTTCATCTGCCTGATCTTTCAGAAAAACTTTCAGGCTTTGCTTCTGTGAACCGCCTTTGGGAGCAGCATGCAAGACAAAAGTACCCCCTCTGTTCTTTTCCAGGATGCCGATATGGTCAAAGGAAGCATTTTTCTGTTTTTGGGTTACATTACTGATGGCTCCGGAAAGTCCGGTTTCTTTAGCCGTTACAAAAAGCAGATCGCCGTTTTCCAATCCTGAAACGTTTGTGCTTTTGCAGCCAGCCAGCAGATTCAGGGAGAAACTTACGGCAAGCAGATACAGCCGGCAACTATTTCTTTTTAAAATTCTTCTCATAAATATCAATCCATTCTTTAACTGTCATTTTTTTGCTGAGTTCAGCAAGCAGTTCCAATGGAATATCATCCATTTTTTTAAAGCGGACACAGGACTTCCCCATATCCAGCTTTCTTTTAGAGTATTTTGGGTATTCTTCCACAAACCAGTCCAGCAACTCAGGTTTGGCATACATTCCCATATGATAAAGGGCAATGAAATTTTTCTGGGAAGCGATGCTCATAAACGGCAACGGTGAACCAGGCGTACAGTGGTACCCTGCGGGATACGTTTCCAGAGGGACCGCCCAGCCGATCATTCCGTAGCTTAAACCCTGGGAAAATCCATCCGGTAAATTATCATTAATGGTTTCAAAAATTTTCCTGAAAACGTCTTGCCTGTCTTCAGGAATCTGTAAAATATAATCTTCAACGGAAGCGGATTGAATCTGCATTGTAGTCAGTTTTAATAACATGCAAATTAATAAAATTTAAATGAAACCTGATTTTATTCAAACAAAAACAGCTGAACCAATGGCCCAGCTGCTTATTCAATTTATTTACATTAAAAAACTTATTTCTTGATGGCTTTTGCTGTTGAGCGTGAACCGTCTTTGTACGTTACCGTTACCAGATATACGCCTGAATGCAGTTCTCCTAAATGCAGTTCGTTACCCGGATTTTCAATTGTTTTTACCACTCTTCCCGAAACATCTGCTACGGAAACCGACTTCACTTCTTTGGTGTCAGCAATGTATAACACCTCTTTGAAAGGATTCGGGTATACTTTGATTTCGCTTTTCTTCGCGGATGATTCAACAGTTGCCAAAGTATATCGCTAACTATGTCTATTTTATAAATTATCAATCAAAAACTTATTTAATCCATACTTAATCATATTTATCTGAAATAAATTTCCAAAAGGCAATTCTGCTTTTTAATTCTTTATATTTTCTTAAAACATGATAATTTTTTTTGCAGATTTAAAAATTAATACAAAAATCTTTATTTGGAACCTTTATTTTAATATTGGAAAATTAAATCTTATTTTTGCCATACAAATTTTTGAACAATGCCGAATATTTCAAACAGAGCACTGCACATGCCGCCATCGCCGGTAAGAAAACTCGTTCCTTTCGCCCTAAAAGCAAAACAGAGAGGTACGAAAGTATATCACCTCAATATCGGGCAACCGGATATTGAAACCCCGGAAACGGCACTGAATGCTTTAAAAAATATTGATCTGAAAGTATTGGAATATGCTCTTTCCGAAGGGAATATCGAATATAGAAAAGCCCTTACGGAATACTATCATTCGCTAGATTTTACCGACCTTACTCCTGATCATTTTATTGTTACAAACGGTGGTTCGGAAGCTTTGAATTTTGCCATTTCTACACTATGTGACGACGGTGACGAAGTAATCATCCCTGAGCCGTATTATGCCAACTACAACGGATTTACCAGCACGTTCAATGTGAATGTGGTAGCCGTTCCCTCAACCATCGACACAGGCTTCGCCCTTCCTCCGATTGAAGAATTTGAGAAAAAAATAACGGCGAAAACCAGAGCCATCGTCATCTGCAACCCCGGAAATCCTACGGGGTACCTTTATACGCGTGAGGAGCTTAAGAAATTAGCAGAAATTGCCTTAAAATATGATATCGTAGTCATCTCCGATGAAGTATACCGAGAATATGTGTATGACGGGAAGCAGCAGATCTCCATGCTTGCTTTTCCTGAGCTGGCGGAAAACTGCATTATTATCGATTCAGAATCCAAGCGTTATTCCATGTGCGGTGTGAGAATCGGATGTATGATCACCCGTTCCAAAAAAATACACGATGCAGCCATGCTGTTCGCACAGGCAAGATTAAGCCCCGTTCTGCTGGGACAGATTGCAGCAACGGCAGCACATAAAAACGACGATGCTTACATCAGATCCGTAAGAGAAGAATATACTCACCGAAGAAACATTTTAGTTGATCTATTGAATGCCATCCCAGGCGTGATCTGCCCGAAACCTAAAGGTGCATTTTATTGTGTAGCGGAGCTTCCGGTAGACGATACCGAAAAATTTGCACAGTGGCTTCTGGAAAGCTATTCCAATAACAACGAAACAATCATGGTAGCACCGGCCGGAGGTTTTTACAGCAATCCTGAACTGGGTAAAAAACAGGTAAGAATTGCCTATGTTTTAAAGGAGCAGGATCTAAAAAGAAGCGCAGCTATCCTTAAAGACGCTCTCGAAAAATACAGAGCCGAATTCAGTCTTTAATCATTAAAACATAAAATATGTCAGCAATAAAATATCCCGGTCTGAAAATATTCTTACTGCCTGTTTTATTGCTGATTTTCTTTTCCTGTCATGATAAGGAGTCCAAGACCGGCCATCAGAACCCTAATGAAATTATTTCGATCAGCTATTCGGACATCGGCGGGCATCTCGGGAGCTACAGGATTGTAAAGGTCACCGAAGATTCCATCCATGCAGAACAGGGGGTTACGAAAAAGAAAATCCATAAAGAGTGGAAATCGTCCATCAGTCCGCAGACCTGGAAAAGACTCATCTCCACGATCAATGTAAAAACCTTGGACCGGATAAAAAGTTCGCCCAGCCAACAGTCCGTAGACGGATTCGACGAAACCTTCCAGATCAGGACACCGAAAAAATACCATGCTTACGTAAATGCTTTTGCAGATACGGCGCATTACGAACAGCTTAAGAAACTGAAAGACCAGATCCAGGCCCTTCTTCCAACAGAATATAATTAAACAATGCACGAGAATTTTTCACTAAAACCATACAATACATTCGGGGTAGATGTAAAAGCAAACTATTTTGCTGAAGCAAACACCGTTGAAGAATTAAAAGAAGCCCTGCATTTTTCAAAAGAAAACAATCTTCCATGGCTTTTTCTCGGAGGCGGAAGCAACGTTTTATTTACCTGCGATTTCAACGGACTGGTGATTAAATTAAACCTGAAAGGAATATCCGTTCAGCCTCAGAATGAAAATGAAGTATTGGTTACCGCCAAAGCAGGGGAAAACTGGCATGAATTCGTAATGTTCTGTCTGGATAAAAACTTCGGCGGACTGGAAAACCTCTCGCTGATTCCCGGAAACGTAGGCACTTCCCCGATGCAGAATATCGGGGCGTACGGAACCGAAATCAAAGATATTTTCGTGAACTGCACCGTGCTTAATCTGGAGACCCTCGAAATCGAAACTTTTGATCTTGAAAAATGCAGGTTCGGTTACAGAGATTCCATCTTTAAACAGGAAGGCAAGGGAAAATATGTAATCCTGGACGTTACTTTTAAACTTACGACCCAAAATCATTATATTAAAACCGAGTACGGGGCAATACAAGCCGAGCTGGAAAATTCCGGAATTGAAAATCCGACCATTCAGGAGGTCTCAAAGGCCGTTATCAGTATCCGGCAAAGCAAACTTCCCGATCCGAAAGAAGTCGGAAATGCAGGCAGTTTTTTTAAGAACCCGACAATTCCTTCGGCACAGTTTGAATCATTGCAGCAGAGATTTGAAAATATTCCAGGTTACCCAAATGAAGATTCAGTAAAAGTTCCGGCCGGATGGCTCATTGAGCAGTGCGGATGGAAAGGGAAACAGATCGGCAACGTCGCTTCCCACAAACTGCAGGCTCTGGTTATTGTAAATGCCACAGGAAAAGCCACAGGAAAGGAAATCTATGACTTTTCAACGGAGATCATCAATTCCGTTAAAGAAAAATTCGGGATTGAGCTGGAAAGAGAGGTGAATATTATTTAAAAAGTTTGTCGAAGTTCAGAATTTCGATAAAGTTTCCGTACAATCATTCTAAAAAACAAATACACAATATGAAAATCGCTATTCTCGGAGCCGGAAACATGGGCCTTTCGTTTTCAAAATCGTTTTTGAAATACGAGCTGATCAGGCCGGAAAATCTTCATCTCATTACCCGGAACCGGTCTAAATTTCAAAAAATTTCGGAAGAATTCCCAAAATCAAAAATTTCGACTTTTGATGAAGTACAGGAACTGGATGCTGATCTGATCATCATTGCCGTAAAGCCTCAGGATTTTGCCCATGCTGCAGAGAATTTTAAATTTCAGCTGAAAGAAAAACAGATGATCCTATCCATTATGGCAGGAATCAACATCGAAAAAATCCAGAAACTGCTGCGCCATCCGTTGGTCGTAAGAGCCATGCCCAACTCTCCTACCCTTCTCGGAATGGGAATCACCGGCTATACGGCAGCGGAAGGCATTTCGTTCAGCCAGCTTATCCATATCGAAAGACTGCTGAATTCAACGGGAAGGTCGGTATATCTGGAGGACGAAGGATTACTGGATAGCGTAACCGCCCTTTCCGGAAGCGGACCTGCCTACTTCTATTACATTGTGGATGCCATGATCAAAGCCGGAACCGAAATGGGAATCGAGGAAAATCTCTCCAGGCTGTTTGTACAGCAGACGATGCTGGGCGCCTATCACCTGATCAACAATTCCGATAAAAGCCTGGAAGAACTCATCAGCGATGTAGCCTCAAAAGGCGGAACCACCGAAGCTGCCCTGAAAACATTTAATGAAAACCAACTGAAAGGCATTCTTAAAAGCGGCATCCTGAACGCGGAAAAACGGGCGAAGGAATTGAACGGGTAAGGATGAAAAACTTTGTCAAAGTTGCTGAACATCGATCCGGATCACTTCACAAAATGTTCAAACCTTTCTTCTACATTTTTTTTAATTAGAAATCCTAAAAATACCCCGAACGTATTCAGGATAATATCATCCACTTCAAAAATACCCATCCTTGAAAAATACTGAAGTGCTTCAACAATGGTAATGGCTGAAACGAAAGTAAATATAAGATTTTTAAGGACATTAAGCTTAGGAAAAATCCATCCAAGAAACCCAAAAGGCATGAACATGACGATATTTCCTCCGACGATTACGACAGCGTCTTTCCAGGAGATGCAGCCTTTAATGAAATTTATGGTGGACACGATAGGTTCTACCGTAAGTAAATTCTCATCCATCTGTTGCCTGCCCATCCCGAAAAACATCAGATACAGCAGAAACAGCGTATAGGGAACAATAATAATTTTATAAAATTTCTTTAACATCGGTTACAAATGTATTCATTTCAAAAACATTAAATTTGTATATTAAAACAAATTCATGAAATACGTTTTGCTTACGCTGATTTCGGCGATGCTGCTATCCATTTCCTGGCCTACCTACGGGATTCCTTTTTTTATATTTTTTGCGCTGGTTCCGCTTCTGATGATGGAGCACGGGGTATCTAAATTTTCGGATTATAACAGAAAAAGCTGGGTGGTTTTCGGACTGTCCTATTTATGCTTCGTGATCTGGAATACCGTGACAACAGGCTGGCTGTACGGTTCCAAAAACCCTGACGGAAGCCACTCGATGATGGCGGTTTTATTTCCGGTGCTGGTTAATTCCCTTTTGTATGCTTTGGTATTCCAATGTTACCACTGGTATAAAAATGCACAGGGGACCTATTGGGGACTGGCCTTCCTGATTGCCATCTGGATGAGCTTTGAGAAATTCCACCTGGGCTGGGAACTTACCTGGCCGTGGCTGAACCTGGGGAACGCTTTCTCAGACTATCCTAAACTGATCCAGTGGTACGACACGCTGGGCGCGACCGGCGGAAGCTTCTGGATTCTGCTGACGAACGTTCTGATTTTTTACACAGTAAGAATCTGGCAGGCCGGAAGAAAAAGAAAAGATTTAATTAAAAACACCTCAATTGTTGCAGCCCTGATTATCTTTCCGATGATCATTTCGGTGGTAAAATACAACAGCTTTGATGAAAAGCCGATCGGCAGTGTAAATGTACTGATGCTTCAGCCGGACCTCGATCCTTACGCTGAAAAATACTCACAGGACAGCCTGACAATAGAGAACGATCTGCTGAGCCTGGCCGAAAGAAATTCCAAAGGTAAAATCGACTATTATATAGCTCCTGAAACTGCTCTTCCGGGGAACGGATCTATTTCCGAAACGGCTTTTGAAAAGAGTATGATCATCAATAATCTCAAAAGTTTTCTATCGAAACATCCCGGTTCGGTTTTCACCACGGGAATTTCTTCCCATCATTTTTATACTTCGGAAAATAATTTGCCGAAGGAAGCCTATCAGCTCAATCCAGGGCTTTGGGTAGAACGTTTCAACTCAGCCATCCAGGTGATTCCGGATCAGAAAGTGGAAGTTTACCATAAGGGCAAACTGGTTCCGGGAGTAGAAATATTCCCGTATATGAGCTACTTGAAACCGCTTTTGGGCAATGCAATGATCAACCTCGGCGGCACTGTGGCTTCCTTGGGAACCGATAAAGAGAGAACGGCATTTTCAAACCCTTTCAATAAAGGGAATATCGCCCCAATCATCTGTTATGAAAGCATTTACGGCGAATTTACCGGTGACTATGTAAAAAAAGGAGCCAATTTCCTGGCTATTATGACGAATGATTCCTGGTGGGGTGTTACGGAAGGCCACAAACAGCTTTTATCCTATGCCAGACTGAGAGCTATTGAAACGCGCCGGGAAATCGCCAGGGCAGCAAATAGCGGAATTTCCGCCCATATCAATGCGAAAGGCGAAATCATCGAAGATACTTTTTACGGTGATAAAACCGCATTGTATGCCCGCGTAAACCTTTATGACGGAATGACCTTCTATACCAAAGCCGGAGATCTGCTTTCCCGCTTTTCTATTTTTGCATTCGGATTTCTTCTTTTTTATTTTTTAATTAAATGGTTTCAGAATAAAACCAAGAAGAATTAATGTCAGGATGAATTAATTTTCAGATTTATCATTCTTAGACTCAATGCGTACTGGAACAGATACCGGATTAAAATCAGGATTAATTGTCACGTTTTTATTTACAAATAATTTTATAAAAGATTTGCCTATCTGAAAAATTCTTCGTTATTTTGCACTCTCAAATATTATAGTACAAATAAGAACATCGAGATATGTCAAGAATTTGCCAAATAACAGGAAAGCGTGCAATGGTTGGTAACAACGTTTCTCACGCTAATAACAAAACGAAGCGTCGTTTTGAAATTAACTTATTAGAGAAGAAATTTTACCTTCCGGAGCAGGATAAGCACGTAACACTGAAAGTATCAGCTCATGGATTGAGAGTGATTAACAAAATTGGAATCGAGGAAGCTATCGAAAGAGCGACCAGAAACGGATTGATTAAAAAGAACTAAATCATGGCAAAAAAAGGAAACAGAGTTCAAGTAATCCTTGAATGTACAGAGCACAAAGAGAGTGGTATGCCAGGAATGTCAAGATACATTTCTACAAAAAATAAAAAGAACACAACAGAAAGATTGGAATTGAAAAAATACAATCCTGTTCTTAAAAAGGTAACCGTACACAAAGAAATCAAGTAATTTATAAAATATAATTTACCATGGCAAAGAAAGTAGTAGCAACCCTACAGAGCGGACAGTCAAAAAAAATGACTAAAGTGGTGAAAATGGTGAAGTCTTCCAAATCAGGAGCTTACGTTTTCGAAGAAAAAGTAATGAATGCAGACGAAGTAGACGGTTATTTGAAAAAATAATCTCCACTTTATTTACAATATAAAAAACTACTCAGCTTTTGGGTAGTTTTTTTGTTATCTTTGCTTTTAATCTAGCTGGAAGTGAGACCAGAAGCCCGAAAAACACAACGGTTGTGCGCTTCAGGCTTATGTCATCCAAATTCCTTCATTAATTAAATTCCGTAATTCATAAAGATGAGTTGGTTTAAAAATATTTTTAAAAAAGAAGAAAAAGAAACATTAGACAGAGGATTGGAAAAATCCAGCCAGGGTTTCTTTGAAAAAATGACAAAAGCCGTAGTCGGCAAAAGCAAAGTAGACGATGAAGTACTGGATGACCTGGAAGAAGTACTGATTGCCTCCGACGTCGGTGCTTCCACCACCATCAAAATCATCGAAAGAATTGAAGAGCGTGTCGCCCGCGACAAGTATGTTGGCGTAAATGAACTGGATAAAATCCTACGTGAAGAAATTTCGGGACTGCTGCTTGAAAACCCGCATTCGGGGACTGGAAATATCGATACTTCAAAAAAGCCTTATGTCATCATGGTCGTTGGAGTAAACGGCGTAGGAAAGACGACCACCATCGGTAAACTCGCCCACCAGTTTACCACAGAAGGAAAGAAAGTGGTTCTTGGAGCCGCCGATACCTTTAGGGCTGCCGCAGTAGACCAATTGGTCATCTGGAGCCAGCGGGTAGGCGTTCCTATCGTAAAGCAGGAAATGGGCTCCGATCCGGCTTCCGTAGCCTTTGATACGGTTCAAAGTGCGGTTGCCCAAAATGCCGATGTTGTCATTATTGATACTGCCGGAAGGCTTCATAATAAAATCAACCTGATGAACGAGCTTTCCAAGATCAAAAGGGTCATGCAGAAAGTTATTCCGGATGCTCCTCATGAGATCCTACTCGTTCTTGACGGTTCTACCGGCCAGAATGCCTTTGAGCAGGCCAAACAGTTCACCGCTGCTACGGAAGTAAATGCCCTTGCGGTAACAAAACTTGACGGTACGGCAAAGGGAGGTGTGGTTATTGGTATTTCAGACCAGTTTCAGATTCCGGTGAAGTATATCGGCGTAGGGGAAAAAATGCAGGATTTGCAATTATTTAATGGTACAGAGTTTGTAGATTCATTTTTCAAGAAAAGATGATGTTCATCATGTTTTCCCAACATTAATAATGAACCAAATTAAATATTAACATTAAAAAATGCAACTATGGGATTTATAACATGGATTATTTTCGGACTACTGGCCGGAGCAATTGCTAAAGCGATCATGCCTGGAAAACAGGGTGGCGGAATGCTTATCACGATGATTCTGGGAATTATCGGAGCCTTTATCGGAGGATCGATAGGCGTATACGTACTACACTGGGGAGACGTAGATTCTTTCTGGAACTTCAGAAGCTGGATCCTGGCCATCGGAGGTGCTCTTATCGTTCTGTGGATTTACGGAATGCTCACCAGGAGAGCTTAACCGATAAAATACAAAAATTAAAACGGCGGATCTGAATTTCAGGTCCGCCGTTCTTTTTACAATATAATTGAGCTTAGTTGATTTTAATCTGATAAGGCATTTCCATCTTCACTTCCGACTGCAGCTTTCTCTCTTCCACGATCTGCTCCAGCAATTCATAATTGGCTTTTCCTATTTTATTCTTAACTACTCTTGCCGAAATATCATCTTCGTTAAGGTTTTTGAAGATTTGCTCGAATGGTGTCATCTTCTTTGGATACGAGGCTACATTATAAGATTTAAGCCCGGCTTTCTGAGCAGCATACGTTATGGCGTCATTCAGCGTTCCCAGTTCATCTACCAGACCGATTTGTTTGGCTCTTACTCCACTCCATACTCTTCCGCCACCGATATTATCGATCTGCTCAAAGGTTTTCTTTCTGTTCCCGGTTACAAAATGCACAAATCTTTTATAGGTACCTTCCACGCTTCTGGTAATCATATTTACCCCGTACGGGCTCACTCCGTTTAAGGTAGAATAATACTGCGAATTGGCATTGGTGGCAACAATATCGGAACGGATTCCGTTTTTATTGGCAATATCCTTGAAGTACGGAATTACTCCGAAAACACCAATGGATCCTGTAAGCGTATTAGGCTCCGAATAAATTTTATCGGCGGCCATCGCGACGTAATATCCTCCGGAAGCAGCATAATCCCCGAAAGATACCACCAGTGGTTTTTTCTTTTTCAGCTGCTGCAGCTCGAATAAAATTTCATCCGAAGCATTGGCGCTCCCCCCCGGAGAATTGATCCTGAAAACAACGGCTTTCACTTTATCGTCATCCTGAAGGTCTTTGATGTATTTAATATATTTTTCCGAATGAATATCGTTATAATCATCCCCCCCGTTGATAGATCCTGATGCATACAGAACCGCTACCCTGTCGCCTGAATTTTCATCATCTGAATACGAATCGATATATTTGCCTAAAGAAATTTTATTTAGCTTATCATCTTCTTTTAAATTCAATTTAGTACGCATCATACGGTCGTATTCCGTTTTCTGAATAAGTTTATCAGCCAGTTTATACTTCAGTCCCAAATCAGGAATCATCCCGTAAAGACTATCCACCACCGTTCTGAACTGTGCCGTATCGATCTTTCTGGAAGCCGCCATTCTTGTAGAAGTATTTTTCCAGATGTCATTCAGTAAAGTACTCAGCTGTTCTTTATTTTCTGGAGAGATCTCGTTTCTGATAAAAGGTTCCACAGCAGATTTGAATTTCCCATGTCGGATAACTTCTATCCCGATTCCATATTTATCTGCGAAATCTTTAAAAAAGGAGACTTCCGTTGCCAAGCCTTTCAGTTCGATCATTCCTGCGGGATTCAGATAATACTGATCTGCTACCGATCCCAGATAATAGGCAGCCTGAGAAACCGTATTACCGTAAGCATACACAAATTTTCCGCTTTTCTTAAAATCCTGAATGGCATTCCTGAGATCATCGATCTGGGTAATACCGGCGCTCAGATAATCTGCTTCAATGCTGATTCCTTTGATGTTGTCATCGGTCTTTGCCTTGTTGATGGCCTCGATAGCGTCATAGATTAAAACATTTTTACTCTGGTCTCTGATATCAAATATCCCTTGCTGCGCTTCTGTGGGACTGTCTATAATATTTGTTTTAAGATTAATGGTAAGCACGGAATTCTTTTTTACCGCAACTGATTTCTCGCTACCCATCGCGCTGAACACAAGCATTATGATAAAAAAGAAGAAAAACACGACACATAAGATGACAATTGCCACTATATTTGCCAGTACATTTTTTAAAAAACTTTTCATATAATCAATCATTTCTAAATATGTCGCAGCATAAGGTGGTTTTGTTACTAGGAAGTAACCTCGGAGACCGAAAAAAAAATCTGGAAACCGCAATAAAAAAACTGGAAGACAGCGGAAATCAAATATTAAAAATTAGTGAATTTTTAACATCTGAGCCCGTAGAATTTGCCAGTTCCAATATTTTTTGTAATATTGCATTGATAATATTTACCGATCTTTCACCTATTAAGCTTCTTGAACAAATCAAAAGCATTGAAGCGGAAATGGGAAGGGTAAACGATTCTAAAATATCAGGTGTATATACTGACAGAGTAATAGACATAGATATCGTAACCTTTAATTGGCTTAATTTTAGCTCTGAAAGATTAGAAATCCCCCATAGAAAGCATATTTTTGAAAGGGAATTTTCTAAAATATTATTAAAAGATTTTATCTGATATAAAACATAAAACATATTGTATGAAATTAGGTTTATTATTATTGGCCGCATTGCCTATTGCTTCGTATGCACAGGATAGTATAGCTGTTACTTCAAATGATAAGTATCCGAATACATTCTCTTCAGGTTCTGCCAATGTTCAACCTTTTAACAACAAAGCCAAAAGATTCAACGACTGGTCGGTATCAGTGGGTGGTGGGGCTGCATTCATGGTGCATTCCGACCTTAAATCCATCTATGATAAAAAGATCAATTGGGGATATAATGCGTATGTAAGCTTAGACAAACAGATTACGCATGTTTTCGGTCTAAGCCTTATCTACCAGAGAGGTGAAACCACACAAAAGGCCCAGTTGGAAGGTGCAGCCGGTATTGCTGCCGGAGTTGCCACAGCAAACACAAAGTATAACCAGGTTGCTTTAATGGGAGATATTAACTTCTCAAATCTTTTGAGAAGGGTTGATAACCATTCTCCTTACCGATGGGCATTACACGGTTACGCCGGTGCAGGCTTCATGGGTTACAAGACATCATTGTATGACAACAATGAATTCAGATGGAGCAATGATCCTAAAAGAATTCCTTTATTTATTGAGCAAAAATTTGCTATTAACTCCTTTTATTACCAGTTTGGTGCAGGGGTGAAATATAACGTTTCCAAACTTATCGACATCGAAGCGAGAACCATGTATATCATGAGTGGAGATGATGAGTTTGATGGCGGTGGATATGCAGGTCCTGCAGATTATGACCCGTCTTCGAAAGTATCGAAGTACAACATGATCAACAAAGGCAGATCTGATAACGCATGGACTGTTAATTTGGGAGTTTCTTTCAAACTTGGAAAGCACGATACCCACTTAGCTTGGCATGACCCTCTTCAGGAAGCTTATTACAGAGCCAATGTTCTTGAAAACAAAAGCACGGAACTTGTAGTATGTGAAAAAGGAGACCTTGACAACGACGGCGTTTGTGACGATTGGGACAGACAGCTTGATACTCCTGCAGGAGCAAGAGTAGATGGCGCGGGAGTTGCATTGGATATGGACCTGGATGGTGTGATCGATTTATACGATAAGTGTGTAACGGTTCCGGGACCTGTGGAAAATCAGGGATGTCCTACCACCACAACAAAATAACTAAATCATTTAATTAACTAAATAAAAAATACACTATGAAATTAAGTTTAGCAATTGTTGCATTGGCTTTAACTGTTCCTACAGTTGCTTTTGCACAAGACTCAACTGCAGTGGCTTCATCAGGACAATATCCGAATACATTCTCTTCGGGTTCCGCGAATGTTTCCCCGTTTACAGATAAATCAAAAAGATTTAACGATTGGGCAATTTCCATTGGTGCCGGTGTACCATTGATGCAATCTGCAGACTTAACATCCATAAAAAACGGTAACGGTTCAAACCTTTTTGGATATTCTGCATATGTAAGTATTGATAAAGCAATTACGCATGCTTTCGGTCTTAATCTACAGTATGACAGAGGTGAAACAAGACAAGGTTTTTTCAATACTAAAGACTCTGCTCCGGCAAATGCTTCTGTAACACAGCAGGTAGGTGCAAGAACTCAGTATGATGCAATCTCATTATTAGGAGACATCAACTTCTCGAACCTTTTAAGAAGAGTGGATAATCATTCACCTTTCAGATGGGCACTTCACGGATATGCAGGGGTAGGAGTTTTATCTTACAGAGCATACCAGAAAGATGAAAACGGCCAGAGGCTTGCAAATCAGGTTAAAGCATTTGAACTAGGATCAATGTTTGCTCAGGCAGGTGCAGGTCTTAAATTCAAAGTGAACAGAAGACTGGATATCGAAGGTAGAGTAATGTATGTAGTAACCAATGACGATCAATTCGACGGAGGAGGTGCTAAGTATAGCGCGATCAACCAACGTGAAGAGCAGGTTTCCGATAACTTCGTTAACGCGACGTTAGGTATTTCCTTAAAGCTTGGAAAACACGAATCTCACTTAATGTGGCATGACCCACTTCAGGAAATCTATTACAAGCTTGATGTATTGGCTAACAAAAACCAGGATATCGAAGTATGTAAGAAAGGAGATCTTGATAACGATGGCGTTTGCGACGATTGGGACAGACAGCTTGACACTCCTGCAGGAGCAAGAGTTGACGGTGCAGGTGTAGCTCTTGATACGGATCTTGATGGTGTAATCGACCTTTACGATAAGTGTGTAACCGTTCCCGGACCTGTAGAAAACCAAGGTTGCCCTACAGTGGCTCCTACTCCAGTTGGCCCGGTAACTGATGATACAAGAACATTAGAAGGAATTGAATTTGATCTGAATTCAGACAGAATCTTACCTTCCAACACTCCGATCCTTAACAATGCTGTTAACTACATCAATTCTTCATCAGGTTCTTACACAGTAATCGGTGCTACCGATACAAGAGCTTCTGAAGCTTACAACCAGAAATTATCTGAAAGAAGAGCAAACAACGTTAAAGATTATTTAATTAAAAACGGAGTTCAATCCGGTAAACTTGACGCGATCGGTAGAGGTAAAAAAGACCTTAAATACCCTGAGTGCGACCCTGCTACTAAATGTCCTGAATGGAAAAACAGAGCAAACAGAAGAGTTTATTTCGAAGCTAAATAATAATTTTATTATTAAATTATATAAAGCCATGCATTGCGTGGCTTTTTTTATTATATTATTTTTATCCTATGATTTCTCAGCAAGATTTTCAGGAGCTAAAATTCAAAACGCTAAAACATTTTTGGGGGTACGATCATTTCCGTGATGCCCAGGAAGCGATCATTGATTCTGTAATCCGTGAAAAAGATACGCTTGTCCTGTTGCCGACCGGTGCGGGAAAGTCCCTTTGTTACCAGCTGCCCGCCCTGCTAAGGGAAGGAACCTGCCTGGTTATTTCTCCGTTGCTGGCCTTAATGAAAGACCAGGTCAACCAACTAAAAGCCCGCGGAATAGAAGCTGAATATCTATCTTCGGAACTTGATGAATACGATGCAGAAACGATTTATGACCGCTGTAAGGAAGGATTAACCAAAATATTATATATTTCCCCCGAGCGGATTACGAATAAACAGTTCCTTCAGCATATTGAAGAAATTGCTCTTTCCTTTATTGCGGTGGATGAAGCCCACTGTATTTCAGAATGGGGACAGGATTTCCGTCCCAGTTACCAGAATATAAAAGAATTCAGACAAAATCATCCTGAAATTCACTGCCTTGCACTAACAGCCACAGCAACACCAAAAGTACTTGATGAAATCAAATTAAAGCTGGGGTTAAAAGATCCTGAAGTTTTTCAGAAAAGTTTTAAAAGGGATAATATCAAAATTTTCACAGAAGAGATTTCAGATAAATTTCAGAAAGTCTTTGATATTTTAAAATTCACCAATGAATCCGGGATTGTCTATGTAAGAACAAGAAGGGAAGCTGAGCAGCTGAGTGAATTTTTACAGAAAAACCAGTTGACACATGTAGATTTTTTCCATGCCGGTTTATCCACCAAGGAAAAAAATACCCGGCAGCGCATCTGGAATACCAGCGATAATCATGTTCTGATTTCCACCAATGCTTTCGGAATGGGAATCGATAAGGATAACGTACGATTTGTGATCCACTACTCTCCTGCCCCCTCGATCGAAAACTATTATCAGGAAATCGGAAGATCCGGAAGGGACGGTAAGGAAAGTTTTGCATTCCTCCTGTGGAATACACAGGAACTCCTGAATTTTGATCAGATCCTGAAAAATCAAATTCCGAATAAAGCGGAATTTCTCAAGATTATAACTTACCTTTACTCTGTATTTCAGGTAGCTGAATTTGAACTGCCGGAAAAAATCTTTTCGTTAAATATCAACGCGATTCATAATTTTACCAGGCTTTCTACAGCAAAGATCAAAAATGTTCTGGGGTTTCTTCACAACCAGGAAATTATTTATTTTAATGATTATAAAAGCCTTTCTTCACTCCAGCTTATGATGGAAGCCGATGAAACTGATCAGTTGCCGAAAAAAGATGCCTATTTCCTGGAACTGATGCTCCGTTCCATTTCCGGTATTACCACGCACAAAGTGATGTTCAGTGAACAGCAGGTGAGCGGTAAAATCGGGGTAAGCATTGAGCTTATCAAGGAAAGACTGAAAGAACTCCATCAGAAAGGCTATGTGGAATATGTAGATGGCGCTCTGTCCAGTGTCAAATTCTTAAAACCGAGAGACGAAAGACTAAACAGCTCTGTCTACTGGAAACTTTTTGAACACATTCAGAAAAATAAAATCCAGAAGTGGGAAGAAATGAAGTTTTTCCTGGAAGATAATCAGTATTGTAAAATGAAGCTGATATTAAGTTATTTCGGTGAAAAAAACACAAAGAATTGCGGACAGTGCTCCGTTTGTGAGAAAAATAAACAGTCCATTTTCGGGAAAAATATTTCCAATCAGATCCTTAACCTGCTGGTCAAACGGCCGGCCACCATTGAAGAACTGTCGATCCAGCTGAGCTACCATTCCAAAGAAAACATTCTGGAAAATTTGATTTTCCTTTTGGATACGGGAAAAATAAAAATGCTTAACTTCAGAACATACGCTATAGCATGAGTAATGAGCAATCAGCATAAGTAATAATAAATATTTTTAAATCTTTTGATCCTTTCCTAAAGGTTTTATCTTTGCATTATGAAATCATTGAAAGTCGTATTTTTGGGTACTCCCGAGTTTGCAAAAACTGCGCTGGAAGCCATTCACCAGTCTCACCACGAAGTAGTAGGTGTTGTTACCGTTGCAGATAAAGCAAGCGGGCGCGGACAGAAGATCGCCCAATCTCCCGTAAAAGTTTTTGCCGTAGAACATCATCTTCCGGTTTTTCAGCCTGAAAAATTAAGAAACCCGGAGTTTTTAGAAGAACTGAGAAAGCTGGATGCCGACGTTTTCGTAGTAGTCGCTTTCCGGATGATGCCAAAAGTTCTATTTGAAATGCCGAAGATGGGAACTTTCAATCTTCACGCTTCCCTCCTTCCCGATTACCGTGGAGCCGCCCCGATCAATTATGCCATCATCAATGGTGAAGAAAAATCCGGAGCCACAACGTTTTTTATTAATGAAAAAATTGATGAAGGCCATATTCTGCTGCAGGAAGAATTAACAATATTACCCGATGAGAATGCCGGGAGCCTTCACGACCGGCTGATGGAAATGGGGGCAAAACTGGTCGTAAAAACCCTGGACGGACTTGCTGAAAATTCAATCACCGAAAGACCTCAGCCGCAGGTTGAACATCCGAAAAATGCCTTTAAAATCTTTAAAGAAGACACGAGAATTGGCTGGAATAAAAACGCAAAGGAAATCCATCAGTTTATCCTGGGAATGTCGCCCTATCCGGCCGCTTTTACCACATTAAAAATCGGAGAGGAAGAAAAAGGACTGAAAATTTTCGGTGGCAGGTTTGAAATTGCAGATCACGGAAAACCTGCCGGAACCCTGGATATTTCAAAGAATGAATTTAAAATTTATGCTGAAGATGGCATCTATTTTCCCACAGAGTTACAGCTGGAAGGAAAGAAAAGAATGAACATCAAAGATTTCCTGAACGGCTTCAGGAGCTTTGAAAACATACAAATGGCTTGAGGAAATTCTCAAGCCATTTGTATGTGTTGTCAATGGTAAATTTAAGTTCAAAAACAAAAATTCATAAGCAAAGCGAATTAACCATTCACCATTCACTTTACAGCTGCACCATTTCCGTTACCTCCACATCATATCCTCCAACCTGAGGCTTGATGTTCGGATTCTGGGTGATGACTTTAAATTTATTGATTCCTAAATTTTTGAGGATCTGTGTTCCGATTCCATAATCCCTATAGTTGAATGCCAGGGTCGGATGCTGCTGCTGTCCGTCCTGATAGTTCAGAAACTGTTGTAATTTTTTTAGTGTATTTTCAGAATTTGAAACATTATTGATGAAAATGATGGCGCCTTTCCCTGCTTCATTCACCATATTGGTTACTTTTTCCAGCAAAGGCTTTTCACCGTTGTTCAATCTTGTCAGTACATCAAAATACGAATCGGACGACTGTACCCTTACCAAAACGGGTTCGTTTACCGTCCAGCTTCCCTTCGTCAAAGCAAAATGGATCTGATCATTGGAAGTTTCCCTGAAAGCATAAAAATCGAAATCCCCGTAAGCGGTTTTCACTTTTCTTTCTTCAAGTCGGTCAATCAGGTTTCCTTTTTTAAGCTGATAATGGATCAGGTCTTCGATGGAAACAATTTTCATGTCATGTTTCTGCGCAAAAGCGTAGAGCTCCGGCAAACGCGACATTGATCCGTCCTCATTCATGATCTCACAGATCACACCTCCTTCTTTTAATCCTGCCAGACACGTTAAATCGATCGCTGCTTCGGTGTGCCCTGCTCTTTTCAGAACACCGCCTTTTTTTGCACGGAGCGGGAAGATATGCCCAGGTCTCATAAAATCGGTCGGCTTGGATTTTTCATCCATCAAAGCAAGAATGGTTTTCGCCCGGTCTGCTGCTGAAATTCCGGTAGAGGTTCCGTTCCCCAAAAGGTCTACGGAAACGGTAAAGGCTGTTTCCTTCGGATCGCTGCTTCTGCTTACCATGACTTCAAGGCCCAGCTCATCACATCTTTTTTCAGGAAGCGGCATACAGATCAGCCCTCTTCCGTGAAGCGCCATGAAATTGATAATTTCCGGGGTCGTCAGCTCGGCAGCACAAAGGAAATCACCTTCGTTTTCCCGGTCCTCATCATCTACTACTATGATTATTTTACCATTTTTAAGGTCTTCGATGGCCTCAGGAATAGTATTTAACTTAATATCAGACATTTTACTTTTTAATTTATGCAAAGATACTCATTATTCGCCGAATACGGCATTTTTGGCTTTTCTGAAAATATGATAAGACTCCAGTCTTTTCTGATGGTCGTAGATATGGGAATTGATCATCAGCTCATCCACATTAAACTTTTCCTGGAAGCTTTTCAGCTGCTCTTCAATTTCAGCCTGATCCCCGGTCAAGGTATACCGCAGCTTCTGCAGCACCATCGATCTTTCCATCGGTGACCAGATGTCATCCATACTGTCTACCGGCGGGGCAAACGGCTTTCTGTCGTTCCGGATGATATTAATAAACGCCTGGAATAAAGTCGTGGACATTTTATGCGCTTCTTCAGAAGTCTCTGCAGCTACCCCATTGATGCAGGCAATGATGTAAGGCTGATCCAGATATTTTGACGGTTCAAAATGCTCCCTGTAAATATTGAAAGCCATTTCCATCTGCTCCGGCGCAAAATGCCCGGCAAAAGCATACGGCAACCCCAATTCTGCAGCAAGAAAAGCACTGTCGGTGCTCGAGCCGAGAATATACATCGGAATATCCAGCCCTTCTCCGGGAATAGCCCGGACCAGTGCATTTGAATTTTCTTTGGAGAAATACTTCTGCAGTTCCAGGATCTGCCTCGGAAACTGTTCGTTGATGATTGCCGGGTTTCTACCAAGGGCCTGAGCCGTAAGACCATCCGTTCCGGGTGCCCTTCCCAGACCAAGGTCAATTCTTCCCGGGAAAAGGGATTCCAGGGTTCCGAACTGTTCTGCAATAACCAATGAGCTGTGATTCGGAAGCATAATCCCTCCCGATCCGACTCTTATTTTTTTTGTTCCGTTGGCGATAAAGCCGATCAGAACCGAAGTTGCTGAGCTGGCAATGCTTTCCATATTGTGATGTTCGGCAAGCCAGAATCTTTTATAATCTAAATTTTCAGCATGGTTGGCCAGCGACAGGCTGTCCTGAAACGTATCATGAACCGTTTTTCCCTGTTTTACCGGTGCAAGATCCAATACTGATATTTCGAAATTTTTCATACTCTTTATTTTAGTTTTAAAAACTGAACAAAGATAAGGCTAATAAAACGCATTAGTTACTTTTTGTAATTGATAGGATTGATGGTGATGGAAAGGGAAAAGCTATTGAGAATAATCTACCGTAAGTTTACAGAAGTAACCGGATCAAAAGGCTGGAGGAGGGAAGCTGGATGCCGGAAGCTTTTCTGTAGAAATCATTTGAGACCGTGTAAGATTTATAATCTTCTTTTTATTTAAACAAGTAATAGTCCCGAATTCACATATTTAATTTTTGGTTAATATATACTGCTTCGTATATTTACTTAAATAAAACAAAAACTGTGAAAAATAGTATTTCCGCTCTATCGGTTTTTCTGATCTTTAGTTGCGGACAAAAAGAAAATCCTCAAATAAAGTCTAAAACGGATTCCTTAATCAAGGGGAAATTTTTTTTCGCAAAGTGCGGAAGCTAAAAAGATTAAAACATCAGATACGGCATCTTCAAAACACCAAACCACATTAGATACTGTGGTTATAAAAACGGAAAACGGTATCGTAAGAAAATTCGACAAGAAAATATTCAATAAAATAGTTGACACCCATCCTGAATTTTTTGATGAAGTAATTCAAAGTCCTGAAGCTCTTTATTATATGTACGGAAAAAATTTTGGAAGTGAAGCAGGCCAGGATACGTACTGCCTTTTGTATGCTTACTTTATAAAGCAAAGAAATCCAGGAGCAGAAAAGTCGGAGCAGAGAACAAGACTTACGGATATTTACTTAAATATAAATTCTATATTCGGCTATCTTTCTTATGGAGGAACCTATTTTGGACATCAGGAATCCCGTCTTCCGGCAGAGTCCGAATATTCTATTTATGTCAGTTCAGATCAAGATAATTTAACAGGTCAGTATGATATTTCAAAACAAAAAAAGCTTTATATGCAATCTTTAAGGCAAAGAATTGCAGATGAAGTCACAGCTGACAATTCTTTAACCCATCAAGAAAAAATAGAGAGAATCAAGAAGATCGATACATTTGTTGATAACATCAATCATTTAATTACTAATGCCTTTTATCTTAAATGGGCTCAGCATTTCCAATATAAATATTATTAAATTTAAAGGATGAAACCAAAAGTAATGTACATTGAAAATAAATTCCGTGATCACAGCGGTCCGGCCTGGATTGGATTTGTTGAATTTTCAAAATCCGGGCAAACGATTTATTTCAACAATAAAGCGTTGAAAAAACTTAAAGTCCCGGGTATTTGGGGAAATTATTTTGATATTGAAACCGGCGAGGAATATTGGGTTTCAGGAGTAAAGAAGGACGGACGAGACCGGCATCGGTTTGGCGGCAGAAAAATTATGATTGATAAAAATTCCGTTTCGGAATATTTAAAGCTTGTTGATTTTACCGTATTGGATGAAAAGCATTTCGAATTCATTGATTTTGAAAAAACTTATAAAGCAAGATTTAATGAATTGGAGAATGCAGAAACTTTTTTAAGAAACGAAATGCGCGCTTTTACATTTTACGACAATAACCGAAGAAAATTAATTTCAGACCTAAAATATCCTGATTGAAAATAGCCACTTTAAACATCGACTGGGCAAAAAAGAAAAAGCCCGACCGGACAGCGGAATTCCTGGATCTGTTTGATTTCGATTTCCTCATATTGACGGAAGCGGTTGATCTCCATCTAAAAAGTTTTCCTTACCGATATTGTTGTGCTCCCATTCCGGAAAATACGGTATACGAAAACCTGAATTACACGAAATACCTGAAAGGAGAAACAGCGTTCCGGACTATTTTATATTCAAAAACAGCTTGTACAAAAAGATACCAGGTGACCGACGATAAAACCAATTTGGCACTGGAGTTTGAAACAGCATTAGGTACTATCATTTTCTACTGTACCATCATCGGAACCTGGTTTAACCGAAAACCTTTTGTGGATACAGAATTGCAGAATACCATCAACGACTGCAGAAAAATTTATACTGAAAACAGGAATATTTTTATTGTCGGTGATTTTAATACATCATTTAAAAAAGGTGAAGAACGTTTTTCTGTCAATACTAAAACCACGGCAGTTTTAAAAGAGCTGTTTGAAGAACTGAATCTGGTTAATGTAACTTCGGAAATCGAAGAAAATATCGATCATATCATTATTCCAAAAAGATTTTCGGAAAATACAGAACAAGGAATTTTTATGGATAAAAATATTGTAAGTGATCATAAGGGAATTTTTATTTCAGTAATAATATAAACAGGTAGCGAAAATCTACTAATATTGCAGAAAATAAAATCATGAAAACAAAAATTATTTATCTTTTTCTTGTGTCGTTTCTAATGATCAGCTGCAACTTCAACCAGTTTTATAAAGACCGGGAATCTGATAAAGCCGATGGCGAGAAAATACCGCAGAAGTTCTATTGGGAAATTCGGTATGGCGGAAATCAGGACAATATTTTTAAGCTGTTCGGAGAAAAATTTTTCAGTGTAACGAACAAAGAAAAACTTACAGAACTTTTAAATGTGGCGGAGCAAATCGGTCCGGTTGAAGAATATAATCTTTCTCACTGGGAAACTATGGTTGTAAAAGGTAGTAATCCCAAAAGTGAATATCTTTTCGTTTATGATGTGAAAAGAGGCACGGAAAAAACACAGGAAACTTTCACTTTAGAAAAAGATGAAAACGGAGATATAAAAATTGTAGGCTATCGTGTCAATCAGGATATGCTTAGTAAATAAAAAAACGGCCAGTAATTTTCTCAATTGCTGACCGTCTTTATTCTTTTCAGAAAACTTTTATTTTTCTTCGGCATACCGTTTAAACACCTGTTTTTCCTTACCTTCCTTTTTATTCTGAATCACTAAAACATCTTTGCTCAGTTCCTGGATTTCAAATGTTTTTTCTTTTCCCAATAACGTAATTTTCAGGTTTCCTTTGGTTCTTTCAATTTTGTAAGGTCCGTTCATTCCACCAATCATTCCGTTGGAAGCCTGATCGATCATTTCCAGACTTGCGGTACTGTCCTTTTTAAAGGTAAATATTCCGGTGGAATTGCTGTTCGCTATCGATTTTTGAGACCAAGAACCAATCAGCAAATCATAATTGAATTTGGAATCATGATCTGCATTCAGCAAAAAAGCAAACAAAAAAGTAAATAGATATTTCATTGTGATGAGGATTTAAGACCTAAAAATACAAAATTTCATCTGGTTTTTATTCTTCCTAAATTGTATATTAAAAAAACCTCACAGGTTTTGAAAACCTGTGAGGTTTGTCACTGACAGATCAGCAATATTTTATTGATTTTTCTCTTTCAGGTAATTAAAATGATTAATCAAAATCCT
Source organism: Chryseobacterium sp. sg2396 (assembly GCF_042610505.1). Taxonomy (NCBI): domain Bacteria; kingdom Pseudomonadati; phylum Bacteroidota; class Flavobacteriia; order Flavobacteriales; family Weeksellaceae; genus Chryseobacterium; species Chryseobacterium sp. sg2396. The sequence continues at coordinate 33,027 of NZ_JBHGAQ010000013.1, read as the reverse complement.
GATTTCATTGAATTCAAAATGGCTTGGAAGAACATTCTTCCATTCCGTTAAAGTTTCTTTCGGGTCTTTATAAAAAATCTCTTCAAAGGCTTTGATTTTGTCAGAAGTAATAACCCTTGAAATATCGAGCAATCCCTGTTCGGCAAATTTCGCCAGGTGCCCGATCACCGTTTCTTTTACCAGACCTCTTTCCAGGGCGATCTCGGCGATGGTTTTTCCCTGCTCAAAAAGCTGGAACGTCAGCACCTGGGAGGGAACTTTGGCAATTTTCATGCTTACTTCCTGATTGTTCTTTTCATCCAGCAGCCTGGTTTCCAGCAGATGGATTTCCTTCAGGCTGTTCAGATACTCTTCCACATCCTCCAGCCAAACCCGGAATTCTTCGTTATACTGTTTCAGGCCTTTGGTCCCTTTGATCTCCGCATAAAAATCTTTCAGCGGATTGAAAACTTTATCCCGGATCTCGGTAAAGAAGAAGTTAACGGCGCCTTTGGTTTTATTTTCTATCTCCGACCACTCCTCTTTCTGCTCAATAAAATTATTGACTTTCTGGGAAATCACTCTTTCCAATTTTTCAAAAATTTTTCCGAGGTTTACAATTTCATGCTTCAGCTGAAGATACAATTGGTTTGTTTTCACATGATCGATGCTCTTGGTAGCCACCGACAGTTTATTCCACTCCTCCACTTCATTCACGAACCATAAGCAATCCACCGTACGAAGGACTTTCTTTATGCTGTAATCGTATTTTTCATTGTTCAGGATCGCTTCCACTTTATCATTGGCAACGGTATCTGTATGAAAAGACAGGATCCGATTATCTTTAAAAATAACTTCCGGCGTGATTCTGGATTTTAAGACAATTCCTTCCAGCGTACGGCAACGCGACAAAGCCACATACACCTGCCCGGCCGTAAAACTTTTTCCGGCATCGATGATTACGCGGTCAAACGTAAGCCCCTGACTTTTATGGATGGTTACCGCCCACGCCAGCTTGATCGGAAATTGCTCGAAACTTCCCAGAACTTCTTCCTTGATATTCTTATCGGTGTCCAGGAAATATTTTTTCTGTTCCCAGACTTCCCTTTTCACCGTGATTTCCCGTTCGCTTCCGTCGAGGATTATTTTAATTTCGTTTTCATCCAACGCGGAAATTTCGCCCAGCTTTCCGTTGAAATACCGTTTTTCCCCGGAAATATCATTCCTGATAAACATGATTTGCGCACCGATCTTTAAGTCCAGAAACTGTTCGTTGGGAAACTGGTTCTCCCTGAATTCCCCAAACAGCTTGGCTTCATAAGTCTTGGCCGTCACCTTAATTTCTTCCAGTTTTTCCTGGTTGATATCGTCGGCCATTTTGTTGTGCGAACACAGATAAACGTAAGGTTCATCTTCCGAACTAAAGCCGGGATCGTATCTTTCGTTCAGTTTTTCAAAATCGATATTGGCAACGTCGCCGTCACGGATCGCATTCAGGATCGCCAGGAAATTCTCGTCCGACTGCCGGTAGACTTTGGTGAGTTCAATAGTGATGAGAGGGATTTCCTTAATCGCATGGCTGTCGAAAAAGAAAGGAGAATGGTAATACATTTTTAAGATATGCTCATCTCGCACCACCGGCGGAAGCTGATACAGATCCCCGATGAAAAGCATCTGTACCCCACCGAAACGCTGGTTGTTCCGTCTGATAAATCTCAGGGAAAAATCCATCATATCCAGCACATCGGCCCTCAGCATCGAAACCTCATCGATGATGATGATCTCCACTTCCCGGAGAAGCTTTAATTTATCTTTCCGGTATTTGAAATGGGGCATCAGGTCGGCGATATTATTCGCCAGACTGGTGTCTATTCTTTCCGTGGTCGGTAAAAACGTTCTCAACGGCAGCCCAAACATCGAATGAATGGTAACGCCTCCCGCATTGATCGCTGCAATCCCGGTAGGAGCCACCACAATGTGTTTTTTTCTGGTACGTTTTACGAAATCGTTGAGGAAAGTTGTTTTTCCCGTTCCTGCTTTTCCCGTTAAAAATACGCTTCGGTTGGTGTGTTCTATTAAGTCAAAAAAATGATTGTTCATCGTCTTCAAAATTACGGAAATGAATTTTAAAAACCTTACCTTGGCATAAGTTTTGAAAATTTTGAGACAGATTATTTTATTATGTTAAAACACATTGCATGTATTTCCACCTTTCTGCTGGGTTTTTCTTTACTATCCGTTTCCTGCGGCTCTGCAAAGGATGTTGACGCCAACCTGCCAAAAGATATTTCTGAAAGGCCTGTTAATGAAAGCAGCCAACGATACGAGCAGGCACAGCTGGATCAGCTGAAAGCCTCCATCGAATCCGAAGCGGCTAAAGAAAAATGCACCAACGCCAGCGAATGGGCTTTTGCGCCGATGGGTGCCAAAGCATGCGGCGGCCCTCAATTATATATCGCTTACCCTAAAAAAATGGAAGCTGAGATTTTAAGCAGAATTGATGATTATACGGAAAAGGTAAAAGCATTTAACCAAAAATATGGCGTTATCTCCGACTGTATGATGATAAACCCGCCTACCGCCATCAAATGCATCAGTGGAAAAGCAGAACTGATAAATCCGTAAAATTCACTTATAAAGCAAAATTCACCATTCGCCATTCAAACGTCAATGGTCAATTTCTTCTGGTCAATTTTTATTAGGTTAAAAAATTCACTTACACAGCAAAATTCATTTAACCGTTCATATCAATTATACTAAATCATTAATTTACATAAACTTACTTTTAATAAATACAGTAATTTGCTCCAGAGGAGCAATATCTGCGTAGTAGTATAAATGTATAATTCCTAACCGGCACTCCGTAGGAGTGCAATCTTTTACCGTTATACAGATAGCACACCTCCGGCGTGCTGTTAATAAAACATGTTGATTTTTTTGGCTACACAGATAATATTCCTACGGAATATTCATTTTTGGACAGTCGCACTTAGGGTCGATGGTCTATTTTTATTACGTCAAATTTACTTGCGGAGCAAAATTCACCATTCACCATTCACCATTCACTCTTTAAATGTCAATGGTCAATTCCTTCGGGTCAATGGTCAATTTTATTACGTTAAAAATTCACTTGCGGAGCAAAATTCACTATTGACCATTCACCTCTTTAACGTTTTCCTTGTACCACGAAGAATATTTCACGTAATTGTCTGCAATCCTGTTCACTTCACCTTCCAGCAGCTGAGCGCTGATGTCTTTGATTTTACGGGCAGGAACACCGCCCCAGACTTCTCCTGATTTAATATGCGTTCCCTGGGTAACTACGGAACCGGCACCCACAATCGAGTTTTCTTCTATGAGGCAGGCATCCATCACGATAGACCCCATTCCGATCAGAACATTATCTTTAATGGTACAGCCGTGGACAATCGCGTTATGCCCTATCGAAACATTGTTTCCTATATTCAGGGGATGCTTCTGATACGTACAGTGCAGCATGGCGTTATCCTGAACATTTACTTTGTCTCCCATTTTGATGTAATGAACATCGCCGCGGATCACCGCATTGTACCAGATGCTGCAGTCTTTTCCCATCGCTACGTCGCCGATGATCACAGCCGTTTCCGCCAGAAATGTATTTTCTCCAATTTGCGGAGATTTGCTTAAAAGTTCTTTGATCAGTGCCATATATTTAATTTGAAAATTTACTTATGTGCCAATTTAAAAATGATTGTTGCTTATACTTTTGTCTTCCGGCTTTTAAATGATGCCGATAGCAAAAATCTAACTGCGGATGTCTGCCTTCTAATTTCTAATTGCGTATTTTTGTATCTCAAATTTAAAGAAAAAATGCGTACTATACTTATAGAGCCTACCGAAAACCCGAAAGTGATGAAATTTGTGGCGGATTATAACCTGATCCCGGGATCTCTGGAGCTCGACAGAAATTCCGATATTTCAGAAATTCCCATGGCACAAGAGCTTTTTAACTATCCTTTTGTTGAAAAGATATTTATTACTGCGAATTTTGTGGCGGTGGCCAAACAGGACACCGTAGAATGGGAGCATGTAGCGGAAAGCCTGAAGAACGTTATTGAAGACGAATTACTGGCCAACCCGAGAATCTATCTTCAGAAGAAAAAAGAACTGTATCAGATCTACGCGGAAATGACACCGAACCCGAATGTGATGAAGTTCGTTTCCAATAAGTTACTAATGGAAGGCTTTGTGGAAGTAAAATCCAGGGAACAGGCAGAAGGGGTTCCTTTGGCCCAGGCAATCTTCAAAGAGTTTGATTTTGCAAAGGAAGTTTTTATATCCGATAATTTTGTAGCGGTAACCAGAGATAACTCTGTAGAATGGCACCAGGTAATGATGTCCGTACGCGCTCTGATCGCTGAATATCTCCAGAATGGAGGGGAAATTTCCAGTATCGAAGCCCAGAAGCATGAAAATCCGGTGGAGAAAATAATCAACAGGGATTATACTGCTGACGAACAGAAAATTTCCGATATTTTAAATGAATACGTGGCTCCGGCGGTGGAAAACGACGGCGGAAAAATTTCCCTGATGGAATACGACCAGGAAAACAAAACGGCTAAAATGCTGCTGCAGGGCGCGTGTTCCGGATGTCCGAGCTCTACAGCGACGCTAAAAAACGGAATTGAAAATATTTTAAAACAGTTTGTTCCGGATCTTGTGGAAAAAGTGGAAGCCGTAAACGGATAAAAAATATAAGGAATCGGTAATGAATAACCATCCGTTGCATTACTTATTGCCGATTGCTCATTACTCATGATTATGAAAGGAATTTTATTAGTAAACCTCGGATCACCGAGATCAACCGCAGTAGGAGACGTAAGAGAATATCTGGACGAGTTCCTGATGGACGAAAGGGTAATCGACTACCGATGGTTCTTCCGGGCACTTCTTGTACAGGGGATTATTCTGAATACCAGACCCAAAAAATCTGCCGAAGCCTACAAAACGGTGTGGACCGATGAAGGCTCTCCTCTGATCGTTATTACCGAAAAAATTCAGAAAAAGCTTCAGAAGCTGGTGGATGTCCCGGTGGAAATCGGGATGAGGTATGCCCAGCCGAGCATCGAAGCAGGCATTCAGAAGCTGGTAGACCAGGGCGTTTCGGAGATCGTTCTTTTTCCGCTGTATCCGCAGTATGCGATGAGCACCACGGAAACGGTTATCGAGAAAGCAGAGGAAGTAAGAAAGCAGAAATTTCCGAAAGTAAAAATCAATTATATCCAGCCGTTCTACGACAGGGAAATTTACATCAACTGCCTTGCGGAAAGCATTAAAGAAAAACTTCCCGAAAATTTCGATGCCCTGCAGTTTTCTTATCACGGGGTTCCGGAAAGGCATATTTATAAGACCGATCCTACGAAAACCTGCAACCTGAACGACTGCTGCTCAAGGGAAAGCAATCCAAGCCATAAATTCTGCTACCGTCACCAGTGCTTTAGCACCACGAACAGAGTGATTGAAAAGCTGAACATTCCGAAAGAAAAAACGATCGTTTCTTTTCAGTCGAGGTTAGGAAAAGATAAGTGGATCGAACCTTATACCGATGAAACTTTAGAAACGATTCCGGGAAAAGGGGTAAAAAACCTGGCGATTGTCTGTCCGGCCTTCGTATCGGACTGTCTGGAAACCCTGGAAGAAATTTCCGTAGAGGGAAAACACCAGTTTACCCATGCCGGAGGAGAAAGCTTCCATTATATTCCTTGTCTGAACGATGAAGACCGATGGATAGAAGTCGTAAAAACCCTTTGTGAAGAAAAATTAAATGAATTTTACCTGGTGTAAATTCTTGATTTAACCCATAAAAAAAGCCCACAGAAAAATAAATTCCTATGGGCTTTTTTTATGGGTTGAAGATTACTTTTTAATTAAATTCCCTGCTTTCTGTCCGTTTACCGTTACGATGTAAATTCCAGGAAGCATATTGCCTGGAAGTTGGATTTCCAGCCTGTTCGCTCCGTCTGTTGTTTTAACCTTTTCGGAAACTTCCCTTTTCCCGGTTAAGCTCATCAGCTCCACGACACTGTTTCCTGCCTTACCTTCAAAGGAAACAGTAAATTTGTCGGTAGCAGGATTTGGGCTTATGGTATATAGCAATGCATCCGGAGCTGCCATTTTACGGGCAGACGAGGTTCCGCCTCCTACGCCTACGGCATTCCATGCATTCGCAACCTGAGTAACTTCAGCACCTCCTGCGCCATAAAGATCGGCAGCTGCCTGAAGAGAATAGGTTCTGGCATTCATAAAAGTAGAAGAAGAAGTAAGATAAGTAGTCAGCGTTCGGTAAGCGATTGCAGCCGCTTTATCGAGCCCGATTCCGGTAACATTGTAGGCAAAGCCTTTGTCATTTGTTCCGCTTCCTCCGGTTACCAGTAAATAATACCAGAAATTAAGCACTCCGGAATTGGTATGAACCCCACAGTAGTCATTGGATTGGGTAGGACTTGCACAACCTGACGTTGTCGTCGCTTTCCAGTAGGTTCCGAGGTAAGTATCCGGTTGGCCGTATGCATTCGGATTGGCCATATCACGGATTACATAGCTGAAATCCTCTCCAAGTTTCCAGCTAGCCTGGGCTGGCCTTGCCCAAAGTTCTATTGAATTTCCGAAGATATCCGAAAAGCCCTCATTCAATGCGCCGGATTCTCTCTGGTACGCCAGATTTGCCGTTTTGGAAGTCATCCCGTGGGCTATTTCATGGCCGCAAACATCCAATGCCGTTAAAGGTTTTCCGCCGTTGGTAGAAGAACTTCCGTCACCATACGTCATTCTGGCACCGTCCCAGAATGCATTGAAATAATTGGTAGAATAATGCACGTAGGATTTTATACCGAAATTATTATTGTCTATACTTTTCCTTCCGAATTTGGTATACAGATAATCAACCGTCATTTCTGCTCCCCAGTGCGCATCTGTAGCGTATTGGTCTTTATTGCTGTTGACGTTATTCCAGCTGTTGTCTGCATCCGTAAAGTCCACCGCAGAAGAATAGTTTGTTCCTTTCTTTAAATTATAGGTTTCTACTGCGGTTCCGGCGTTCCTTCCCGTTTCCCGCAACCTGTAGCTTCCGTTGTAAGAATCGGTTGTAATGCTTCTGGTGCCGCTGTACGCTGTGACAGCAGTTCCCGGAGCATTAACTTCATGGATGATCGCATCAATGCCCAACACCTTTCCGTCTTTTGCATCTACAAAAACATATTGTCTGCTTAAAGGTTTTTCGGCATAGATATCAAACTTATAGGCAAGTTTCAAATCATTCATTTTTTCATCCGAAGGATCTGAATAATAGACGATTTCGCCTTTAGGAGCAAAACTTGCACTTTTGTTACCGGATTCTCTTTTGATAAAATCTTCCTCTTCCTTATTCTGCCACTTGTAAGATTCGGCACCGATAAAAACCAGCGCATTTTGTAAAGCGATATTTTCTGAAATTTTAGCACTTTTTTCCAGGTTTTTCGGAGCGTTCACAATCCATTTTCCGGACTCTCCTATAATTTTGCCTTCTTTCGTCTGTACTGCCATCATTCCGTACTCTACCGGAATATTATTAATGGTCTGCTGGAATCGGTGTGTCTCATATCCCAACTGGTCTTTTTCATATCCCAGCTTCCGGCCTTTTGCGGCAGAAAGCCTCTGGGAAGTTTCATCAAATAGAACCGGACTTCCCTGGAAAGACGGGCGGTCTTTTTCAAATCTCATGAACTCGGCATGAAGGCCTTCTTTTGACGGAACCAGTTTTGACGGAATATTCTGTGCGAAGACAAATGACGATACGGCAACACTTGATACTAAGATAAATTTAATTTTCATAATAATATATTGGTTTTAAAATTAATTAACAAAATATTTACACCAAATTAACAATACAATTAATTAAAATTAAATAGAAAGTATAAATCAATAACAAAATCATAATTAAGATATTATATTCAAATACATTTATCCAGTAAAATTTTAAACAAATATTAATTTTAAATTAAATTATTTAAAATAAAAATATTTTTTAATGAATTATTTTTTCATTATGCTCTACATTATATTTCAAACTATATTGAATTATTACCAAGTATAAATACTCTACTTATATATATATGATTTTTTTACCACCCCCCTATAAAAAACATTACAAAACCTAAATAAATATTAAATTTTAAATTAAACCCCTATAATTTTATAATAAAATTTTTAAATTTAAATATTTTCATTACCTTTACCCCATCAAACAACAACATCATTAACCTTAAAAATTAAAATGATGAATACAACTGCCGAAATTCTGAAAAATAAAATTGAAAACTTCAATCCTGCCATGCTGGAAGCTTTTGTAAAAATGATGGAAAGCTTTGAAATAAAAAGCGAAGTGGAAATCCCGCAATTTCACCGCGACGAGATTTTATACAGGATCCGGTTTCATCATGAAAATCCTGCTACAAAATTAGATTTCTACGAAAATATTTCCGAGCTGAGAAAATATTGTGCATGATATGAAAGTATTGCTCTCTTCCATCGCCAAAAACGACATAAGGCTTCTTGTGCGTGTTTTCAACGCGGAAAAAGAAAGTAAAAAAGGAAATGATTTTTTAGAAAAACTGCAGAAATCCATTGACGGGATCCTTCAGGTCCAAAATCAAGAAACAAAAAGCGGTGAAATTTCCGTATGGCCCATGCTGGACTTCCCGGTGAATATCCATTATATTTTCGAGGATGAAGAAAACCTGCTGATTACGGCCGTTTTTAAAAACTAATCGGTTCTGACTATTATTATATTTTAACCTTGCAGGAATTTTCTTGTGAGGTTTTTTATATACAATATTGAAAATAAACCTCATAGGTTTCCAAAACCTATGAGGTTTATATGACGGATTTATGTTACCTCACCGGCGTCCTGAACTCTCCATACCCGATCAGTCCGTCATAATTCCTGCCGAAAGGCGCATAATACAAAAAGGCCTGATAAAGATTTTCCGTCTGCCAGAAGTTACCGTTAACTTCCCCGAAATTCAGGCTTCCGTCCGGATTCTTTGTCGCCAGGATGTAATTATAAAACCCTTGTTTCAAATATATTTTGGCTGTATATTTTTTTGACGCCGGATCATACTGCATCTGGTTTTCTTTGGTTGGGATAAAATTATTAAATCCGCCCAGCACATAAATCTCCTTATCCACCGGCTCGGAATCCAGATAAAAATGCACCCACGAATAATCGGCTTCCCGGGCCGCATCCCTTTCCCGACCCAGATCGTTTCTCCGGTAATACCACGCTCCGTTTACATCCGGCTGATACTGGTAATTCAGCGGAAATGCCCATACCGGATGAAGATACGTCTGGTTTACCCCGTCGATCTGCTCGGCAGCGCGCACCATATCTGCCGCCATGTTCATATTTTTATTGTCGAAATAATAGAATTCGTTATTTCCCGGAAATACCAGCGACATCTGCTGGAAAAGAATCTGATTCCCTAATGTTGCGCTCGGCCTTAAGTTATTTACCGTTTCGTTGGGATTGTTGTTCTGCATGACATTCAACGTGATGGAATTCACGTTGGAAGACAGATCCCCGGCTTTCGGAAGGGCTTTTACCTCTATCCTTTGCTGGGCTTCCGGATTCCGGGCGTCGGCAAACCGGGAAACAGCCACGGCCAGAGTAGCCCCGTTTTCCACCAGGTAAAACCTTTTTGTAAACAGTGGCTTATCTGCAGAATCTTTATAGACGATCAGCTCAAAGTTTCCCGAAATTTTGGGCTGTATTTTATCATTCGGAAAGGTCAGCGTATAATGCGTATAAGCCTGCAATGTATTGAAAGAATACTGGAATTTATCCAGCAGCCCGTTCATACTTCCGTTGGCAATTTCCGTAAAAAAAAGATTGTCATCTTCCCAGTTACGGTTATAATGCTTGATGGTGTAGCGGTAAATTTCACTCGCATTGGTTAGGTCGTCGAAGCTCAGCACCAGCTGCTGCCCGAAACTGATCACCGGTGTTTCATCATTTGTCTGTGGATTAAACAGCTGAATGCTCTGGATATTTTGTCCGAAGACCAGCCCGCTTAAAGAAAGTAAAAAGAGTCGCAATGTTTTCATTATGACGAAGATAAAGAAAAATCGTTTTTAAACGGTAAAAGGAATCCCCCTTTATGCATTAAAAGTTTATTAAAATTTTCAATCCATCCATTTTGTGCCTACCTTTGTTATTACTAAAAAATTCAGCATATGCTCCAGATCCAAGGTTTCGTATTCAATTTTGCAAGCGAAAACACCTATGTCCTTTACAACGAAAATAAAAAAGCCTGGCTTTTCGATCCGGGAAACAGGAATGAACAGGAAACAAAAACCCTTGAAAACTTTATTGCGGAAAAAGAATTAACCATTGAGAAAATCCTCCTGACCCACGCCCATATCGATCACATTCTCGGGTTACAATGGGCCTTTGACACGTATAAAGTTCCCGTAACCATGCATCGTGACGATAAAGAAGTTCTGGATATGTTCCAGATCAGCGGGATGAGGTTCGGGATCGAGCTTGAACACATAAAGGTGGATATCGATTATATAGAAGAAGGCGACGAACTGGATTTCGATGGAGAAATATTTAAAATCAACCATGTTCCGGGACATTCTCCGGGAAGCATCGTCTACCATAACGAAAAACAGCAGTTTATGATCTCCGGCGATGTCTTGTTTGAAGGCAGCATTGGCAGAACCGATCTTTTCAAAGGAAACTACGAGCAGCTGATCGAAGGAATTAAAACAAAATTATTTATCCTTGACGATCAAACGCAGGTATTTTCAGGACATGGAAATCCAACGACCATCGGTTTTGAGAAGCAGTATAATCCGTTTTTAAAGTAAGACATCTGTCATTTTAATCTTATATTTTAAAAGCTTATTGCGTGAAAGTCATCCTGAGTACCAAGCAATAAGGATTTATCTATAAAAAAAGCTGTTCAATCAAAGAACAGCTTTTCATATTTAAATTGTAAGGCTATCAACAGATTATTTCCATTTGATATTACATCCCATACTCGGTTTCTGGATTTCTTCCTGCGGCTCGCCTAATAAAAGGTTTTCAAAGGCAATGATCAGGTCCTCGCCTGTTACTTCTTTATGATTTCCCGGTCTCGAATCGTCCATCTGCCCTCTGTAGATCAGATCAAGCTTCTCATCAAAGAAAAAGAAATCCGGGGTACAGGCAGCATCATAAGCTTTGGCGATGGCCTGGCTTTCATCGTACAGATATGGAAAATCGAACTTTTTTTCAATCTGGAATTCGATCATTTTATCCGGAGCGTCGGCAGGATATTTTTCCACATCATTGGCGTTAATGGCTATAAATTCGATACCTCTTTCATTGTAGTCTTCGTACAGTTCGTTTAATTTATCGATAACATGAAGCACAAACGGGCAATGGTTGCACATAAAGATCACCAGAGTCCCTTTTTCTCCTTTCAGATCATCCAACGACTGAATTTCGTTGCTTCCGGATGGGTTCGGCAATTCAAAAAACGGTGCTTTTGTACCGAGAGCTATCATATTTGAGGGCGTATTCATAACTTTTTTATTTAGCCACAAAGATAAAAATTTCTTTTATAGAAAGCGTATTCAGCACTTTATAAACTTTAGTTAAAAGTTAAATTTTAGAAATCGTTTGGAAGTTATCGTCAAAAGTTTGTAGTTTTGCTAACACTGTTAGACATAAAAAAATCATGGGATTACATGAGCGCCGTCAGCGAGAAAAAGAAAATATACGTGCCAGTATTCTGGATGCGGCATTCTCTTTGGCAAAAACTGAAGGCTGGGCATCGCTTTCCATAAGAAAGATTGCCGATGCCATAGAATACAGTGCACCGGTAGTGTATGACTATTTTGAAAATAAAGAAGCCATCCTTTACGAAATTTCAGTTAATGGTTTCCACTGTCTTCATATTGAATTGCTAAAGGCACAGCAGGCTCACAACAGTCCGGAAGATCAGCTGACCGCTATTATTGATGCTTATTGGGAATTTGCCTTTAAAAACAAGGAATATTACCAGCTAATGTTTGGTCTCGGAATGCAGTGCAGCGGAAAAGGCATGATGAAAGAAGAATTTTCCTCTTTTCAGGATATGCTTTATGAAGGAACACTGGAAATTATTAAGAAAAAAGGCTCAAACCCGGACAATGCCTGTCACTCTTCCCATGCGCTTTTTTCAGCAGTGCACGGACTGATCTCTATTATGATGATGCGTAACGACGACATTCCTTCGACCATGAATAAAACAACCCTGGACGAAACGGTTGCAGCATTTATTAAGTCACTGTAAATTTTTTTGAACTCAAAATTAACACTGTTAGAATTATTAACACTTAATTATTATTAAATTATATGAATTAAATTAACTTTATTAATTAACACCGTTAGAAAAAGTAACACACCTCATCCTTACCATATTCAAAACAATATTTAACTTAATCTTATGAAGACAACTATCTGCACTCAACATTAAAAAATCCGGATTTTTTTTTAAATTATCGTTAACACCGTTAGGAAACATTACAGCATTTATATTAAGAACATCATTATTAAAATCTAACATTCATTAAAATTTAAACTCACATGAAAATATTTGGAAAAACAAGGATCATTATCCTGATGGCGAGTATTATCCTTTTACAAAATTGTACCAAAGCCGCCGAAGGATCTGCTACTGCACCGCCGCCGCCTGAGCTTCCCGTATACACCGTAATTACCGCTCCCGCTACTGTTTACCAGGAATTCCCAACTGCTTTGGAAGGAAAAAACAATGTGGAAATCCGTTCTCAGGTAGACGGATATCTGGATAAAATCTATGTGGAAGAAGGCGCTTATGTAAGAGCCGGGCAACCATTGTTTAAAATAGATTCCAGAAGCTATGGCGAGCAGATGAATATGGCTGCTGCCAATCTACAGGCCGCCAATGCCAATATTCAGAAGGCAAAAGTAGAAGTCGACCGTCTGCGGCCTCTTGTAGCGGCGAAAGTTGTTTCTGATGTACAGCTGAGAACGGCAAAAGCCAATTATGCCGCCGCTGTAGCCGCTGCTTCACAGGCCAGAGCATCCGTAGGAAATGCGAGAATCAATGTCGGTTTTACCACCATTACCGCTCCTGTAAGCGGTTATATCGGAAGAATTCCTTACAAAAAAGGAAGCCTGATTTCCCGCACAGACCCGAATCCTTTGACTTTATTGTCCGATATCAGCGAGATTTATGCCTACTTCTCCTTAAGCGAACTGGATTTTATCGCTTTCCAGAAGAAGTATCCGGGTGCCACATTAAACGAAAAGCTCAAAAATATGCCGATGGTAGAACTGGTGATCGCGGATAACAGCATTTATTCCGAGAAGGGTAAAATGAGCATCGTCGACGGCCAGTTCGACAAAACCACCGGAGCCATTAGCGTCCGTGCTGTATTCCCGAATACCAATGGCACATTAAGAACGGGAAATACCGGAAGGGTACGTATGCCGCAGCTGTTTGACAAGACCTTGGTGATTCCGCAGGAAGCTACGTATGAAATTCAGGATAAAACCTATGTTTATGTTCTCGGAAAAGATAAAAAAGTAACCGGAAAACCCGTAAAAATCTCAGGGAAAACCGATAGCTACTATTTTATTTCGGAGGGACTGTCCGTGGGTGATAAAATCGTGTTCACAGGAATCGGTTCTTTGAAGGACGACGCTGTTATTCAGCCGAAAGCGATTTCTTCTGACAGCCTGCTTAAAGCAAGACCTTTATAACAGTTTAAACTTTTATTTCTTAACCACAAAAGTCACAAAAGCTTTTAAACACATTGGTTACATGAGATTTTAAGTTTATAATATTGCGTATATCTTTAGAACACAGAAGAATAAAAATCAAATATTTTCATAAGGTTATGCCTGCTTTACATTCTCAGTTTGCCATCTTGAAAAGATATGAACTGCATTATTTAATCGCAATCATCTGTGCAAATCCGTGAAATCTGTGGTAGAAATATAACCACAAAAGCTTTTAAAACATTAGCAATTTATCTTTAAACCCTACGAAATACTTTTGTGCCTTTCGTGGTAAAAATACAGTTTAAGCTCCATTAAAAAATAAACTTCTTATGTTAAAACAATTTATAGAAAGGCCGGTACTTTCAACGGTCATTTCCATCATCCTTTTATTACTGGGTGCTCTGTCGCTCTTTAATTTACCCATTGCCTTGTTTCCGGATATTGCGCCGCCGAGCGTGCAGGTAACGGCTTTTTACCCGGGAGCCAATGCGGAAGTAGTGGCCCGCTCGGTTGCTACGCCCATTGAGGAAGCGGTAAACGGGGTGGAAAACATGACGTACATGACCTCCAACTCCAGCAACGACGGTACGATGACTTTAAGCGTTTTCTTCAAGCAGGGTTCCGATCCGGATAACGCCGCCGTAAACGTCCAGAACCGCGTTTCCAAAGCCATGAGCCAGCTTCCCCAGGAAGTGGTGCAGGCGGGAATCTCCACGCAGAAAGTCCAGAACAGTATGATTATGTTTATGGGACTTACCAGCAACGATCCCAAGCAATACGATGAGCTTTTTCTTCAAAACTATTTAAAAATAAACATCATTCCGCAGATCCAGCGTATTCCGGGAGTTGCCCAGGCCCAGGTTTTCGGGACACGGGACTATTCCATGCGGCTCTGGCTGAAGCCGGACCGTCTGGCGGCCAACAACCTTTCGCCACAGGAAGTGCTGAACGCCGTAAAAGACCATAATCTGGAAGCAGCTCCGGGCCGTCTGGGACAGGGAAGCAAAGAAACCTACGAGTATATTTTAAAATACAAAGGGAAATTAAACAAAAACGAAGACTACGAAAATATAGCCATCAAAGCCAACAGCGACGGTTCTTTTCTCAGGCTGAGAGACGTGGCAAGAGTAGAATTTGGTTCGTACACCTATACCGCAGCCAACAGAGTCGACGGAAAACCGGTATCCGGATTTGCCATTATGCAGACGGCAGGCTCCAACGCCAATGAAATCCTCACTGAAATTGAAAGACAGGTGGATCAGTTTAAGACTACCCTTCCGAAAGGCGTAGAACCGATTATTATGTACAACTCGAAAGATTTCCTGGATGCTTCCATTCATCAGGTAGTAGAAACTTTGGTAATCGCCTTTATCCTTGTTTTTATCGTGGTATATATTTTCCTTCAGGATTTCAGGTCTACCTTAATCCCGGCCATTGCGGTTCCGGTAGCCATTATCGGTACATTCTTTTTCCTGAACCTCTTCGGGTTCAGCATCAATATGCTCACGCTTTTCGCCCTGGTGCTCGCTATCGGTATTGTCGTGGATGATGCGATCGTCGTGGTGGAAGCCGTCCACTCCAAAATGGAACATACGGGAATGCCGGTAGAACATGCCACGATGAGCTCGATGAGTGAAATTTCGGGAGCGATTATTTCCATTACATTGGTAATGTGTGCCGTATTTATCCCGGTAGGATTCATGCAGGGTCCGGCGGGTGTTTTTTACAGGCAGTTCGCTTTTACCCTTGCCATTGCCATCCTGATTTCAGCCATTAATGCGTTAACGCTAAGCCCTGCCTTATGTGCTTTATTCTTGAATGATCCTCAGGGAGAGCATTGGGAACACGGTAAAAAAACCGGTTTCGGAGCCAGATTTTTCAATGCATTTAATACCAGCTTTAATAATTTAACCAGGAAATACATCTACAGCCTTAAATTTTTAATTAAAAACAAATGGGTGGCCGTAGGCGGACTGGCCTTACTGATCGCTGCCAGTGTTTTCTTAATTAAAAAAGCACCATCCGGGTTTATTCCCACCGAAGACCAGGGTTTCATTCTTTATGCTGTAAACACGCCACCTGGAAGCTCCCTGGACAGAACGCACCGTGCCACTGAGCAGATCGACAAGATCATCAATGGTGAAAAAGCGAAGAACCACCTTTGGGTCGCAGACGGACTAAATTTCATCAGCAACGCGAATGCCTCGCCGTATTCCGCAGGATTTATTAAACTGAAGGACCATGACCAGCGAGGTGCCGTTACCGATCCGGACCAGATTGCTGCCGGGCTTACGGGGAAAGTTTCGCAGGTAAAAGATGCCAGTGCCTTCTTTTTCAACTTCCCTACCGTTCAGGGATTTGGGAATGTTTCGGGGTTTGAATTCATGCTTCAGGATAAAACCAACGGCTCATTGGAACAGCTGGGAACCACCACACAGATGTTTATCGGTGAACTGATGAAACGTCCGGAAATCGCTTTCGCATTCACGACCTATGCTGCCGGAAATCCCCAGTTCACTATTGAGGTTGATAATGATAAAGCAAACCAGCTTGGCGTTTCCATTACCGAACTGATGCAGACGATGCAGATCTACTACGGAAGCAGTTTCGTTTCAGACTTTAACCGGTTCGGAAAATATTACCGGGTGATGGCGCAGGCCGATATTCCGTATCGTACCGATGCGAACTCCCTGGAAGGGATTTATGTTAAAAACAAGTCAGGCGAAATGGTTCCCGTAAAAACACTGGTTACTTTAAAAAGGTCTTTCGGGCCTGAAACCGTGACGAGAAACAACCTGTTTAATGCTGTTACCATCAACGGAACGCCTAAGCCGGGTTACAGTACCGGGGATGCCATCAAAGCGGTGGAAGAAGTTGCGCAGAAGTCGCTGCCGAGAGGTTATGGCTACGAATGGACCGGAATTACCCGCGAGGAGATCAAAACCGGTGGACAAACGGCATTTATCTTTATGTTAAGTATCTTGTTCGTATATTTTCTGCTGGCTGCCCAATACGAAAGTTATATTCTTCCGTTTGCGGTTATCTTAACCATTCCAACCGGGATTTTCGGAGTATTTGCCTTCACAGGACTGGCCGGGATCGATAATAATATTTACGTTCAGGTCGGATTGATCATGCTCGTCGGATTATTGGCGAAAAATGCCATCCTGATCGTCGAATTTGCCGTACAGAGAAGAAATGCCGGAAGAAGTTTGCTGGAATCTGCGCTTCAGGCTTCCAGACTGCGTCTGCGGCCGATCTTAATGACCTCTTTTGCTTTTATTGTCGGGATGCTGCCGCTTGTCTTCACCCAGGGTGCTTCTGCCAAAGGAAACCATTCCATCGGGTTCAGTACGGTGGGAGGCATGTTAACGGGAGTTGTATTCGGGATCTTTATTATTCCGGTGATGTTTGTGATCTTCCAGTACCTGCATGAAAAAATGCCGAGCCGGAAAAAGAAAAGGCTTCAGCGACAAAAACTGGAAGCTGAACTTTTAACGCCGGCGCATTAATCAAAAATATAAGACTTTAATCAACTTAATTTGAACCATTAAGATTCTCATTTAGAAATTAAGAATATTAAGATGAACTGTATTTCCAGCATCATACTTTATAAAATCTATCTGATTTTGCTTAACTAAAACTTAACCTCTTCATTTTTCTTAATGGTTCGGATCAAGAAAAACAGAAATGCCGGATGCTAAACTGATCCAACAACGTATTAATTAAGAAAGAATAACAAAATTGGGATTTTAACCACAACTATTGTCACAAATAAACACAATAATCTGTAAAATCTGTGGGAAATTACAGTTGCGCCAGCAACATCTTTCCAAAATTTTGTTATCAATAAAATTTAAAAAACTATGAAAAGAATAAAAAATATCATCATCACTTTCGGACTGGCTCTCGGTTCGGTCTCCTGCGTGTCGAAACTAGCCTACCAGGAGCCGAAGCCCGAGCTGCCGGAGAAATTTGCGTACACTGCCACTGCCGATACCGCCAGTGTGGCCGACCTCGAATGGAAGCAGTTTTTCAGCGATCCCATTTTGCAAAGGCTGATCGAAAAAGGGATCAAAAACAATTACGATCTTCAGATCGCCCTGAAACAGGTAGCCGCATCACAGGAAAAACTGAAGCAGGCAAAATACCTTCAGTATCCGGATGTTGGGTTCGGTGTCTCCGCGCAGATCTCGAAGCCGTCTAAGAACAGCATGAACGGACAAAGCCTGAATTTGTTCTTAGGACAGAATCATGTGGAAGATTATAATGCCGCATTTAATTTATCCTGGGAAGCCGACATCTGGGGAAAAATTAAAAACCAGCAGGAAGTTTCCAGAATGCAGTACCTGCAAACTTATGAAGCCACGAAAGCCATTCAAACCCAGGTGGTGGCGGCTATTGCTCAGGGTTATTACAATTTACTGATGCTCGATAAGCAGCAGCAGATTGCAAAATCGAATCTGGAGCTCAGTACAAATACCTTATCCATCACGGAAAAGATGTGGCAAAGCGGTGACACGACTTCCCTTGGCGTTCAGCAGGCGACCGCGCAGAAGCAGTCTACCGAACTCCTGATTACCCAGCTTGAACAGAATATTGCCGTTCAGGAAAATGCTTTGAGTATTTTGGTCGGGGAAAATCCAGGGAAAATAGAGCGGACGATCGAAATGTCCGAAACCTCTTTGCCACAGGATATTTCCGCAGGGCTTCCGGCCGCAATGGTCAGCCGCCGTCCGGATGTCCGCCAGCAGGAACTGGTGCTGCTGGAATCGAACGCACTGGTGGGTATTGCCCAGGCCAATATGTATCCGGCTTTGCGGATTACAGCCAATGGCGGCGTGAATTCATTTAAGATCGACAACTGGTTCCAGATTCCGGCTTCTTTATTCGGTTCGGTGCTTGGAGGAATTACTCAGCCGGTCTTCCAAAAAAGGCAGCTGAAAACAAACCTGAATGTTGCTAAGATACAGCGTGAGAAAAACGTTCTGGCTTTCCGTCAGTCTGTTCTGAATGCCGTTGGTGAAGTTTCTGACGCCCTGGTTTCCAACGAGAACCTAAAAGTTCAGGAACAGAAAGCCTCCGAGCAGGTAACCACTTTAAAAAACGGAATCAAAAGTGCCGAAATGCTCTACAAAGGCGGAATGGCGAATTATCTGGAAGTGATTACCGCTCAGGGGAATTCTTTACAGGCTGAACTGAATCTGGCCTCTGTAAAAAGACAAAGACTGAGCAGCATCGTAGACCTGTACCGGGCACTGGGAGGCGGCTGGAAATAATCACTTTTAAATTATATTGTTCGTAATGCGGTCTTTCGGGACTGCATTTTTTATTTGAAGCATTAAGATTTCGTTAAGTGGTTGCTTCATTAAGAAAATCTGATAGATTTTATAAGCATTGTTTTTAAAGCGGAACTCAACTTAATATTCTAAATTCCTAGATCAAATCTTAATGGTTTGAATTAATCTGTTCTTCAATATAATTAACTAAACCATCAAAATCCTCCTGAGCATATCCCAACGGCAGATAGTGAATATCATCGGCTTTCCGGTACCAGGTAAGCTGTCGTTTGGCGTATCTCCGGCTGTTTTTCTTGATTTCGGAGACAGCAAAATCCAGATCCCATTCTCCAGCGAAATAGTTAAACAATTCAGCATAACCCACCGTGTTTAAAGCTGTTAAATGTTTGAATTTTTCTAAACTTCTGGCTTCTTCCAGTAAACCGTTTTCCATCATCAGGTCCACCCTTCTGTTAATTCTGCCGTACAGTTCTTCCCTATGTGCTTCGATGCCGATTCGAATGGTCCTGAAGTCTCTGGAATCCTGCGAAACGGCAATCTGTTCGGAATATTTCCTATCCGTTTGCCAGATCACATCAATGGCACGCAGCAGCCTTCTGTGGTTGTGAAAATCGACGACAGCAAAATATTCCGGGTCGAGTTCCTTCAACAGTTTCTGAAGTTTTTCAATGCCTTCATTATCAAAAATAGCCTGTAATTTCTTTTGGTTTTCTTCATTTGCTTCCGGCAGGTCGTTCAGTCCTTCGATCACTGCTTTTTCATACATCATGCTTCCGCCCACCAAAATAACAATATCACGATCTTTAAAAAGTTCGTTAAGTTTTTTTAAGGCATCTTCTTCATATTGCCCGATGGAATAATAATCTTCCACCGAAAGATTACCGATAAAATGGTGCGGAGCCTCTGCCAGTTCTTCCGCTGATGGGGAAGCCGTTCCGATTTTCATTTCCCTGAAAAACTGCCTCGAATCGCAGGAAACAATTTCGGTACTGAAGTATTTAGCCAGATCGATGGCCAGTCTTGTTTTCCCGATTCCAGTAGGCCCTACCACAGAAATTAAATTTTTCCTTTTCACAGGGCAAATTTACGAAAATGAGATTATTTCAATATACTGCAAAAAAGCAAAGGACTTTCGTTGTTTAGCTATTTAAAAGTTTACAGAATAATCCTAAAAACCTTTTGCCATTAAACCGTTAAGAAATGAAGGGGTTAAATTTTGTTAGGAAAAATCAAATAGGCTTTATAAGCATTATGGGTAAAGCAATGCTCAACTTAATATTTCTTTAAGCCTTCATCAAATCTTAATGGTTAAATATCCTTAACCATCTTACTTTCTACATTAAGCTTCCGGATTGTGGATGTAATAAACTATAGACTTAAATGTTTATCTTTGTACTACAATAAAAAACTATGATTTTATCAATGACCGGCTTTGGTAGAGCCGAAGGTGTTTTTGAAGGGAAAAAGATCACAATCGATATCAAATCACTGAACAGTAAAAGCTTCGATTTGAATATCAAAATTCCGCTCCGGTACAAAGAGAAGGAATTCGAGATCCGAAAGATTCTTAACGACCGGATTATCCGCGGAAAGGTAGACTGCTATGTCAACCTGGAGAACCTGGAAGAGTCTACCGATGTAAAAATCAACAAAAGCCTGATTGATTCTTATATCACCGAGCTTAAAAACGTTGCCTCCGACGGTCCCGATTTTGAATACCTGAAAATGGCGGTACGGTTTCCGGATGCGATTACTTCAAGACCCGACGAGCTTTCCGAAGGCGAATGGGAAGCATTGGCGAAAATCGTACATGCGGCGGTCGACCGTTTCGAAGAATTCAGAAAGACGGAAGGCAATATCCTGCACGAAGAGCTGGAAAGAAACCTTCAGAACATTGAAAAAAATCTCGCCGAAGTGGTTCCTTTTGAAGAAGAGCGAATCGTTGCCGTAAAGGAGCGTTACCAGAAGTCATTGAAAGAATTTGAAAATGTGGATGAAACCCGTTTTTACCAGGAAATGGCTTATTTTACTGAAAAACTGGATATTTCAGAAGAAAAAGTAAGGCTTGCCCAGCATTTAAAATATTATAAGGAAGTGATGGACAATGAGGATTTTAACGGAAAAAAACTTGGGTTTATTTCCCAGGAAATCGGCCGTGAAATCAACACACTGGGTTCCAAAGCAAATCATGCTGCCATCCAGAAACTGGTAGTGATGATGAAGGATGATCTGGAAAAAATTAAAGAACAGACGTTAAATGTGCTTTAAATTCAAAGTTTAATGTTTAATATTCAAGGTTGACCCCTTTGAAACAAATGATCTTTAAATAACGAATTTAAATTTAAACCATAAACTTTGAACAATAAAGTTATCATATTTTCAGCGCCATCGGGAAGCGGCAAAACAACATTGGTAAAACACGCTCTGCAGGTTTTTGATGAATTACAGTTCTCTATTTCATGTACCACCAGGAAGCCAAGAGGCAGCGAAGTGCATGCCGTGGATTATCATTTTCTGACCCCGGATGAATTCAGGCAGAAAATTTCCGAGGACGCGTTTGTGGAATTCGAGGAAGTCTATACTGACAAATATTACGGAACCCTGAAATCTGAAGTGGAAAAGATCTGGAACCAGGGCAAAACCGTGATCTTTGATGTGGATGTAAAAGGCGGTATTTCCCTGAAGAAATATTTCGGGGAGCAGGCGCTTTCCATTTTCATCGAACCGCCTTCCATTGAAGAACTGGAAAGAAGGCTGACCTCCAGAGGGACGGACGATGCGGAAACCATTAAAATCCGTGTAGCCAAGGCAGAAGAAGAGATCTCTTATGCCGGGGAATTTGATAAGATCGTGATCAATGCCGATCTGGACGAAGCAAAAAAAGAAATCGAAAGTTTAATACAACATTTTATCAGAAATTAAAGAAAGGCTGCTGGAAATGTAAAAGATACGCTTTTCCTGCTTCTGAATTTTAATTTCTGATGTTAACGATAAAAACATTGAGGTGGATATGAGTACCGAAACATTAGAAAAAGCGAAATCTGCAATTCCGGTAAGGGGATTTTTAGATATCAAAGACCTGATTATTCCTGAAGGCGAAGAACTCGTAAAAGCGATTCTCAAGCTGAAAGAAGAAAAAAACGCCGTAATTCTGGCCCATTATTACCAGCCGGGAGAAATTCAGGATATCGCTGATTTCTTAGGGGATTCCCTGCAGCTGGCAAGACAGGCAAAAGATACCAATGCAGATATGATCGTATTCTGCGGTGTGCATTTCATGGCGGAAGCTGCAAAAATTTTAAATCCGACCAAGAAAGTGGTTCTTCCGGATACGATGGCAGGATGCTCTTTGGCAGACGGCTGTTCGGGAGAAGGATTAAGAAAAATGCGCGAGCAGCACCCGGATGCACTGGTGGCAACTTATATTAACTGTAACGCAGAAACCAAGGCTGAAAGTGATATTATCGTTACCAGCTCCAATGCAGAAACGGTAATCGAAGCCCTGCCGAAAGACCGCCCGATTATTTTTGCTCCGGATAAAAATTTAGGAAGATACCTGTCGCAGAAAACGGGACGCGACATGATCCTTTGGGACGGAAGCTGCATTGTCCACGAAGCTTTTTCCATGGAGAGGATTGCCAAACAGCTTGCTGATAACCCGGATGCGAAACTGATTGCCCACCCGGAAAGTGAAGAAGCGGTTCTGAAGCTGGCCCATTTTATCGGCTCCACTTCTGCCCTGCTGAATTACGTGGAACAGGACGACTGCCAGAAATTCATCATTGCCACGGAAGAAGGCATTCTTCATGAAATGAAAAAACGCGCCCCTCACAAAGAACTGATTCCCGCACTGGTTTTCGACGAAAGCTGCAATTGCTCCGAATGTTTCTACATGAAACGCAATACGATGGAAAAGCTTTATCTGTGTATGAAGTACGAACTTCCCGAAATCATTATTGATGAAGAATTAAGGCTAAAAGCATTAAAGCCGATTGAAGCGATGTTGGATCTTTCGAAGAGTATAAAATAAAAGAAAGCACTGTTTTTAGCAGTGCTTTTTTATTTTCATCTCTTATTCATAACAGTCG
Organism: Chryseobacterium sp. sg2396; assembly: GCF_042610505.1. Taxonomy (NCBI): domain Bacteria; kingdom Pseudomonadati; phylum Bacteroidota; class Flavobacteriia; order Flavobacteriales; family Weeksellaceae; genus Chryseobacterium; species Chryseobacterium sp. sg2396. The sequence continues at coordinate 9,847 of NZ_JBHGAQ010000013.1, read as the reverse complement.
GCGCTAACGTCTACACACATCTGGCAGTTCTGAGACAGTGCAAAATATTGAGCACACGTGTTAGAATATTCGGGTCCTGTTCCGTAATTGTTGTTGACAGGGCAGCCTGCACAATTTAGAGAACCTTTGATTTCAATTTTGATATGGTTAACTTTTTCATACCAACAATTTTTTATACGGGATTATTTAGGTATTCAACAGGATTATAATAGTAAAAACACACTTTTCTGCCTCTTAGTTACGTACATTCCGCACACCCTGCCTGTCCACTGTCTAAATCTGTTGAACACTGGTCTCCACCACTACCTGTAATGGTTTTTAAATGCTGTCTGTCTAACTTTTCTAAATTTTTCATATTATTTAGTTTAAAGTTTACCGATTATTAAGGATTGAAGCACTCAGAACTTACCAAGACACATGATTTACAACGGCTTGGCAATACGTTATAATCTTCACAGGAATACGTATAGCCGTTGGATGGCCCTCCCGGTCCGTATCCTCCTGTAGGACAGCCATTACAGTTAGCAGCTCCGCTGATCTGATAAAGATCTTTTCTCTTCAATTTTTTCAGATTTTTCATAAGTAATTATTTATAGTTTGATAGACTAAATATAACATTTTTCCGTATAAATATTAGAGTTTAAAAAAAATATTTCTTTTTAATGTGAAAAATAACATCACCACAATGTTTCGGGCATAAAGTATTTTACGCATAATGATCCTGAATCTGAAATACTCAAAGTATTATGTGGTATTATTTGTCAGACTATTAGTTGTAAATTATCTTATTCCATTGAGTACTTAAATTTTTGAACCCTTTTGACCGCGTTATAAACCATTGAAACATTTTTACAAAATGCAGCCAATCTAAATTATATCCTGAAATATCTCTTGCTCTTTTAAAGATAATTTGTACATTTGTTTCAGTTACAATGAATTTTTTAAGAAACATATCTGATATTTCCGCTCGAAATTTCTCAATTTCGGAAGTTCCTTTTGTTTCTGTTACAATTACTACAACCACTACAATTACCCCATAACGGGGTATATTTTCACATATCATCCGCAGGTATATACTCTTTTGTAAAAGAGTACAATTTCATTTTACTATAACTTAAAAACAAGACCCAATGAAAGTTTTAAAATTCGGAGGAACTTCCGTTGCCCATGCCGGAAATATAGCGAAGGTTGAAAGCATTATAAAAAAAGCGTCTGAAAAAAATAAAATTGTGGTGGTGGTCTCTGCACTTCAGGGAGTGACCGATCAGCTGATACATGCTGCAGAGTCTGCCGCTGATCAGAATAAACATTATATTGAGACTTTAAAAGAGCTTGAAGAAAGGCACCTGGAACTTGTAAAAGAACTTCTCCCGATTTTTGCGCAGAGTTCACTGCTGAGTTTCGTCAAAAAACACTTTAATGATATCGAAGACCTCTGCTACGGAACTTTTGTCTTAGGAGAGTTTACTCCAAAAATCAAAGACCGGATCACTTCTTACGGCGAATTTCTCTCTTCCCGCATCATCCATGCAAAACTTCAGTCCGAAGGCCTGGACGTTTCCTGGATGAACTCTGCCGAACGAATCGTTACCGACAGCAATTTTACCTATGCAAAAGTAAATTCTGAGCTTACGGAAAAAAATATCAGAGAATATTTCATGGAAAACCACAACCGGATTTCCATCGCCCCTGGCTTTATCGCCGGAGATGAAAACGGAAATCCTACCACCCTCGGGCGGGGCGGTTCCGATTATACGGCATCCATTATTGCTGCAGCCATCGATGCCGAAGAACTTGAGATCTGGACGGATGTGAGCGGAATGATGACGGCAGATCCCAGATTGGTGTCCCGTGCAAAGCCGATCCCGGAAATTTCGTACGCTGAAGCTATGGAACTCTCCCACTTTGGGGCAAAAGTTTTATATCCGCCAACCATTCAGCCGGTCTTGGCGAAAAATATTGATTTGAGAATAAAGAATACTTTCGATCCTGAAGCATACGGGACCTTAATCTCCGGTCATCCCAAAACACCAGATAAAGAGGACCCGCAATTTGCAGTTGGAATTTCAAACATGGATCATATTGCACTGCTGACGCTGGAAGGCAGCGGGATGATCGGGGTTCCGGGATTTTCTGCAAAATTATTTCAGTGCCTCAACCAGGAAGAAATTAGTGTGATTCTCATTACCCAGAGTTCATCGGAACATTCCATTACCGTGGCCATTAACGAGAAAGATGTTTCTTCAGCAAAAAAGGCGATCAGTTCCTCTTTTCAGGATGACCTGAAACTTAAAAGGATTGAACCTGTAAAAATTGAAACCGGCCTCTGCATTATTGCTTTGGTAGGAGACAATATGAAAAGCAGAAGCGGCGTAAGTGCTAAAATGTTCGGTTGCCTCGGAAATAACGGCATTAACATCCGGGCAATTGCACAGGGATCTTCGGAAAAGAACATCAGTATCGTGATTTCAGAGAAAGATATCCGAAAAGCCGTTAATGTTTTGCATGAAGAAATTTTTGAATCTGAAGTCAAACAGGTTCATCTTTACATCTGCGGAACTGGAAATGTGGGCACAAAATTAATCCGTCAAATTTACGATCAGAGCGAATATCTTAAAGAGAATATGCTTATCAGTCTAAGAATTGCCGGCCTCTGCAACAGCCGCAAAATGCTTTTTTCCAGCAAAGGCATTTCTGAAGCTGAATTTTTAACGTTGAATGAAAACGGAATAGAATTTTCTGAAGAAAAGTTTGCTGATGAAATGATTTCAGGAAATCTGAGAAATTCGGTTTTTGTAGATGTTACTGCAAGCCCGGATGTTCCCCACATTTACGAAAAACTATTAAAACACAGTGTGAATATTGTAGCCTGTAATAAAATTGCGGCTTCTTCAGATTTCGCAAATTATAAGAATTTAAAAAATGTTGCCCGAAACCACAACTGTAAATTTTTCTTTGAAACCAATGTCGGTGCAGGCCTTCCCATTATCGGAACCATTAATGACCTGATCAGAAGCGGTGATAAAATAACGTCCATTCAGGCTGTACTGAGCGGAACATTAAATTTTGTTTTTAATCACTATGACGGAAGCAGATCTTTTTCAGAAGTAGTAGCCCAGGCACAGCGGGAAGGTTACACCGAACCGGATCCCAGGCTTGATCTGGCGGGAACCGATGTTGCCCGTAAAATCTTAATTCTGGCAAGAGAAGCAGGCTATCCTATTGAATTCGGGGCCGTTGAAATTGAAGACTTTCTGCCTGAAGAATGTATGAAAGGGAGTGTAGAAGATTTTTACAAAGCCCTTTTTAAATATGAAGATCACTTTAGAAAGTTGCTTGAAAGTGCGAGATACAGAGGAAAAATTTTGAAATATGTTGCGGAATTCAAAGATGGAAAGGCCAAAATAGGACTGCAGCATGTAGCTCCCGAAAGCGATCTGTTTCATCTGTACGGAAAAGACAATATTGTTATTTTTAAAACCCTGAGGTATTCTGAACAGCCGTTGGTGGTGAAAGGTGCCGGAGCCGGAGCAGAAGTTACGGCCAGTGGTATTTTTGCTGATATTGTCCGCTCCGTTTAAAATATTACTTATGAAAAAAGTCAGATTAAAAGTACCGGCCACCGTTGCCAATTTGGTTTGCGGATTCGATATTCTGGGAATGGCCATCCATGAACCTTATGATGAAATGGAGCTGAAACTGCTGGAAACCCCTGAAGTTATTATTCGGCACAGGGATGATTTCGGATTGCCGGAAGAACCTTCAGCCAATGTAGCCGGCGTTGTATTGCTGAAAATGATTGAACATCTGAACCTGAAGAAAGGCTTTGAAGTAACCATCCGTAAAAGAATAAAACCGGGAAGCGGGCTCGGATCGAGTGCTGCCAGTGCCGCCGGGGCCGCAGTAGGAGCCAATGAGCTTTTGGGAAACATTTTCAAGAGAGAAGAACTGGTTTATTTTGCCATGTTCGGTGAAGAACTTGCTTCCGGCGTAAGACATGCGGATAATATTGCGCCCTGTATCTATGGCGGAATAACTCTGGTTAAATCCTCAGATCCGGTGGATATCATTCCACTCAGTACGCCTGATTTATTTGTAACAGCCGTTCATCCGCAAATTGAAGTAAAAACGTCAGATGCAAGACAGATTTTAAAGACCACGGTTCTCCTGAAGGACGCAATAGCACAATGGGGGAATATTGCCGGACTGATCGCAGGAATTCAGAAAAACGATTATGGACTGATAGGCAGAAGCCTTAAAGATGTTATTATAGAACCCGTAAGAAGCATTCTGATTCCGAAATTTGATGAAATAAAAAAGAAAAGTATGGAATTGAAAGCATTAGGCGGTGGTATTTCAGGCTCAGGACCTTCTGTATTTATGCTGTCTGAAACGGAAAAAGTTTCCCGGTGTATTGCAGAAATGATGAAAGACACTTACGACGGCATCGGGATTGAAAGTATGGTCTGTATTTCAAAAATAAATCCGTCAGGAATTACCATCATGGATTAAAAAGAATAGAAATGAATTATTATAATTTAAAAGATAAAAAAGAAACTGCTGATTTCAAAGCAGCAACTATCAAAGGCCAGGGAAGAGATAAGGGATTGTTTTTTCCTGAATCCATTCCACCGTTCGATCCTCAATGGATTGAAGATCTGCATCAGTTTTCCAATGAAGACATTGCCTTTCAATGTATGAAAGATTTCGTCGGGAATCAGGTCCCGGCAGATATTTTAAGGGCAATCGTCTCAGAAACCGTAAGTTTTGAAATTCCTTTAAAAAAAATCAGCGGAAATATATATTCCCTGGAACTTTTTCATGGACCGACTTTGGCTTTCAAGGACATCGGTGCCAGATTTATGAGCCGCTGCCTGTCTTATTTTCTGAAAGATGAAAATAAAAAAGTTACGGTTTTGGTGGCTACTTCCGGAGATACCGGAGGCGCAGTGGCTCATGGGTTTTATAAAACACCGGGAGTAAATGTCGTGATCTTATATCCGAAAAATAAAGTAAGTATGGTGCAGGAGAAACAACTCACTACACTTGGCGAAAATATTTCCGCACTGGAAGTCAATGGCAGCTTTGACGATTGTCAGAATCTGGTAAAACAGGCTTTTTCGGATCAGGAAATTAATGCAGACTTATTTCTGACCTCAGCCAATTCCATTAATGTGGCCCGATGGCTTCCTCAGCAGGTTTACTATCTGCTGGCATTAAAACAGTGGCAGAAAACGGAAAAGCAGCCACCCGTGATTTCTGTGCCCAGCGGAAATTTCGGAAACATCTGTGCCGGAATTCTTGCCTATTTAAGAGGTTTGCCTGTCGAACATTTTATTGCCGCCTGCAACGAAAACGACAGCGTTCCTAGGTATTTAAAAACCCAGGAGTTACTGTATCATGAAACGGTACCTACGCTTTCCAATGCCATGGACGTCGGAAATCCGAGTAATTTTGTACGGATCTCAGAACTTTTTGATAACAATTTTGAAAATATAAAAAATACCATTTCAGGGTATTCTGTTAATGACGAAAAAACATTGCAGACGATCAGGAACGTATACACAAAATATCATTATCTGCTTGAACCCCACAGCGCGGTTGCTTATGCTGCCCTTGAGCAATATTTAGAAGAAAATCCCGGGAAGAAAGGCTTTATCCTGGGAACTGCCCATCCGGTAAAATTTCCTGAAGCTATTGAAAAAGCGGTACAGATTGAAATTGATATTCCCGGATCGCTGCAGGGCTTAATGAAAAAAGAGAAAAAAAGTATCGAAATACAGCCGGATTTTGCAGAATTAAAACGATTTTTGCTTACCAAAAGTAAAGGAATATGAGCAGGATTTATCTTGAAAATGTAAAAATATACGCCTATCACGGGGTTTTGCCGGAAGAAAACAGTATCGGGACCTATTACATCCTAAATGCAGAACTTCATACAGACTTGTGGAAAGCGGCAGGATCTGATGATTTGAACGATACGGTAAGCTATGCCGACATCAACGAAATCATCCATACTGAAATGGAGATCAAATCCAAACTGCTGGAGCATGTAGCCGGAAGAATCATTTCCGGAATACACGAAAAATTTCCGCAAATCGATTATATCAAATTAAAAATTACCAAGACGGCCCCGCCCATGAAAGGTGAAATGCAGGGCGCAGGCATCGAACTGGAAAAGAGTTTTAAGCCTGAAAATTAAAACTTCCCGATTTAATTTCTATAAAAATTATTCCTTTGAAAGTCATCAAATTACTATTTCTGATTCTTTTCATCAATGTTTTCGCACAGAACAGTGCGGAAAACCCGGTCCCGGATTACAATTTTCCGAAAATAAAATCGAGCATTACCATGCCCGTAGCCATTCCATTGGCAGAAATCAGCAATATCATCAATGCTTCGGTAAAGGATCTTATTTATCAGGACGATTCTTATACGGATAACAATAATGACCAGTTTAAGGTAAAAGTATGGAAAACCCGGCCCATTCGACTCGTTGGAGGAACAAATCAAAACATACTGATTGAAGTGCCTCTAAAAATATGGGCTGAAAAAGGTATCGGAACGCTGGGTGTCTATACGTATCAGAATACCACTTTTGAAACAGTAATGTCTTTCAGTACCACGATTAATTTTCAAAGTAACTGGACGCTTAAAACGAATACCGAACCCAATGGCTTCCGGTGGGTGGTAAAACCTGTTCTGGACTTTGGGCGGATAAAGATCCCAATTACCGGCCTGGTAGAAAAAAGCCTGATCGAACAGCAACAGAAATTCAGCAAAACCATCGATCAGCAGCTGGCAACCCAGCTGAATTTCCAGCAATATGCTGTCATGGCCTGGAATGCTTTTTCGAATCCGTTCAACATTTCGGAGGAATATAAAACATGGCTTAAAATCACCCCGATCAAAGTCAATATAACACCTTTGAAATTTTACAGTAACCAGATTGGTACCGAGTTAGGAATTGACGTATTTTCCGAAACTTTTACAGGAACACAGCCTGCGTCTTCTCCACTTATAAAGACCGCTGCAAATTTCAGTTCTGTTCCTGCTTTAAACGATACATTCTTACTTCAGACAACGGCGAACATCCCTTTTACGGAAGCCACGGAGATCGCCCGTAATATGTTTTTAAATAGAGAATATGATATCAGAGGTTCTTCCGTGAAAATTAAAGATATTAAAGTATATGGGGTGGACGACAAGGTGATGATAGAAGCGGAAACAGAAGGTTATATAAAAGGAAAGGCTTTTATCTCCGGAATTCCCGTTTATGATGAAACCCGAAAGAAAATCGTCCTGTCGAATACAAAATTCAATCTCCGGACCGCCAATATTTTACAGAAAACGGCAACGCTTCTTTTCCGTGGCAGGATTGTAAAGATCATTGAAGAAGAATACGGAATTCCTACACAGGAATTAGAGAAAAGCTCGGAAAAGAGCATAGAGGAAGCTTTCAATAAAGAATATTATAAAGGATTGAAAATGACTGGAGCCGTGTTTAATCTAAAACCCGGCCAGATTTTTATGAATCCCTACGGAATTACTGCCGTTATTGACACGAATGCGACTTTGAAACTGACCGTAAAAGAAATTTAAAATTTATAACCCATGAATATTTACAAATCGTAGACAGAAACAGAGCATCTAAAGGATCCCGGCTTTTAAATTATATCATTGATGGAATCTTAGGATATATTGCGGCTCTTTTATTCATTGGATTCTCAGCAATCATCTACACCTTTGTTTCGGGATCCTCATTATTATTGGTAGGCACAGAAATGAAAAATATAAATCCGCTTCTGGATTGCGGAATTACGTTGAGCTGTTATGTTCTGTTCATGTTTTTGATCGAAACACTTACAAAGGGCAGAAGCATTGGAAAAATGATCACGGGAACACGTGTGATTATGATCGACGGAACAAAACCAACCACTAAAAATTACTTCATTAGAAACATCATCCGAATGCTGCCGTTTATTGATCAGTTATCCTTTTTAGGCGAAAACGCGTTTCATGACAACTGGAGCAATACCAGAGTTGTCAATCTTAAAAATTATGAGACTGAAATACAGGCCAAAAGCGATATAGAAAGCATCGGCACGAAAGAAATTCCTTAAAAATTTTTGTTGAAAACTAAATTTTAGTATATTTGCACACCTCAAAAATGGTAAATGGTACTTTGGCCGAGCGGCTAGGCAGTGGTCTGCAACACCATCTACAGCGGTTCGAATCCGCTAGGTACCTCTGAAACCTCCGGTCTTTGACCGGAGGTTTTCTGTTTGAATTCTATCTCTATTTTTTCCTGTAAAATGAATTTCGGATGATAACTGAAAGAAAATCCCCGGCCGGAGCCAGGGAATAATTTGAAAGATATAGTGGTGATTAAATATGTTGGCAAGTTCAAAGAACGTACCAATAATTTAAATACATTAAGTCTGATTTAAGATGGATAAATTTTTAAACGACACTGCCTCCCCAACAATGAACAGAAAGAATGAAAAGATCATCCATTATTTATAGATATTATTTCCTTTATTCTTGTGTGAATAATACTGCTGCAACCTACAATTTATCTCAGTTAATGAAACACTTAGTGACCATAAGAGCTGTGAAGATTTAACCGGACACTTTAGTAAAAAGAATCTTGTAAGCTTAAACGTTGTAACAAACAAATGGAAGTTAATTCCTTTAAACAACCTTCTACTAAATACTGCAGGTAAAAAAATCATAAAAAAACCTCTCATAATGAGAGGCAAACTTACTGAGAATAAATATTGTGTTATTGCTATTGTAAAAATAGAATCATTATAAAGATATTTTTATGACCGAGATCACAACTGGAAAAAAACTTATATTTCTATAAGAATCAAAAACTCATAACAGTAAAATTTAAGCACCGTAAACACGATGTAGACCTATCAATCTTAAAATTTATGATTATAATCTCACAAATATTCTATTTTTCACACAATATTGATTAAATTTGTAAAAAACTATTAGATGCCATGACATTCAACGAAGCACTTAAACAGAAAAAAAATATTTTGAAAGATACCAGCGAGTTTACCAGGACGCTCTATGATTACGTGATCATCCCTGCATTGGAAGAAGAAGGCCGGAATTACATTGAAGAATTTAAAAATGCTCCTTCTCTTTTCCTGGATGACAGCTGTAAAAATTACAGCAGCAACGCAAGATTTAGAGTATTTCTTCTTCCGAAAAACCAACGATAAAAAGAACAGATATTAAAATTTTTAAACTTTTCAGGATATTTTTTTCAATAAAAAAATCCCCGTATTGCTACAGGGATTAAAAAACTAATAACCATGAAAACTCAAATTAAACATGAGTGACTGCAAAGGTATGAAATGTTCTTCTTAAATACACATATTGACATTATAAATTTCATCTATTAACACAACTTTATCATAGGTTAAAAAAAGTTTAATTTATGATAAGCATAACAGACCTTTGTGGAACAACGAATTTATGGTGTTTTTAATTGAACTCATAAATAGGAACGACCTAAAAAAATCAAACAATCATTTAAAAAATGTTAAAAAAATAAGCTCTCATTTCTGGGAGCTTATTTACTTTTGCTTTTATCAATTAATTTTATTCTTTGATAAATTTCTTCTGTACAGTACCTTTTAGATCATCGATATCGATAACGTAAATTCCGTTGATTAACGCATGGACATCAATCTTATTGTTTAAGATAATACCGCTTGATACCAACTGTCCTGTAGCATTATAAATTTTATAATTCGCTTTAGGACTTATGTTTTTAACATTCAGCACTGTTTTTACCGGGTTAGGATAAATCAGGATATCCGTCTGG